>CALZRN010000053.1 GCA_945828585.1 uncultured Bacteroidales bacterium | reverse complement strand
AAGCTGAGAATATCCTCCATCGGTTCATCCGGACTTGTCCATTTGACGCCACCGAAGTCCATAATCGGATACTGCATCTCCAAAACGGCTTGTGTAGGATGTGGATCCGCTGCCTCAAACTCAATCTTTTGTATGTACCAGCGGTTCCCGGATTTTACACTTGAGGAAATAGATATACTTTCTAAGGATTGATTTAGCGTAAATTCGTATGGATAGATTTCGCTAAGATGATTAGCATCCCATTCCAAGTTTTGTCCGCATATTAGGATTTTTTTATTATCAGGAACGCCGTTTAAATTGGACCATGGCGCGGCATATACGGTCATTTTAGTTATTGGATAGGTATCGTCCAATCCAATGACTAACTCTCCTTTCTCGCTGCTTTTTGCGCCTTTAATACCGAATCCTTCTTTGGCTCGATATATACAATTGGCTTTTTCAATGGAACTGACGCAGTTATTGGTGGCACTCAGCACAATACTGGTCAATTCGCTTGTGGGAGAACTCGAATCCGCATGGCTGCTGTTGAATATA
Source organism: uncultured Bacteroidales bacterium (assembly GCA_945828585.1). Lineage (GTDB taxonomy): Bacteria > Bacteroidota > Bacteroidia > Bacteroidales > Paludibacteraceae > Colicola. The sequence goes on along the minus strand of CALZRN010000053.1, from coordinate 12,148 downwards.
ATCGTATAACTCTCCGCCATCATTCCGACGGAGAAGAGGATTGATGCAATAAAAATGGAGGCGCGTTTCATGCTGGTAAAGTAAGGGTTTAGTAAGGGTTTTGTGCTGTTCTCAATTATTTCTTTCGTGTACACGCCAACAGTAGATTCAGCGTCACGTACCAAAGGATACAAGCCGTACCGCTGAAGAGCGCGAACTCCGGATGGTGATTCAGAATAGCTTTCGTCACGCAATAACCGATTAGTATCACGCAACCGAGAAGAAAACTGATGATCACTGTCTTCTCTTTTGCCCAGCCCTTGAAACTGAAGAACGGAATCTCTGCGTTCAGCAGATAGCAACTCACCAGCGATAACCCTAACACACACCAGCCCATCCAATCGTAAGCCAGTATTGCGTATGGCATGCAACATATACCGCCCCAGAAGATGGCGTTTGCAGGGGTCGCAAGACCGATGAAAGAGTCATGCTGACGCTCATCTACATTGAATTTCGCCAACCTGAGTGCCGAGAACGCCGCCATCAGCAGCGCTATTCCTGCCCACCAACCCAAGATCGGTTTCAGCCAGCAGAACAGCATCATCGCCGGCGCCAGACCGAAAGTGATATCGTCCGCCAACGAATCTAACTCCACACCAATAGGACTCGGCGCCTTTAGTAACCGAGCGCTCAATCCGTCGAAGAAATCGAAAAACGCACCGGCTAAGATAAACACAAAGGCCCATACAAAAGCCCCTTGTGTTGCCAAGAACACAGCTACACTGCCGCAAAGGAGGTTACAACTCGTAATCGCATCTGGGATAATTCGTTTATTCATAGGTTGAGTTTTATTTTCTAGTCCCCTAGTCCCCTAGTTTCCTAGTCCCCTAGTTTCCTAGTTTTCTATACACAAAATAGGTAATTAAAAAGGTTGTTATGCTGCATGCATTCGCGATCCAGAAGAAGGTGGAGTAGCCCACGGCGAGTTCCAGCGAACCGGCAATGAATCCCGGGATCATCATACTAAGCGCCATGAACGCCGTGCAGATGGCGTAATGTGAGGTCTTGTATTTGCCTTCCGAGAAATGCATCATGTACATCATATACGCCGTGAAACCGAATCCATAGCCGAAATTCTCAAAACTGATTGCGCTGCCGATGAGCCAAAGCGACTCCGGTTGCGCCATACTCAGATAGACATATACGAAACTCGGTAATGTCAGCGCGGAAGCCATCAGCCAAAGGGATCTCTTCAGACCGTGACGCGAGATATAGATACCGCCTAAGATGCCGCCTAACAGCAGACAAGCTACGCCGATTGTGCCATATAGCAGTCCCACGGTGTCGGTGCTCAACTCCAGTCCGCCGCCGATGATCTGTCCGTCTCGCAGCATCGTAGCACGGCTATCCACCAGGAACGGCTGACATAACTTCACCAGGAATCCTTCGCTCAGCCGGTATAGCAGCATAAATGCAATCGCTAATCCCACACCCGGCTTGGTAAAAAAGGTCTTGAATGCTTCTCCTAACTCTCTCCAAACTGCTTTAGAAAGGCATTCTCCTCCCCTTGTGGGGGAGGTTGGGAGGGGGTTGTCCTCCTTTTCAACCTTAGGCAGCGCGAAACAGTGGTACAACGTGACACACAGCATCAGCACGCTTGTCGCGCCTAACGTCACTTGCCAGGAGAGCGGGATGTTACCCGTGCGGTTCTCTATCTGGCCGGCTATATACACCAGCACGCCTTGCGAGAACACCGACGCGATGCGGTAGAACGTGGAACGGATTCCGATGAAAGCCGCCTGGCTCTTGGTATCATGCGCCAGCATGTAGAATCCGTCCGCCGCTATGTCATGCGTCGCCGATGCAAATGCAGCGATGATGAAGAACACCAAAGTCCACCGGAAAAGACCGACGGATGTAGCCTTCGTAGCCATCATCTCCGCCTCCGGATGAGGCAGCGTGAAGGTCAGTAAGATACACAACGCCGTCATCAGCGCTTGCATCGCTATGATCCACCATCGCTTCGTCCGGAAGATATCTACGAACGGACCCCACATTCCTTTCAGGAACCACGGGAAATAGAGCAGGGTAGTGAAGAATGCCAGCTGATCATTGGGTACTCCCATTTTAGCAAACAGCATCACGGAGATGCTGTTTACCAAGAAATAGGGGATTCCTTCTGTGAAGTACAGGGTCGGAACCCATACCCACGGTGATATTTGCCTTTCGCCTTTCACCTTATTATATTACGTACGCGTGCGCGGACGCGAGTCTTTTTATTGGAAGTTAGCGCGGTTATCGGTAATCTCTGCCTCGTCCTCCAGCAGCTGGATTGCCTGATACGGTAGATAAGCGAAGCGACTGGACAACTGTGCTTTCTCGCTCTCGGCGTTGAAAGTACCCTCTGCGTTGTTGGCTGCTCCGGTCTTAATGACGAATACACCCATGTTGCCTTGAATCGGCTCGCTCAGAGCGTTCTCGCCTTGTGCGATAGCGGCGCCGATGACTGCGGGCTCCATGCCGGCATTGCCCAGACGGCTGTCAGCCAGACTCACGCGCTCTACGCTCTGTACTTTCTGACCCATGATCTGTGCAGCAGCCTCCAGGCTCTCAACGCCTTTCAGCTCTTTCTTGATATACTCGGCTTTCGCGTTGTTCGTTGCCTCGTATGTCAACTCTGCACGTACAGCCTCCAACGGACGATAATCGCCGTCGTTAACCTCGGTCAGAGCAGCTACGATGAACTGCTGGCCGCACTCGAACACGTCGCTCACTTGACCTTCTTTTGCCTCAAATGCCCAACGAACGATAGGACGGCTGGCTGCCAACTGGCCTACTTTGTCGGTCGTAGCGGTCAGGTTGAACTGCGGTACAACGGTCATGCCTGCTTCCTGAGCAGCTGCCTCCAATGCCTCGGCATTGTTATTGTTCACGATGAACTGTTTTGCGTTGTTATAGATGATCGAGTAGGTTTTGCTCGACGGAGTTACTTCGCGTGCCAGGATAGCCAACTTCACTTTCGGAGTCGGTTTGCCGATCTCCATGATCTCATAGGTCTGCTCACCCATACCCTGTGCTACTGTGAACTTGTCGCCGCGTTTGCCTGCCAGAGCCGGCTCTGCGATGTTCTTCGGCAGATCTGCTGCCTTGAACCAACCTAACTCCTGATCCTCACCGCCCTCAACGATAGCCTTCAGCTCAACCGAATCCGGCATCGAGTAACCGGCCTGCATGATACGAGCCATCGCATAGGTGTTGTTCTCAAAGAGAATATCCGTGCAATCGCCGGCTTTAGCGCCCTTGGCGAACGCAAACTCCTTGAACTGAGCCGGAACGGTCTCCTCAGAGTAGTCGCGGCCGTCGTACATAACATCCGAATTGGTGTTAACAACCAGGCTCACGTCCTCTGTCGTTTGGAACTCCTCTTTGAGGTTGTTCATCAGCGTCTCTGCTGCCTTGAAATCATCCTCGCTCGGAACGATATCAAAGGCGATGTATTTGATCGCGCGGTTCGGAGTCTGCTTGTACTGCTCTTTGTGTTGCGCATACAATTTCTTAATGTCGCGGTCGCTCACCTTCACCAGGCTGTCGGCTACGCTGTAGTACGGCTGCATAACGTACTCGGCGCTCACACCTTTCTGACGAGCGTCAAAAGCGTACTCTGCGTCCAGAGAGTTTGCCTTCAGCAGGTGTTGCAGCAGAGAGGTGTATTTCTCCTGCATGTAACTCATGCGGACGGCTTTCTCCCAGTACATCCAGTACGTCTTGGCCTGCTGCAGGTTCGCGTTCTGCTCGGCGTCCTCGCTGCCTTCGTTGATGGCGGCAATCAGGTTCTTCACAATCTCGCGGCTGTACTGGCCGTCCTCGCCGTAGAAAGCACGACGACCACGAAGAATCTGATGCACGTTCTCACCGATACACAGCTCTGTCAACTCGTCTGTCGTTACGTCCATACCGATTTCTTTTGCTTGTGCACGCATCGTGTAGTCCATGACGAACATGTTCCATACCTGATTGCGGATCTGAGTGTGCATGTCTTCGTCAAAGTCCGTACGACCACTCTCAATCTTATACACTTCTGTCAATTGATCTTTAGCTGCCTCGTACTCCGTGTAGTGGATTTTCTGACCTTCAATCACGCCCACGTTCTCGCGGCTACGGTTGAAGAAGCTACTACCGGAGTTCAAAAAGTCTCCGAGGATAAATGCCAACATGGCGAGACCGACAATTGTGATCAACAACGCGCCATGATTTCTAATTCTTTGTAAACTTGCCATTTTTGTGATTATAATTTATTTTATTTTATTTCCTTGTTTAATTCCCGTCCTCTTTAGTATTTAGGTCTTTGAGCGGCAAAGCCGCGGTCTTTTATCACCTTTCAATTCTCCAAGATCGTAATCTTGCCGTTCTTCATCTCCGCCGTGTTACCGTTATAGTTCATCAGTTTTCCGGTCAGACGAACTTTTGCGCCTACAGGAACCGGAGTTACGCCGTCCGGCACGTCGCACCAATATGCCTCGAACACTTTCGAGCCTTCTTTCACGTCGTCAAGCCAGAACCATTTCTGCTGACCTCGGCTAATCTCCGAACTGTAGCCTGCCGATTGTACGTAACCTTCGATGATATAGATATCCGTACTCGTTCCGCCGTTCGGCAGCGCCAAAGCTGCCGTCTTGGCCTCGGCGCATGTCGCGTGAATGGTATCCGGTATCGTCGGACGTACCATCGTGTCGATACGTACGATGAAGCCGTCTTTCAACTCCGGCGTGGAACCCTTGTAATTGATGAGCTGGCCCCGAACGGTCAGTTTGGAACCTGCCAGAGGCACATCCGTCATCTTCATGAACTTCTTGTTGTTGAGGTTGTTGATGTAGTAGCAAGAGATACTCGTCTTGCCGCCGTTGTCCGACAACTTGAAGTTGATATTTTTGTATTTACCCGGCACGTCATCCGGATTTGTGATGTTTGCCGTCAATACGCCCGTTAACTTGTATATCTCGGATGTCGCTACATCCGCAGGAAGACTCTTGCATATAGCGATAGCGCTATCTACGGAAATCTCTATTCCGTTCGTGTCTGGAATGATCACTGGCATCGAATCAGGTACCTGATCCGTTGTTCCCGGATTAGGGATATACGGACTCTCCTTGCAACCTACCATTACCATCGCGACCATTGCGGCCAGTATTAAAATGCTCTTTTTCATATAACTTTTTGTTTTAGATACCGGATTATGCTTTAAATATCAAAATCGGCTACAAAATTACAAAAAATATTTCACGCGCGCAAACATTTATAAAAAAAAGTGAAAAAAATCGCACTTTTCTTGCGTATGTCAGAAAATTGTTGTAATTTTGTGCGCTTTTTCGATGGTGGGGCAATTTGTGCACGCACGAGAAGCACTTAGTATTAATCCGGAAAGGGACGGTTGAAGGGCTTTCGTCTTTGAGCGAAGCGGTCTTTCTACTTTGAGCGAAGCGGTCTTTCTACTTTCTCCTTTCTACTAATGGCTAAAACTATAGCAACTATTCCTCAACGGCCACGCGGTGGTCGAGTTATCAAAGAAGACCCGCATCGTATTAACGACAAGATTCGCGGTGTCCAGCAAGTACGCCTCATCGGCGACAACGTAGAGCAAGGGATCTATTCCTTCCAGCAGGCAATGAAGATTGCCGATGACCTCAACCTCGATTTGGTAGAGATCGCGGCTACTGCTAACCCGCCTGTCTGCCGAGTTATTGACTACCAGAAGTTCCTCTACGCGCAGAAGAAAAAGCAAAAAGAGGCAAAGGCGAACCAGAAGAAGCAAGAGGTGAAGGAGATCCGTTTCGGACCGCAGACCGATGACCACGATTACAACTTCAAGCTCAAGCACGCACAGGAGTTCCTCAAGGAAGGCAACAAAGTGAAGGCGTATGTCTTCTTCCGCGGACGTTCCATCGTCTTCAAGGAGCAAGGCGAACTCCTCCTCGCACGATTCGCGGCCGACCTCGAAGAATTCGGCAAGGCGGATAACGTACCAAACCTCGAGGGAAAAAGGATGATTATGTTCCTTAGCCCCAAGAGCCAAAAGTAAAACTAATATAGGTCAAAAATAAGTCCAATCCCGACGGTCGAACGACGGTCAACCGACAGTCAAAGCCAACGTTGGACTTCTGTAACGCCCCAAAACAAGTCGTAGGGCCTACCTTTTTATCGCGTCTGAGTACGCGTGGCTGCCCGAGACTTTAGTATTAATATTTTAAATTCAAAACAAAATGCCAAAGGTAAAAACGAACTCCGGTGCTAAAAAGCGTTTCACGCTTACCGGAACCGGTAAAATCAAGCGTAAGCACGCTTACAAAAGTCACATTCTGACGAAGAAGACTAAAAAACAAAAACGCAACCTCACTCATGTTGCGTTAGTTGATCAAACGAACCTGCGCTCCGTACGTGAGATGCTGCTGCTTCGTTAAGTATGAACCATTAAAGTGAAAGGACAAGAGAAATGCCAAGATCAGTAAATCACGTTGCTTCGCGCAACCGTCGCAAAAAGATTTTGTCTCTCACCCGTGGTAACTTTGGTGGCCGTGCTAATGTATGGACCGTAGCAAAGAACACGTGGGAGAAAGGTTTGCAGTATGCTTACCGCGATCGTAAGAACAAAAAACGTACTTTCCGCGCTCTCTGGATTCAGCGTATCAACGCTGCCGCTCGCCTCGAAGGTCTGAGCTACAGCCAACTGATGGGTTGCCTCAAGAAAGCTGGAATCGTCATCAACCGCAAAGCGCTTGCTGACCTCGCTATGAATCAACCCGCTGCCTTCAAAGCAGTCGTTGACCAGGCGAAGAAGAAAGCTGCGAAGTAATCTAGGTAGACCTAGGTTAACCTAGGAAATCCTAGGATAGTTCTTACAAAAAAAATGAGCTCGCAATCATGCGAGCTCTTTTTGTTATACCCTTAATCCTCTAACCTCTAACCTCTAACCTCTAACCTCTAACCTCTAACCTTTAACCTCTAACCCCTTAATCTTCTCTTCCAACTCCTTACTTGACGGAACAAGCGGTAGTCTTAGATAATTTTGAATAATTCCTTTCTGTGTCAGAACCGCTTTAATTCCCACCGGATTGCCTTCGGCAAAGAGAAGACGGATCATTTCGGCATAGCGTGCCTGAAGGGTTGCGTCTTGGGCATGTACGATGTGCCAAAAGTCTTCCGGGAAGGCGTTCGAAGCCACACTAATCAGTCCCGCTCCGCCGGCTTGCATGACTTCGCAGGCAATACCGTCATCGCCGGAGATGACTAATAGACCGGCTTCGCCTGACAGACCGATTAAGCTTTTTATCTGCTCCACGTTTCCGCTTGCTTCTTTGATGCCGATAATCTTATCCGGGTGCGCCTCATAAATTCGCATGACGGTCTCCGGCAGGAGATTCACGCCCGTGCGCCCGGGTACATTATATAATACTACAGGAATAGGACTCGCCTCCGCCACTTTGCAGAAATGTTGGTATAGCCCTTCCTGATTCGGCTTGTTGTAGTACGGACAGACGGAAAGGATAGCAGTAAAGTTCTGCTCCAACTCCTCTTTTAGCGCTGCCAACTCCGTGCACACAGCCGCGGTGTTATTGCCTCCAACGCCGAGGACTAAAGGGATAACCCCTCCCGGCTTCCCCTCAAGGGAGGGGACAGGATGGGTGTGGACGTAGTGGACGATGAACTGTCGTACCTCTTTTTTCTCTTCAGGAGTGAGTGTGGCGGCTTCGCCGGTTGTACCGAGGACAACGAGATAATCTACGAAGCCGGTTAGTTGGGTGTCCAAAAGCCGTGCAAGAGCTTCGTAATCCACCTTGCCATTTGCATCAAACGGCGTAATAAGCGCTGTTCCGAGTCCTTTAATCATTGCTTTTAATAGTGGTAATAAATCCCATAATCTGGTCGTAGAGCCATGAGGCTTCAAGGGCCGCTTCTTCGCCTTGCTCAGGTGTGAAATCAGGAAGGGAGATCAGCATGTCGTGTATCCCTTCACCCATATTCAGACCCACTTTGAAATCCGCATTCGTGTACATGGTAATGTAGCGAAGCGGCAGACCTGGCCTCGTCGTGAGATCAATCAGCAGGTCGTATTGCTCTGCCTGCAAGTCTTCCAAGACGTAGTCGCGCGGTTTTCCGAAGAAATTATAATCTCCCACACCGAGAATGCGACTTTGAGGCAGAATGAGCGTGTTGATTTCTTTTTTCTCAACATATCCCCACATCGTCACGTCCATCTGGCGGCGCAAGAGGTCTTGACGAATCGATTTGATAGCATCATTTCGCTCCAACAAATCGCTCTCATAGACAATCATCACCTTCAGCGGCTGGTCTAAATGCGGAAAACGCGGATGGCGTTCCGGCATTTTCTTACGCAGGTAATCAAATATGAATTGTTTCAGTTTCATAGCATTTTCAAAAACTCGTCTTCCGTTAATAGTTTAATACCGAGGTCTTCGGCTTTCTTTCGTTTCTCGGGTCCCATGTTCTCTCCTGCAAGAATGAAACTCGTCTTCTTGCTCACGGAACCGACGTTCTTTCCTCCGTTGGCTTCAATCATCGCTTTGTACTCGTCGCGGCTGTGATGAGCAAACGTACCGGAGATGACGATGGACATTCCTGCTAACTTGTCGGATTGCGGCCCTTCGGCTGCCTCGCCCTCGAACTGAAGTCCGGCTTGACGGAGACGTTCAAGAATCTCCAGATTACGCATATCGTTGAAGTATGCCACAATATTCTCTGCAATCTGCGGACCGACATCTTCGATGGCGCAGAGTTGTTCTGTCGTAGCCCATTGGAGCGTGTCTATATTGTTATAGACGCGGGCAATTTTCTTGGCGGTTGTCTCTCCGACCATGCGGATACCGAGCGCAAAAAGAACTCGTGCCCACGGCACTTGTTTAGACGCCTCAATACCGGCTAACATGTTCTGCGCGGACTTCTCACCAAGTCGTTCTTGCGCAGCGATGTCTTCGAGTTTCAGATCGTAGATATCTGCGATGTTATGCAACAAGCCTTTCTGGTAGAACAAGTCAATCGTCTCTTCTCCAAGACCGTCTATATTCATTGCTTTTCGGCTCACGAAATGCTCAATCTTTCCTTTGATCTGCGGTGGGCATCCTGCTTCATTCGGACATCTCCATGCCGCTTCTCCTTCCACTCTCACGAGTGGAGTCCCGCACTCGGGACAAACGGTGGGGAAAGTGAACCCATCTCCCTCCCTTGAGAGGGTGAAGAGCTCTGCTCGATCGGACTGCCGGTGGCCGTCCGTAGAACAACTCGGGGTGGGTTTTTCCCGTCCTACTATCTTCGGTATGATCTCTCCGCCTTTCTCTACCCACACGCGGTCACCCGGACGGATATCAAGCGACTTGATAAAATCCTCGTTATGGAGGGTTGCGCGTTGGACGATTGTGCCGGATAGTTGTACCGGTTCAAGGTTCGCAACCGGCGTTACGACACCCGTTCTGCCGACTTGATAAGTAATCTCTTTGAGCAGCGTCAATTGTTTCTCGGCGGGGAACTTATACGCGATTGCCCAACGTGGTGTTTTGGCTGTAAAACCGAGTTCTTCTTGTTGGGCTAAGTTATTGACCTTGAGCACAATACCATCGGTGGCTACCGGCAGGTTCTTGCGTTCCGTGTCCCAATAGGCGATATACGCCATCACTTCATCGACGGAGTGACACACTTTGATGGCATCAGAGATATGAAATCCCCATTGCTTGGCGGTCTCAAGCCGCTCATAATGTGTCGTGCCGGGCAGATTATCGCCGAGCATATAATACAGGTATGCCTCGAGTCCACGGCGCGCCACTTCTCTCGGATCTTGCAGTTTGAGTGTACCCGAAGCGGCGTTACGCGGGTTGGCGAACAGCGGTTCTTCTTGTTCCTCACGTTCTTTATTGAGCGCTTCAAACCGCTCCCACGGCAGCAATACTTCGCCTCGTAACTCAAAGAAATCAGGAACATCGTCTCGTTCAATTCGCCAAGGAATGGAAGGAATGGTTTTGATGTTTGCAATCACGTCATCGCCTTGTACACCATCGCCTCGCGTGAGCGCTTTGACAAGTATTCCATGCTCGTACCACAACGAAATAGAAAGTCCGTCGAACTTCAGTTCGCAAACGATCTCTGCACTCGAAGGCAATTTTCTTACCCAATCCTCAATCTCTTCGCGCGAATAACTATTCGCCAGCGAGAGCATCGGGTATTTGTGCTTAACCGTCTCGAAGGCCTTTCGCCCTTTCTCCTCCCCTTGTGGGGAGGTCGGGTGGGGTTTCTCCAAGTCCGACCCTACATGTTGTGTCGGGGATTTCGGGTCAAACAGATCCGGGAATTGTGCTTCGAGCGCTTGCAGACGATGCATCTTCTCGTCGAACTCACGATCCGACAGAGTGGGCATATTGAGTACATAGTACTTATAGTTCGCCTCCTCCAATTCCTTGCGTAAGCGTTTCAACTCCTCGCGCTCGGGTTCTTCTATTTGGCTGAATAGATCCATTTACTGAACAATCAATTTATGCGACGTGATATTTCCTTTGTAGTAAAAATGTAGCACATACAACCCTGGTGGCAATGGCAAGAACCGCTTCACCTCATCCGGCAGAGAGTTGTTGTCGTTGGAGAGAGTGTAGTATTTGGTGCGTTTCTCGAAAATATCTCCCTGGTAAGTAATCCTTGTCGGTGAGCATATCGGGTAGCCGTTGATGCTGTAGATGTCGAAATATATCAATGGCTTCTCGTCCTGCTCGGTATAGACATAATAGAAAGAGATGCTGTCTTTGCCCATGTTTGCGTTATTGTTGTACGGTGCAATGGAGATGGATAGTGTGCTGTCCAACTTCAGACCGACTAAGACCGGGTCGTGGTCGGAGCAACGGAACATCGTCTCGTCGGACGAACGCTGGTAGTTATACAGGTCGTCCTCATCGGAGTTGATATGAAAGGCACTCATGCCGGTTACCTGACGGTAGAGTGTCTCGTTACAGATGGCATGGTCGATGTAACTTGCCATGCCGCCGAACATATAACTGTAACTGCTGTCGCCATGGAAAGCCCGATGCAGGTCAATCATGCCGTTCTCGGTAAAAACCTTAATGGGTTTCGTAAACGCGTAGCAGTTCATGTCGCCCATGAACAATACATCTTTCTCGTGGATGTTATTGTTTTGTTTATAGTTGTTGTATAGTTTGATAACCGCTTTGGCTTCATTCACACGCCTGTACTCATCGCCGGTATTCATGGACTTGAAATGGTTGATGGAATAGATGAATTTCTCTCCGGTTTCTTTCTCACGGAAACAAATCATCTTTTTGCGGTCTGGCAGCTGCTCTTCATCGGTTCCCGCAGGCGTGTTGATGGGCTCTACGGTGTTCTCGTCATAGACGAAATCTACTTTCTGAAAAGTGCTCGAAGCGTCTCCGGAGAAATACTTATAGTGTCGTTTAGGAAGGGCCTTGTTGAGGTCGTTTACGATCTCATTAATGGCATCGTCACCCTTTTGCAGTTCTACGAGACCGAATATATCCGCGTTGATCTTTTTCAGCGCTTTATGCACTTTGGCGCGTTGTGCCTGGTGCTCTGCGTAACTGTCCGCACCCATCGAACCCCAAGTCATATAGTAGTTTTCCAGGTTAAACCCGCAGACCAACAACCGGTAGTCGCCTAAATCAGGAATGCCGGCCTCCAAGTCTGCACGGGTGTTTCCCGACCATTGGCCACCTTCCATACTGAGACTGGACGTGCTGATGACGCGGGCTTTGAGACCGATGATCTTCTCTCCGCAACGATGATAGTTGTTTATTTCGCTGATAGAGAACATACAACTGCCATTCACCCGAAGGGTGGACTTGTAGTCCTCTGAATCGGGAAAACCATGGCTCTCCGGATTAAATCTCCGCCACGGCGAAACAATATAGTTTCCGTTGGCGTTGTTGCACACAATCATCGGCACGTCGAAGATGACGGTCTGACCGATGTAAGGTCGCAACGCTTCGCCCGACCAAGTGGAAGGATTATCAATGGTGATATGTACCTGCCCGATGGCTGTAACGTACAGCAAAAGGGCTATCAAAAGCATGCCAAAACGAGTTTTCATATTGCATTCCTGTTAAATCGGCTACAAAAGTACAAAAAATTTTTGAAATTAGCAAAA
>CALZRN010000052.1 GCA_945828585.1 uncultured Bacteroidales bacterium | reverse complement strand
TACTATATTTCAATATTGTAGATAATTGGTTTTGGATTTTAATGGGACATAAGTGGTAATCAATTAAAACTCACAATACAATGAAAATCGGAACTCCTCTGACAAAAATCGCCACGCGTGCGCTGCTTCTTGGAAGCGGTGAGTTAGGAAAAGAAGTCACTTTGGAGCTGCAACGGTTCGGAGTGGAAGTGATCGCTTGCGATCGCTACGCGAATGCGCCCGCGATGCAGGTTGCGCATCGGTCGTATGTCTTTAACATGCTCGACGGGGCGCGGCTGCGTGAGATTGTTGAGATTGAGAAGCCGTCTCTGATTATTCCGGAGGTAGAGGCAATCGCCACGCCGACGCTCGTGGAGCTGGAGAAGGAAGGGTATCATGTTATCCCGACCGCCAAGGCTGCATTCCTGACGATGAATCGTGAGGCGATCCGCCGTCTGGCGGCAGAGGAGTTGAAGTTACCCACGGCTCCTTACAAGTTCGCCGACAATCACGACGAGTTCATCGCCGCGGTGAAGGAGATCGGCATCCCTTGTGTGGTGAAGCCTATTATGTCCTCCTCGGGCCATGGCCAATCGACCATCCATAACGAAGGCGAGATTGAGTCCGCTTGGGCGACTTCGCAAGAAGGAGGTCGTGCCGGAGCCGGTCGTGTGATCGTAGAGGGTTTCATTCATTTTGATTACGAGATCACTCTTCTGACCGTGCGTCACATCGGCGGAACGACTTTCCTGAATCCGATCGGTCATCATCAGGTGGACGGCGATTATCGTGAGTCCTGGCAGCCGCAAGCGATGAGTGAGCAAGCGCTCAAGGACGCGCAACGGATAGCGAAGATGATTACTGACGCGCTCGGCGGATTCGGTATCTTCGGTGTGGAGATGTTTGTCCGCGGCGATGAGGTCATCTTCTCGGAAGTGAGCCCGCGTCCGCACGACACGGGAATGGTGACGATGATCAGTCAGGATCTGAGCGAGTTTGCGCTTCATGCCCGTGCGGTATTGGGTCTGCCGATTCCGGAGATCCGTTTCTTCGGTCCGTCTGCCAGCAAGGCGATTGTGATTGAAGGCGAGGGCAAGGAAGTGCTCTTTGAGGGGCTGGACAAAGTGCTTGCCATCCCCGGCGTACAGCTGCGTATCTTCGGCAAACCGGAAGTTCACGGACACCGCCGCTATGGCGTAGTGCTCGCAACCGATGAGAACGTGGAAAAAGCGCTTGCCAAAGTAGAGGAAGCTTATAAATGTATTTCGTACAACGTAAAATAATATGATAGATCGTTATTCGCGCGCAGGAATGCGCCAAATATGGACCGAGCGGAATAAGTTTCAATCCTATTTAGAGGTGGAGATCTTAGCCGCAGAAGCCTGGTCGGAGTTAGGGATCGTTCCCAAAGAGGATATCGCCAAACTTCGTGAGAAGGCGAGTTTTGACGTGGATCGCATCCATGAGATTGAGGAGATCACGCGGCATGATGTGGTGGCTTTCACCCGCACGGTGAGTGAGTCGTTAGGCGAAGAGCGCAAGTGGATTCACTACGGTTTGACGTCCACCGACGTGGTAGATACCGCCAACGGATACCTCTTGAAACAAGCCAACACGATTCTCCGCGAGGATTTGCAGAAATTCATGGCGGTGCTGCAAAAACGCGCCAACGAGTTTAAGTTCACGCCGGTCATCGGCCGCACGCACGGCATGCATGCAGACGTCACTTCGTTTGGTCTGAAATGGGCACTCTGGTACGCCATGATGCAACGCAACATCGAGCGATTCGAGATGGCGGCCAAAGGGGTAGAGGCCGGCAAACTGTCCGGCGCTGTGGGTAACTACGCGAATATCCCGCCGTTCATCCAGAGCTATGTGTGCGAGCATTTGGGCATCGAGTCCGCGAAGATCGCTACGCAGGTGTTGGGTCGTGACCGCCACGCGTTCTATCTCTCGACGCTGGCTGTCATTGCCGGTTCGCTGGAGCAGATCGCTCTGGAGATCCGAAACATGCAGCGGCAGGAGGTTCGTGAGGTGGAAGAGGCTTTCCGCAAAGGTCAGAAAGGCTCGTCGGCGATGCCGCACAAACGCAATCCCATCTCCTCAGAAAATATATGCGGATGCGCCCGCGTGATGCGCGGATACATGTGCACGGCGTCGGAGAATATCGCCCTTTGGCATGAACGCGACATCTCGCACTCTTCGACCGAACGTATCGTGCTGCCGGATGCGACGATGCTGTTGGATTACATGTTGGACCGAATGATGGGAATCCTGGAGAACTTAGTCGTTTATCCGGAGAATATGCTCCATAATATCGGTCTGACGCACGGCGCCATTTTTGCGCAGCGGGTGATGAATGCGCTTATCGAGAAAGGGCTGGTTCGCGAGCAGGCGTACGACCTCGTGCAGCCCGTCGCGATGCGGACGCTGATGGAAGGCGGACAGATGCAGGAGTGGCTCAAAAAGACACCCGAAGTAACGAAACTGCTGAGCGAGGCAGAGATTGACGGTTGCTTCACACTCGATTATTACATGAAAAATGTAGATTATATCTTTAACCAGTTAGGTTTATGAGAAAAGCGGATATACTTTTAGGACTTCAATGGGGCGACGAGGGCAAAGGCAAGATGGTCGATGTTCTGACCCCGAAATATGACGTAGTGGCGCGTTTTCAGGGCGGTCCGAATGCCGGACACACTCTGGAATTCAACGGCCAGAAATATGTGCTTCGGAGCATTCCGTCCGGTATCTTCCAAGGCGGAAAGACCAACCTCATCGGTAACGGCGTAGTGCTGGATCCGGTGCTCTTCCGCAAGGAGGTGGAGGAACTCTCGGCGTCTGGACACAACGTGCAGGAACACCTGCTCATTTCCAAGAAAGCGCATCTGATTCTGCCGACACACCGCCTTCTGGATCAAGCCAACGAAGCAGCAAAAGGCAAGGCGAAGATCGGTACGACCGGCAAGGGCATAGGTCCGACGTACACCGACAAGATCAGCCGAAACGGTCTGCGCGTAGGCGATATTTTGGAGGGTTTTGAGGCGAAGTACCGGCAGGCACGTGACCGTCATATTGAGATGATCGATGGTCTCAATGCTTCGGCGGTAGCCAAAGGCGGAACGGCTGTCTCGATGGAGGGTCTGGAGGCTCTGGAGAAGGAATGGATGGAGGCGATAGCGTTCCTCCGCGGATTCCAACTCGTTGACAGCGAGCATTTTGTGAACAAAGCTCTGAATGCGGACAGGTCCATCCTTTGCGAGGGCGCACAGGGTTCGCTGCTGGATATCGATTTCGGTTCGTATCCGTTTGTGACCTCAAGCAATACCGTTTCTGCGGGGGCTTGTACAGGTCTGGGAATCGCTCCGAGCAAAGTGGGAGAGGTGTATGGCATCTTCAAGGCTTACTGCACCCGCGTGGGCGCAGGTCCGTTCCCCACGGAGCTGTTTGACGAGACGGGTGCGAAGATCCGCGCCATCGGTCATGAATACGGCGCGGTGACCGGTCGTGAGCGCCGCTGCGGATGGATCGACCTGGTGGCTCTGCGCTACACGATCATGCTCAACGGCGTGACCCAGCTGCTGATGATGAAATCCGATGTGCTCGATACGTTCCCCGTCATCAAAGCCTGCACGGCGTACCGTGTCAATGGGGTAGAGACGCGTGATTTCCCGTTCTCGATCGATGAGAACGTCGAGCCGGTCTATGAGGAGTTTCCGGGATGGCAGACCGACCTCACGCATTGTACGAAAGAGGAGGAACTGCCGGAAGCATTTATTAACTATGTCAATTTCTTGGAGCGCGAATTGCAAACGCCTATCCGAATCATTTCGGTAGGCCCCGATCGCGAAGCAACTATATGGAGATAAAAAAAGCAATATTGAGACTTAGCAACGGCGTGACGTTCGAGGGCTACAGTTTCGGCGCCGATGTGCCGCTGAGCGGTGAAGTGGTCTTCAATACCGCGATGATGGGTTATCCGGAGTCCCTGACCGACCCCAGTTACGCCGGTCAGTTGATGACGCTGACTTATCCGCTGGTAGGCAACTACGGCGTGCCGGAGTTTTCCTTTGAAAAGAACGGTCTGGCAACCTTTATGGAGTCCGACCGCATTTATGCACGGGCGATCATCTGCAGCGAGTACAGCGGCGAGTTCAGCCACTGGAACGGCAAAGAGACCCTATCCGAATGGCTCATCCGCGAGGGTGTACCCGGTATCACGGGAATCGACACGCGTGCGCTGACGATGCTGCTGCGCGAGAACGGCGTGATGCTCGGCTCGATCGAGATAGAGGGTTGTGCGCCCGCTCCCGAAGCGCAGTACGAGGACATCAATTTTGTGGACCAGGTATCCTGCAAAGAGGTCATCCGCTATAACGAAGGTCCGGACAGAAAGAAAGTGATTCTCGTGGATTGCGGCGTGAAGCATAATATCATCCGTTGCCTCATCCGCCGTGGCGTAGAGGTCATCCGCGTGCCCTGGAACTACGATTTCAACACGCTGGAGTCGGACGGTCTGTTCCTCTCAAACGGCCCCGGTAACCCCGACACCTGTCAGGTGCTGGCGGAACATATCCGTACGTATATGAAGACCCATAAACCTATCGCAGGAATCTGCATGGGCAACCAGATGTTGGGCAAGGCTGCCGGAGCGACCATTTATAAGCTGCCGTACGGCCACCGCTCCCACAATCAGCCGGTGCGTATGGTGGGAACCGACCGATGCTTCATCACCTCGCAGAACCACGGCTATGCGGTGGATACAAAGACGCTGCCGGAAGGTTGGGAACCGCTTTTCGTGAACATGAACGATGGCTCGAACGAGGGAATCAAGCATGTTAGCGAGCCTTGGTTCTCCGCGCAGTTCCACCCCGAAGCATGCTCCGGACCGGTGGATACCGAGTTCCTTTTCGATGACTTTATTCAACTCCTCAAATAGGTTACTACATGAAACTTGAGAATATTCATAAAGTGTTGGTTCTTGGCTCCGGCGCCTTGAAGATCGGTGAGGCGGGCGAGTTCGATTATTCGGGTTCGCAGGCCCTCAAAGCGCTGCACGAGGAATGTGTCGAGACCATTCTGATTAACCCCAATATTGCTACCGTCCAGACGTCCGAAGGCGTGGCGGACCACATCTATTTTCTGCCGGTCACGCCGTATTTTGTGGAGCGGTTGATAGAGAAAGAGCGTCCGGACGGCATCCTCCTTTCTTTCGGAGGCCAGACGGCTTTGAACTGCGGCGTGGCGCTCTATCGGTCGGGGGTATTGGAGAAATACAACGTGCAGGTGCTCGGTACGCCGGTAGAGACGATCATCAATACCGAGGACCGTGAGCTCTTTGTGCGTCAGCTGGACCAGATTGACGTCAAGACCATCAAATCCGAAGCTTGCGAGACGATCGAAGAGGCGCGTCGTGCAGCGGCGGAGTTAGGTTACCCGGTGATCATCCGCGCGGCTTATGCCTTAGGCGGTCTGGGTTCGGGCTTCTGCGACGACGAGGAGCAACTGAATGTCCTCGCGGAGAAAGCCTTCTCGTTCTCGCCGCAAGTGCTGGTGGAGAAGTCCCTGAAGGGATGGAAAGAGATCGAATATGAGGTCGTGCGCGACCGGTATGACAACTGTATCACCGTTTGTAATATGGAGAATTTCGACCCGCTGGGCATCCATACCGGCGAGTCCATCGTCATTGCGCCCTCGCAGACGCTGACGAACTCCGAATATCATAAACTCCGTGCGCTCGCGATCCGTATTATCCGCCATTTGGGGATTGTCGGCGAGTGCAATGTGCAGTATGCTTTTGACCCGGAGTCCGAGGACTACCGCGTGATTGAGGTCAATGCTCGTCTGAGCCGTTCATCGGCGTTGGCGTCCAAAGCTACGGGTTATCCGCTAGCGTTCGTGGCAGCGAAATTAGGTCTGGGTTATGGCCTGTTTGAGTTGACCAATTCGGTTACCAAATCAACTTCCGCCTTCTTTGAGCCGGCGCTGGATTACGTCGTTTGTAAGATCCCCCGTTGGGACTTGGCTAAGTTCCGCGGCGTGAATCGGGAGTTAGGCAGTTCGATGAAATCCGTAGGCGAGGTGATGGCTATCGGCCGCACTTTCGAAGACGCGATTCAGAAAGGTCTCCGTATGATCGGGCAAGGGATGCACGGCTTTACGGAGAACAAGGAACTGCATGTCGAGGACCTCGATGCCGCGCTGAAAGCCCCGACGGACAAGCGTATCTTTGCGATTGCGCAGGCGATGTACGAAGGCTACTCCGTGGAGCGCATTCATGAGTTGACGAAGATCGACAACTGGTTCCTGCAGCGTCTGGAGCACATCATCCGCATGGATGAGGAACTGAAGAAGACAGGCGGTCTGACGAACCTTGGACACGATCTGCTTTTGCGCGCCAAGCAGTTGGGCTTCTCGGATTTCCAGATCGCACGGGCTGTGGGACTCGGAAAGAAGATGCCGATGGACGAGGCAGTGGTGGAGATGCGCAAGTACAGAAAGAGTCTGGGCATCCTGCCGGTAGTGAAGCAGATAGACACCCTCGCCGGTGAGTTCCCGGCGCAGACCAATTATCTGTACCTCACCTACAGCGGCATTTCCAATGACGTACATTACCAGGGCGATAAGAAATCCATCATCGTGTTGGGCTCCGGTGCCTACCGTATCGGTTCATCCGTAGAGTTCGACTGGTGTGGCGTTCAGGCCCTGCATACCATCCGTAACAACGGCTACCGCTCCGTGATGATCAACTACAATCCGGAGACCGTCTCCACGGATTATGACATCTGTGACCGCCTTTATTTTGACGAGTTGACCTTCGAGCGCGTGATGGATATCATCGAGCTGGAGAACCCGCATGGCGTGATTGTCTCGACCGGAGGTCAGATCCCGAATAACCTGGCAGTCAAGCTGGACAAGCAGCGTGTGCCTATTCTGGGTACGACGGCGAAGTCGATTGATAATGCCGAGGACCGTGATAAGTTCTCCGCCATGCTCGATCGCATCGGTGTGGACCAGCCCGAATGGAGCGCTCTGACGTCGATGGACGACGTGGAGAAATTTGTCAACCGGGTAGGGTACCCGGTGCTCGTACGGCCGTCGTATGTGCTCTCCGGCGCAGCAATGAACGTCTGCTCCAACGACGAGCAGTTGCATAAGTTCCTTGCCCTCGCGGCGAATGTGTCGAAAGAGCACCCGGTGGTGATCTCCAAGTTCATGACCAACACCAAAGAGGTAGAGATGGATGCTGTGGCGCGCGACGGCGAGATTATCGCTTATGCGATCTCCGAGCATGTGGAGTATGCCGGTGTGCACTCCGGTGACGCGACCATCATGTTCCCCGCGCAGAAACTATATATCGAGACCGTCCGCCGAATCAAACGTATCTCCGGACAGATCGCGCGTGAGTTGAATATCTCCGGACCGTTTAATATCCAATACCTGGCGCGAGAGAACGAGATCAAAGTGATCGAGTGCAACCTCCGTGCGTCGCGTTCCTTCCCGTTTGTAAGCAAAGTGTTGAAAATCAACCTGATAGACATCGCTACGCGTATCATGTTGGGCTTGCCGGTGGAGAAACCCCATAAGTCGCTCTTTGACTTCGATTACGTGGGTGTCAAGGCCTCGCAGTTCTCCTTCAACCGCTTGCAGAATGCCGATCCGATCTTAGGTGTCGATATGGCTTCTACCGGTGAGGTGGGGTGCTTGGGCGAGGACGCCAACTGTGCGCTGCTCAAGGCGATGCTGTCCGTGGGAATGCGGATTCCGGAGAAGAATATCCTCTTCGCTATCGGTGGTCCGAAACAGCGGGCACACATGCTCGATACCATCAAAAGGCTCGTGGCACGCGGCTATACGATCTACGCGACCGGCGGTACGAGTGAGTTCCTCAACGGCTTGGGCATCCCTAACGTGCGCGTATATAAAAAGGAGCACATCGATGAGTTCGGCCAACTCAAACAGCCGATCGTCTCCGACCTCATGCACCAGAAGAAAATCGATCTCTTTGTCGGCATCCCCGTGGACACGCTGGCAGATTCGGTACATGACAGCTACTATAAGATGCGCCGTACGGCGGTCGATCTCAATATCCCGTTGATCACCAATGCCCGTCTGGCGGAGGCGTTCATCAATGCCTTCCTGGATGTACCTATCGACTCCCTGGCAATCAAGTCATGGGATGAGTACAAATAAACTGAAGACAGAAAAAAACAGAATACTAAATAGGTTATGAAAGCGCTAACAAAAACCTCCTTTTCTTTTCCCGGCCAGACCGATGTATATCACGGTAAGGTGCGTGATGTCTATTTTCTGGGCGATGACCTGCTTTGCATGGTAGCTACCGATCGCATCTCGGCTTTTGATGTGATTCTGCCGGAAGGTATTCCGTACAAGGGTCAGATCCTGAATCAGATTGCTGCCAAGTTCCTCAACGCCACGCGGGATATCGTGCCTAACTGGCTGTTGGCAACCCCTGATCCGATGGTCTCTGTGGGCTATCGTTGCGAGGGCTATCCGGTGGAGATGATTGTCCGCGGCTACCTCTGCGGTTCTGCTTGGCGTGCGTACAAAGCCGGTGCACGAGAGATATGCGGTGTCAAGTTGCCGGAGGGGATGCGCGAGAACGAAGCCTTCCCGACGCCGATCATCACGCCGACTACCAAAGCGGAGATTGGTACGCACGACGAGGATATCTCTCGTGAGGAGATCATCGCTCGCGGATTAGTGCCGGAGAAAGAGTACGAACTGCTGGAGAAATATGCGCTGGCGCTCTTTGCCCGCGGTCAGGAGATCGCTAAGCAACACGGGCTGATTCTCGTAGATACCAAATATGAGTTCGGTTCCTACAAGGGTCAGGTGATGCTCATGGATGAGGTACATACTCCGGATTCAAGCCGCTATTTCTATGCCGACGGTTACGCCGAGCGCTTCGCAGCAGGCGAACCGCAACGCCAGCTCTCCAAGGAGTTCGTGCGCGAGTGGCTTATGGATAATGGGTTCCAGGGAAAAGCAGGTCAGCAAGTGCCGGAAATGACGCCGGCTATCGTCAACTCCATTACCGACCGGTATGTCGAGTTGTTCGAGGGCATCACCGGTGACCGTTTTGTCCGAGAGGAGGCTGAGAACCTTGCAGACCGCATTGAGAAGAATATCTCAGCATACTTACAAAGCAAATAATAACCACAAATATTAGTCTGTTATATGGCCGGATTCTTTGGATCTATTGGTAAAAACCCTTGTATCAACGATGTCTTTTACGGCACGGATTATCACTCCCATTTAGGAACGCGTCGTGCCGGCATCGCCACCTATGATGCGGCTTCATGTACTTTTAACAGGGTGATTCACTCCATCGCACAGGCCTCTTTCCGCACGAAGATGGAGGAGGAGTTGCCGCGGTTTATAGGGAATGCCGGTATTGGTATCATCTCCGATACCGATGCACAACCGCTGCTATTCAACTCCCATCTGGGACGTTTTGCGCTCTCGACGGTAGGAAAGATTGCGAACCTGGAGGAGCTGGCTACAGAGATTCTCCAGAGCGACATGCACCTCTCGGAGTTCTCGTCCGGAAAAGTGAATCCTACTGAGTTGGTGGGTCTGCTCATCATCCAGAAAGGCTCGATCGTGGAGGGAATCCGCAATGCCCAGGCGAAGATCAAAGGCTCCCTCTCGCTGATTATGCTGACGGAGGACGGTATCGTCTGTGCCCGTGACTCATGGGGACGCACGCCGGTCATTCTCGGTCAGAAAGAGGATGCCTATTGCGTGGTGTCCGAGTCTTCTTCATTCCTCAACTTAGGTTATACCCACCTCCGCGATTTAGGTCCGGGAGAGATTGTGCGCCTGAGACCCGAAGGGGTACAACAGCTTGCAGAACCGTACCAAGACCACATGCAGATGTGTGCCTTTCTCTGGGTCTATTATGGTTTCCCGACTTCTAATTACGAGGGCCGAAATGTAGAGGATGTGCGTAACTATATCGGCTACGCGATGGGCAAGGAAGACGACACTCCGGTGGACTGTTGTTGCGGTGTGCCGGATTCGGGTATCGGCATGGCTATCGGCTACTCGGAGGGACATAACGTCATCTACCGCCGGGCGATCTCCAAGTACACACCGACCTGGCCGAGATCCTTCATGCCGGCTAATCAGAATATGCGCGATTTAGTAGCGAAGATGAAGCTTATTCAAAATAATGCCATTCTTCGCGACCGCCGCGTGCTACTTTGTGATGATTCTATCGTTCGCGGAACGCAGTTGCGGGACAATGCCCGATGCCTTATTGAAGGCGGGGCTCGGGAGATACACATGCGTATCGCTTGTCCGCCGCTCACCTATGGATGTCCGTTCATCAATTTCTCGGAGTCCAAGTCCGTTATGGAACTCATCACCCGGCGCGTCATTGCGGAACTCGAAGGACCGGAAGCGGCTCTTAACGACGAACGCGTGAAGGTGTATTCCACGACCGACTCTCCCGAGTACAAACAGATGATCGAGCGGATCGCGGAGAAGTTCGGACTCAATTCCCTGAAGTACACCAAACTCGAGACGCTGATCCGGGCTATCGGCTTGCCGCGCAATCAGATCTGCACGCATTGTTTCGATGGCTCTTCAGCGCATACCTTGCAATAAAAACTTATCTCGTAATCCCGTAATTACGTAATCTCGTAATCTTTATAAAAAAAATGCAACTCTCAAATCGTGTTTTGAAAATTGAAGCTTCGCAAAGCTTGGTAATGGCGGCGCGTGCGAAGGCAATGAAGGCTGCCGGAGTGGATGTGGTTAGTATGTCTTTGGGCGAACCTGACATGGACACGCCGGAGCATGTGCGTCGTGCAGCGCAAGCGGCTATCGATGACCATTGGTCGCATTACGGACCGGTAGCCGGCATTCCCGCTTTACGGGACGCGGTAGCCAACTACCAGAATAGCCTCTCGGGCAATGCTATCCCTTGGATCGCGGACGATGTGGTGGTTTCCGTAGGTGCCAAGATGGCGATCTATAACACTATTCAGGCGATTATCAACCCCGGCGACGAGGTGATCATCCCGATGCCTTCATGGGTGAGCTATAGCGAGATGGTCAAGTTAGCGGAAGGCACGGTAGTGCCGGTTCAAACGACTTTCGAGAACCGCTATTGTCTGACGCCCGAGGAACTGCGTAAGGTGCTGACTCCCAAGACGCGTCTTATCATCCTCTGCTCGCCCAATAACCCGACCGGCGCGGTGTATTCCCATGCCGAACTGGAGGCGCTCTTAGCTGTCCTGCGCGAGTATCCGGACGTGTATATCCTCGCCGACGAGATCTACAATGAGTTGCTCTATACCCATACGCAAAGCCCCATCACTTTCTCTTCCTTCGCGGATTTCGCCGAGCGGCTGGTCATCATCAATGGCGTGAGCAAGGCCTATGCCATGACCGGTTATAGGGTGGGATGGATTATGTCGAAGAATAAGGGCTTCATCAATGCTTGTATCCGTCTGCAGGGCCAACAGTTGACCTGCGCGACGATGGTGGCTCAGAAGGCTGCTGAAGCGGCTCTCACCGGCGGCAAGGAGTGCGTGGAAGAGATGCGTGAGGTCTTTGCTTCACGGCGCAAGTTGATTTGTTCTCTGGCTGCCGAAATACCCGGCTTTAAGTTCCACGAACCCGAAGGAGCTTTCTATCTCTTCCCCGATGTCAGTAAGTGGGGCACGGGTGACCAAGTGGCAGAGCGGCTCTTGGAGCAAGCCCATGTGGCGGTTGTCTCCGGTTCTGCTTTTGGCTGTCCGTCTTGTATCCGGCTCTCCTATGCCATCAGCGAGGACGAGATCCGTACCGCACTCGCACGCATTGCCGAGTTTCTCAAATCATAATTTGATGTAAAAATAGACCAAATCCCCTAAAAATGGCACTTTTATTTGCAAGTGTCATTTTTTTTGTGTACCTTTGCAGCCGCAAAGGTTTGAATGATGTCCACACGAAGTAACGAAATATCACTATTCCTTGCCTTCTGCATTGAGCAATACAAGCAACGGCACAATTTGACAGGTGAGCAATCCATGCGCATCCTTGACCAATATGGCGTTCTGGAATATCTGGAAGCAGGCTATGAGCCGTTACACACCCAAAGCGCACAGTGGATCATGGAGGATATAGACGAATTTATCAATAAAAGAAAGCAATGAGAGTCTATCACGGCAGTTTAGAACGTGTTCCGACGCCTGAAATACGTCGGGCAACCCGTACGCTTGACTACGGAACGGGCTTTTATACCACCACTTCCGCTAAACAAGCGGAGGATTGGGTGCGCAAACGCATGGGCGATAGCGGAGTTCGAAAAGGCTACGTCAATGAGTACGAATTGGACTTGGAAGCCCTGAAACAATTCCATTGTGCCTTTTTCGATTCTCCGACAGACGAGTGGCTGGAGTTTGTCATGAATAACCGTTTGGACCGCAATTTTACACACAATTACGATGTGGTATATGGTCCGGTTGCTAACGATCGCGTTTATGCTTGTTTCACATTGTACGAAGGCGGAGTAATGAGCAAGGAGAATTTACTTGTGGAACTGCGCACTTACGAGTTAGTGGATCAATATCTGTTCCATACAGAACAAGCTCTCACTGCGTTGACATTTATAAAAGCAAAGGAGATATTACCATGAGCGAGATAACACAACAAAATCTGTATCTACTTCTGCCTTTCAAAGTAAGTTGGGTGGCGGACATGTTAGCAGAGGATGAGCATATCAGTACGATAGAAGCCATCCGCCGTGTATATTCTTCCGCAATGTATAAGCAATTAGAACAGGAGAGTACCAAACGCTGGCATGAAGGCCCTGTGTCTTTGTATCAAACCATATAATGACCTCTCGTCACTCACTGACGTTAAACAGGACCAGGTCTGACCTCACCGACAGCGAAAAATTTTGGTTTATGGGTCAAAATGCAGGCTGCGATAGGTCTGCATCGCCTATTTTATAA
>CALZRN010000051.1 GCA_945828585.1 uncultured Bacteroidales bacterium | reverse complement strand
TCTTTTTACGCTAATTTATCATAAAAATATCATTTTTTGATTATAGTTCGTAACTGTTTAATTTCATAATAATTCTATGCCCCAAAATGTGCGGCATATATAGTTGATAATTCCTAATATAATAAACCACACGACCATAATGATAACTAGTGTTATTCGCCCTTCGCTCCATGTTTTACTTCTTGCATAGGGATAAATTTTTCTGCTTCAAACCTTTGCGGTTGCAAAGGTACAACAAAAAAACGAGATACGCAAGCAAAAGTAGGAAAAAAAGAAGAAAAATTTGGTAGTTCAAAAAAAAAGCAGTATATTTGCAGGCGAAATGGCAAAAGCGAAGAGTGAAAAGCTAAGCGCTAAGTGCCGCCAAATCATGAAAGAAACAGAAATGCAGTATGCGCCGATGTGGGACCTGAATCCCCTTTGGAACACGTTAACAGAGAGCGAGAAGGAACAGCTCGCCAAGGACGTAGAGTTAGTACATTATGCCAAGAACGAGATTATTCACCACGACGGCGATGAGTCGGAGTACGTATGGATGCTGCTCCAAGGCAAAGTACGAATCTACAAGGAAGGTATTGGTCAACGGCAGCAGATCATCCGTCTGCTCAAGCCGTATGATATCTTCGGTTACAGGGCTTGTACCGTCAACGAACCATATAACTCCAGCGCGAGTGCGTTTGAGGCATGTACGGTCTATCGGTTAGCACGGGATAAATTCAACCGGCTGATACAGGATAACGGGGCGTTATGCTACCAGGTGATACTGATGATGGCGAAAGACCTGGCGTTCTCGGAGATCCAGACAGTGAACCTGACTCAGAAGCATATCCGCGGACGGTTGGCAGAGAGCCTGTTGCTGCTGCTAAAGAACTACGGGTACGAGGCGGATGGCAGGACGTTAGCGATGTTGCTGCCGCGCGAAGACCTCGCGAACATGAGCAACATGACGACCAGCAACGCTATCCGAACGCTGAGCCAGTTTGCCCAGGAAGGGCTGCTTGCCATCGATGGGAAGCATATCCGGATACTGGACGAGGAAGCATTAGAAAAGATTTCCAGATTAGGCTAAACAGCCACCCCAAACCCCTCCGTGAAGGAGGGGTGTTTTTTTTAATCCATCATATTACCCATATTGGAGGAGAGTTGGACCATGCGGTCGTAATCCTCAGGCGAGAGATCGTAGAAATAGTAGTTTCTGGGATCGATCGGCCGGTCGTTATAATGGACCTCATAATGGAGATGAGGTCCTGTCGATTTGCCAGTATTACCGACCTTGGCGATGACCTCTCCTCGTTTGACTTTCTGCCCTACCCTCACGAGCCGTTTGGAGCAATGGGCATAGAGGGTGACATAATGGAAGCCATGATCAATCTCGACGGTCTCTCCGTAGCCCTGTCGCCAGCCGGAGTAGATGACGGTACCATTACCGGTAGCGAAGATCTCCGTTCCGACAGGTGCAGAGAAATCCATACCTTCATGGAAGCGGCGGATATGATAGATAGGATCGACGCGCCATCCGTAGCCGGATGCCATACGCTTGAGGTCCTTATTGAGGACGGGTTGGATAGCCGGGATATTCTCCATTCGGGTCTCCTGGTTCTTCGCCAGTTCGACGATCTCGTCATAGGAGCGAGCCTGGACGTACAGCTCCTTCTCGAGGATGTCCACCTTGCGGCGGATATCGGCTGCGAGTTGTGTATTGGTCATACGGGCGAGCGAGTCGTAGTAGGATATCTGCTGGGAGGCTCCCATACGCGCAGAGAGGGGGATAGGTTCGGCTCCTAACATCGCGCGATAGAGGTTATCGTCACGCTGGGAGAGGTCTGAGAGGATGATCTGCATCTGGTCCACCTGTTTGCCCATGACCTCGAGTTCGGCAGAGAGGTTGCGGTTATATTGCATGAGAGAAGCCTCCCTGGGCGAGGGATAGAAATACAGGAAGACATAGAAGAAGATGACTCCCAGACAGATACCTCCGAGGATATAGCCTCCGGAACGGCGAAGCCAGTAACGAAAGCCGTGTTCGATGCGCTCGAGTTGGAGCGTCTCAGGGTTGATGCGATATTTCTTGTTATTTGCCATAAAGATATTTACTATTGGGTCATTTACTATTTAGTCATTTCTTGTACCAGAAGAAGTACTGGTTTTGTTGTTTCTTCTCTTCGGGGGTGCGGGCGACATAGATCGGCTCGCGGGTATAGGGGTTGATGCCGGTATAGAACATCGTGGTGGAGAGGGTCATAGGCGTCGGTGTGAAGTCCTGAACCTGCTCGGGGCGGTAATGCATCTTCTTCGTCTCGTCGGCGAGGTGCTTCATCGCTTGCTTGGTACAGCCGGGATGGGAAGAGATGAAATAGGGGATGAGTTGTTGGTTCAGCCCGGCTTCCTTATTGATACGCAGGAAGAGTTCCCGAAATCGGAGGTAGTTCTCCCATGAGGGTTTGCGCATGACTTTAAGCACCTCGTTGTCCGAATGCTCAGGTGCGACCTTAAGTCGTCCGGAGACATGACGGGTGATGAGTTGGCGCGCATAGGGTTCGGACATGAGGTCATAGCGAATGCCGGAACCGACGAAAGCATGCTTGATATACGGCAGCCGATCGACCGTGCGGTAGATATCCAGGAGGGGGCCGAAATCCTGATTGAGGTTCTTGCAGATTGCCGGCTGCAGGCACGAAGGTCGTGCACAACGCTCACAGAGAGACATGTCCTTGCCATGCATGCCGTACATGTTCGCCGAGGGTCCACCGAGGTCGGAGATGACGCCGTGGAAATCCGGCAGACGGCTCAGCCGCTCTATCTGACGGAGGATCGAGGCCTTGGAGCGCGAGACGATCTGCTTGCCCTGGTGGGCAGAGATAGTACAGAACGAGCAACCGCCAAAACAGCCGCGATGCATGCAGACGGACCACTTGATCATCTCGTATGCCGGGATGCGTTTATCCTTGTATTTGGGGTGCGGCGTATATTGGTAGGGCAGGTCATAGATAGCGTCGAGTTGCTCCGTCGTCATAGGCGGATAGGAAGGATTGACCACCACCCATCGGTCGCCGACCGGCTGCACGAGGGTTGTCTGGTGGATCTTATTGGACTCAATCTCCATGAGGCGGAAGTTCTCCGCATGAGCGCGTTTGTCTTTGACCGCCTGCTCATAGGACGCGAGCATGATGGCGTCTTGCGGGAGCTCGGATTTGTCGTTCGTCAGATAGACCGTCTGAGGGATGGAATGAAGAGCCGAAAGTCGAAAGTCGAAAGTCGAAAGTCGATCAGCTATCTCTGTCATGGCTTGCTCACCCATGCCATAGACGAGGAGGTCGGCACCGCTATCAACGAGGATAGAGGGCATGAGCCGGTCCTGCCAGTAGTCGTAATGGGTAAGGCGTCGCATGGATGCCTCGATGCCACCGATGATGACGGGTACATCGGGGTAGAGCTGCTTGAGGATGCGGCAGTAGGTGACGGTACAGTAGTCGGGACGCGCCCCTGCCCTACCCTCAGGCGTATAGGCATCGTCGGACCGGCGACGTTTGGCGGCGGTATAATGGTTAACCATCGAGTCCATCGACCCTGCCGAGACGGCGAAATAGAGCCTTGGGCGACCGAACTTCTTAAAATCCCGGAAGTCTCCATGCCAATCGGGTTGGGGCACTATCGCCACCCGGTATCCTGCCGCTTCAAGCACGCGCCCCAAGACCGCCGCTCCGAAAGAGGGGTGGTCGATATAGGCGTCGCCGGTGAAGAAGACAATGTCCACTTCATCCCATCCGCGAAGGTCGGTTTCCTTCTTGGTAGTCGGCAGGTATTTTAAGAGGTCAGCCATCAGTATTCAGTATTTAGTCAATCTGGAGATCAAGGAGGTCTTTCATCTGCGCAAGGGCCGGGTTCTGCTCCGCCATAAGGGCGTATTTCTCCTCTGCGGTGAAGGCCATCTGCTCTTGGTTAAACTCCTCTTGTATGACTTGTATATCCAGGAGGTCGTTATGGAGGGTTGCTCGTAGTTGTTTCAGGAGCGAGGGCATGGCTTTCTGCAGCTCTTTCATCTGCCATGGGTTGGGCATCTTGATCTGTGCAGAGGTGTCGGAGATGAGAGAGGGGGTGTAGGTCTCCATCAGCTGTTTGAGGCGCAGTTCATCGGCGTGTGCCGCTGCCAGACCAACCCATGCGCCTCTGAGTTGGTCATCCGTAAAAGGGCGGTTTTCCTCCTGTTTGGGAGCCTCGGGAGCCTGAGAGGGCTGCGCCGGTTGCTCTTTCTTAACGCCGAGTCCAAGGGAGATCTTCGGCATCTTGGGCATACTAGGACTACTAGGGGCACTAGGGGTAGTAGGGGTAGTAGGACTACTAAAGTTACTAGGACTACTAGGGCTACTAGGCTTACTGGGAGCACTAGGCTTACTCGGGCTACTGGGAACCACCACCTGGACGCCGAGTTGGCAGAGTTTGACGAGGGCGAGCTCGACGGTGAGGCGTTTGTTACGCGCGGTGCGGTAGTTGATATCGCAGGTATTGAGGATGTCGAGTGCCTGGAAGAGCCACACAGGTGCACAATGAGCGGCCTGGTCTGCGTAACGCTGGCGGATAGAGTCGCTGGTCTCGAGCAGCGGCAGGGTCTGCGGGTCCTTGGAGACGAGTACGTCGCGCAGGTGCTGGGCTAAGCCCGTGACGAAATGTGAAGCGTCGAAGCCATGGGAGAGGACGTCGTTGAAGAGCAACAACGAAGCCGTGACGTCATGGCGGAGCGCTGCGTCCACGAGTTGAAAATAGTAGTCGGAGTTGAGTACATTGAGTACCGCTATCGTCTGCTCATAGGTGATGGTTGTACCGCAGAAAGCTACGAGTTGGTCGAAGATCGATAGGGCGTCACGCATGCCGCCGTCAGCCTTCTGCGCAACGACGTTCAGCGCATCTTCGGTCACGGAGATGCCTTCGTTCGCGGCAACCGATTGCAGATAAGCGATGGTGTCAGGGACGGTGATGCGGTTGAAGTCATAGACCTGGCAACGGCTGAGGATGGTCGGAAGGACCTTATGTTTCTCCGTCGTCGCGAGGATGAAGATCGCGTATGAAGGCGGTTCCTCGAGGGTCTTGAGCAGGGCGTTGAAGGCAGCGGTAGAGAGCATGTGGACCTCATCGATGATGAAGACCGAGTACTTCCCTATCTGCGGCGGGATACGCACCTGGTCGAGGATGGATTTGATATCTTCGACAGAGTTGTTCGACGCTGCATCGAGCTCGTGGATGTTAAACGACCGCTGCTCATTGAACGCCCGGCAGGACTCACACTCGTTACAAGCGTCGTGCCCGTTCTGGGGGTTGAGACAGTTGATGGTCTTGGCGAAGATACGCGCACAGGTGGTCTTGCCGACGCCTCGTGGACCGCAGAAGAGGTAGGCATGCGCCAGCCTGTTGAGACGGATAGCGTTCTGCAGGGTCTGCGTCAGAGCCTGTTGTCCGACCACGGACTCGAAGGTCTGCGGACGGTACTTACGCGCGGAAACAATGTAATCAGACATAAGCTATAGTGTATATATATTTTTCGTTTTCGTGGGTGTCCAAGGTGTAGGACGGGTGGTCGAGCACGGTACGGAGCTGGTCAAAGGAGATGATACCTGTTCCGTCGGCTTTGAGGACCGCTTCTTTCTGCGTCCAGAGGCGAATAAACGCACGCTCGGGGGTCTCGGAGGCTGCGATGAGGGTCTGCTCCGAGTCGTTCATCGTCCGGGTGACGAGTTCGGGATCGAAGCGGCGTATAGACTCGACGTCAATGCCTACAGGCTGATCATCCAGGGCGACCGCTATCGCTTCTTTGCAATGACTGATGGAGAAGAAAGGCCCCCCTTCCATATAGGGTTTCCCATGTTCATTATACAAAAATTCCATCTCTCCAATATGCATTACACTCAGCATCAACCACGATTTCAAACAGCAGAACCGTCCGAAGAGATGGCGGTAGCGCAGCGCCTGCTCGCGGCGTTGCTGAGAGACCATCGGAAGCATGGCTTGGACCGTCTCCTCGGTACACTCCTCCATTCTATCAAAAATACGCACTCTCATAATTCTCCATCTCCTTATCTTTACGCGCGTGTACACGCCAGTAAACGACAGGGAGTATCGTGACGGTAAGCGGCAGGGTGAAGATCGTACCAAAACAAATGACGACACCCATAGGCATCCAGAGGCTGGTAGCGGCGATGATCATCGGTAGGACACCAAGTGCCGTGGTGGCAGAGGTGAGGAAGACCGGACGCATACGTCGCAAGCCCGCATGGAAAGCTGCGTCTTTATAGTTATAATGTTTGTATTTGCGGCAGTCCTCCGCGTACTCGTACATCATGATCGCGTTGCGGACGATGATACCGATGAGGCTGACGATACCCAAGACGGCGGTGATGGATATATCCAGGCCGAAGAGCCACAGACCGAGCATCGAGCCGAAGATACAGAGCACGGCACTGGAGAGGGTCAGCAGGGCGAGACCTATCTTACCAAAATGATACAAGAGCAAAACAAGCATGACCGCGAGCGCCGCTACGATAGACCATAGTATCTGAGGTATGAGCATTTCGTTCAGTTCGGAAAGACCGCCGTAAGTGATCGTAACGCCCGGGGGCAAGGAGGTGATATGCGTATTCACCCATTGCTTGACCGTCCGCTCGGCGGAAACCTGACTCGTCGTGCCGCGGAGGTCGGCTCCTACGGTGATGGTACGGGTCGAGTTACGATGCTCGAGAGAGGTGTGATGCCAGCTCGGTTCGAGGGAAGCGACCTGTCGCAGCGGTACCCATACGCCGGGGAGGGCAGTCGGCACCTGCAGCGAGGACAGTTCCTCGGGATTAAGCGCGTTAGCACCGGCGGTATAAAGCACCACGGGTACGCCGTAAGAGCCCTCGTAGAGGGTGGTGATGGTTGCTCCCTGGGTAGCCTGACGGAGGTAGAGGGAGAGCATCGTCTGCGTGATGCCCAGACGCGTCGCTTCATCGGCGTTCAGGACGATGCGGGTAGAGGGCGCCATGTTATAATAATCGCTGTGGACCCATTGCAGGTCCGGAAGGGTGAGCATATAGTTCATGACACTATCGGCGTACACCGCCATCTCCTCCCAATCGTCGCCTTTGATACGCACCTCGAGGGGGTTACGAACCGCCTGATAGTCGAGCTGCTTGAAGCGCGCGTAGGCGTTAGGGAAGAAGTTCTCATAGCGATCGCCGTACTCCTTGAGGATCTGCGAGGTCGCTTTGGAAGAGGTCGTGTTGACGATGAGTTGGGCGAAGTTCGGCGCTGGTGCCTGCGGAGTGTAAGTAGCGTGGAAACGCGGCGAGGAGTGACCGATGAAAGCCGTGACGCTCGTCACGCGTTCGTCCTGTCGCAGGATAGTCGCCAGCGAGTCCGCAACGAGGGCGGACTCCTTCTCGGTAGCTCCTTCGCGCAGATGGATCTCCACAGCGAAGAACTCTCGTTCCGCTTTCGGCAGGAGCTGGAGGTTGAGGTTCGAGAGGAGCACGACGCCGATGATGATCACGGCTATCAGCATGCTCCAAACCATCGCCGGATGGTCAAAACAAGCCTTGAGGGCACGCTTATAGGCGTTTTGGAGCCAAGTGAAGAAACGCGTCTGTACCCGCTCCACAAGGTTCATCTCTTCGGGTTTACGCTCACGCACGAAACGGAAAGCGAGGTACGGGGTGACCCAGGAGGCGTAGAAGATCGACGCCACGAGGGCAAAGAGGACCGCCCACGGGAAGAGTTGGACGAACTCGCCCAGAGGTCCCGTGATGATACGGGTCATAGGGAAGAACATGCCGCTGATCGCCATGGTAGCGAGGGACATCGGCACAAAGAGCATGCCGGTACTGACTACAGCGGAGTACCAACGCGAGTGACCACGCGCGAGGATGTTCGTATAACCGTCGATGACGATAACGCTGTCGTCCACGATCATTCCTAAGACGAAGATCAGCGCTGCGAGGGTGACAGTATTGAGCTCGATACCGGTGAGGTACATCAGGCCGATACAGATAGCCGTGCAGACCGGTACACCGGTGGACGCGACGAGGGCTGTACGTAGCGGGAAGAGCAGCAGCATGACGGCGATCACGACGAGGATGGAGATGACGATATCCCGCAAAAAAGAGAGGACGGAGTCGTTAACCACCTTCGGTTGATCGGTGATGCGATGGAAACGGATGTCCGGCGGCAAGAGTGCGGCTACCTCCGCTAAGCGGCGATCGACCTCTTGGCCGAAAGCGACAATATTATGTCCCGGCACCATCTCCATATTGAGGATGAGACAGGGCTTGCCGTTAAACTCTACATACTGCTTGGGTGCCTGGTACCGCCGGGTGATGGTCGCTACATCCTTGAGCCGGACGGTAGCGCCGGAGACGGGGTCAGAGAAGATGATCTGCTCTTGCAACTCATACTCGGTGAGGTACGGGATGACGACCTGCAGGACGCCCTGTATATCACTCTCGCCCCCGATGGTACGGAGTCCTTGCATCGCCAGTTGAGCTTGGAGCACAGAAGGGTTGATCCCGTAGCGGGAGAGCGACTCGGCGTCGATGGTGACGGCTATCTCTTCGGTCTGCTGGCCCATGATCCGCAGCTTGCCCATCTCAGGGATCGTACGGAGGGTACTGCACACTTTACGGGAGTACTCCTCCAGCTCGCGCGGACTGCGTTCGTCACTCTCCACGGCGATGAGCAGCGAAGAGGTGTTGCCGAAATCGTCGATGAGAGCGGTCTGGAGGACGCCGGTAGGCATCTGGGTCTTCTGCAAGAGCGGCAGTCCCGCACGAATCTTCGTCCATGCCTTCTCGTTATCTACATCGACGAGGCGCAGCATGATATAGACGTACGCGATGCCGTCCTCGGAGATGCTATAGGTCAACTGCTTATCCACCATCTCAAAGGAGTTAACGTAGTTCTCGAGAGGGAGGGTGACCTGTTGCTCCACCTCGCTCGCAGTAGCCCCCGGATAGAGAGCCACCAAGAGACCTTGGCGGATGGTGAACTGCGGGAACTCGTCTTTGTTCATCCGCGGCAACGACCATATACCAAAAGCCATCAACCCCAGGAATAACGCCATCACGATGCCGTGATGCTTCATTGCTCCTTCTATGTGTTTACTTGTCTTCACAGCTAATTTTACATCCTTTGTAAAGTTTCTGATAGCCCTCAACGATGAGCGTGTCTCCTGCCTGTAGTCCGGAAGCGACGCGTACGCCGTTCGCCTGATAACCGTCGAGGGTGATGGGGCGACGCTCCGCCTCGCCGTTTGAGAGGACCCATACAGTCGGTCCTTCGGGTTTCATCAGAACGCAGGAGGCGGGGATGATGAGGGATGAGGGGTTTTCGGATTTAGGATTTAGGATTTCTGATTTCTCCAGGATGACCTTGCCTACCATGCCTGTCTTGAGCAGGTCAGCACCACCGCGGACGGCAGCGACGACGTCGTAGGTATGGGTCAGGGGGTTGGCGGTCACCCCTTTCTCGGTGATGACGATCGGCAGGACGGTGTCGATAGCGCCGCACTCAACCGTACCCTCCATCGAGCGATGGTTCTTCTCGATGCCGTTGATCTCTGCTTCGGGCACCGTGAAACGCACGTTAAACGCCGTAACGTCGAGCAGCGAGCAAACCTTCGTGCCGGGGATGATGGTCTGACCGATCTCAATATTGAGACCGTCCACCAAGCCGTCACAAGGGGCTATCAGGGTACACTCGGCGAGTTGTTGCTTCGCTGCCTCGTAGAGCGATCTGGCTTGCGCGAGCTGGGACTCGATCTCCACCATCTTCTGGTCGGAGACGACGCCTTTGGAGTGTACTTTCGACACACGGTCGTAGCCGTCCTGAGCATGCTTGAGCGAGGCCTCTGCGGTCTGCAGGGCGTTCATCGCCTGGGTGTTATCGATCGCCATGAGGGTCTGCCCTTTCTTCACACACTGACCGTTCTTGGCGGAGACGGAGACTACCCTACCCACGCTCTGCAGGCTCAGCGGCGTCTCGCGTATCGGTTCGATCGTACCCACGTACCGCGAGGTTATACCTCCGGTTGCGGGCGAGAGCACCATGGTCTTCACTTTCAGCGGAGCTTGCTCCCGATGCGAATCATCGCGATGCCCGCATGCTATCATGCAGAGTACCGTCACGAGAAGAGTTAACTGTTGTTTCATCCTACCACTTTGTTCCATTTGATAGTCAAATAAAATGCTCGCGCCATGAGGTGCGCGCAATAACCTATGTATAAAGCTTGCGGTCCCACGAAGGAGAACGTAGTTATATATCCTACTATGAATCCCACCGCTGCCCAGATCATCGAGTTGCGGATCTGTACGCCAGCCGTTGCGCCTATATACACGCCGTCCCACATGAACGCCAGCGTACTGATAAGCGGCATGCCGATGAGCCAAATCTTATATTTCTCTGCCGCCATGAGAACCGTCGTGTCGCTCGTCATGAGGGCAAATGCTTCGTCGCCCCAGAAGGCATAAAGGACCGTAAAGAGCAG
This sequence comes from uncultured Bacteroidales bacterium, assembly GCA_945828585.1. Classification (GTDB taxonomy): domain Bacteria; phylum Bacteroidota; class Bacteroidia; order Bacteroidales; family Paludibacteraceae; genus Colicola. The sequence goes on along the minus strand of CALZRN010000051.1, from coordinate 2,693 downwards.
TCCGACGACTAATGCCCAGCTAAAGAGCGCACGGACGGTGGGGTTAATGTCTTTCGACTTTCGACTTTCGACTCTCGCCTCTCCAAACGCCTTGCCCACCAGCGCCTCTCCGGCGTAAGCAAAGCCGTCCACGAAGAACGAGAAGAACATAAAGAGCTTCATCATGATACTGCTCACCGCGAGCTCCGTGTCGCCGTAGAGGCTCGCGAGCGAGGTATAGCCTACATAGACGACCATGAAGCACAGCGAGCGGATGAAGAGGTTCGTATTGAGGGAGAGCATGTGTCGTAGCTCTGCGCCGCGGAGCACCTCTTTCCACCGGTCGATATTGCGAAATACTGATATCCCGATATATCGGACAAGAAGGATTGCCACCGCGAGTATCAGACCGCTATACTGCGCCACGAGCGTGCCGTACGCCACGCCGACGACGCCTAACGGCGTCTTCACCGCAAGGTAATAACTCGCCGCCATGTTCACCACGTTGACAAGTATATCTACCGCCATGGGACTCTTGGTATCCTGCATGCCGATGAACCAACCCTTGAAGGTAAAGAGGCTCAGCGTCGCGGGTGCCGCCCAGATACGGACGGAGAAATACTCCCGCGCTACGGACGCCACCTCAGCCGAGCAGGGTACAACCGCCAGCACCGCCGTCGCGAAGAGCCATTGGATGGCTAAAATCACCACCGCCGCGATCATCGCGATAGAGAGGCTGCGGAGGAGGATTCGGCGGCACTCGGTCTCGTTGCTACTACCGTACGCCTGCGCCGTGAGACCCGAAGTGCCGACCCTCAGAAAACTGAAGTTCCAGTACAGCAGGTCGAAGAGCATCGTGCCGATGGCGATACCTCCGATGGCCGCAGCATCGCTCAGGTGCCCGACAATAGCGGTATCGACGATGCCTACGAGAGGGATCGTGATATTCGCCAAGATGCTCGGGAGAGCGAGGCGGAGTATGGCTTTGTTAGTGGTCGTCATGTCGTTATCCCGGAATTACGTAATCCCGTCATAAAAATAATAATATCATCAACTGCCCCGTGAGGACGCGAAGGAACATCGTCAACGGATAGACCGTCGAGTACGCTACCGCAGCGCGGTCGTTCGCCGAAGACTGCGAGGTCGCGTATGCCAGAGCCGGCGGATCGGTCGTCGAGCCGGCGATGAGTCCCATGAGGGTGAAATAATCGAGTTTATATCCCTTTCGCGCGATGAAGCCTATCAGCAGCAAGGGCAGCAAGGTGATGATCACGCCGTATCCTATCCATACGTAACCGCCGTCCAAGAGGGTCTCAACAAACGAACCGCCTGCGCCGAAACCTACCGCCGCGAGGAAGAGAGAGATACCTATCTCGCGAATCATGAGGTTCGCCGAGGAGGTGGTATAAGTCACTAAATGCCATTTGGTACCGAACGCGCCCATGAGGATAGCGATGATGAGGGTACCGCCGGCGATACCGAGTTTGAACGGTTGTGAGAGTCCCGGCAGCGCAAACGGGATCGAGCCTAACGCCACGCCAAGGATGATGCCGAAGAAGAGCGAAGCAAGGTTCGGCGCATCGAGTTTCTTCGTCGAGTTACCAAACACTTTCGCCACTTTGTCCACCGCTTCCTGCTCGCCCACGACGGTCAGACGGTCGCCTAACTGCAGGATCAGATCCGGCGTCGCTAACAGCTCGATACCGGCACGGCGGATACGTGTGATGGTGATCTGGTACGCTGCGCGCACCTTGAGGTCACCGATACGACGGCCGTTCATCTTCTGTTTGGTGACTACTATATGTCTGCTGATAAGGTGCATATTCTTCTCTTTCTCGTCCCATGCCACCTCGGTCTTCTCGCCTAACAGCATGATCGTCCGTTCATTCTTCGCGTCGCCGACAAAACGCACGCGGTCGCCTACATGCAGGATCGTGTCGGCATCGGGCATCGACTCCACGCCGTGGATATCCAAGAGACGGCTGACGACGAGGTTGACATGGGTCAGAAGCTTGAGATCGCGTACGCGTATGCCCTCTATCTGCGGGTTCGTCAGCTTCATGTCGAAGGACGCCACCTGCTGCTCCTCACCTTTCTCCGCCTTGACCTGCTCTTCCTCTTTGTCGAGTTGGACGCGGAAGATCCATCGGAGCACCAGCAGCGAGAAGAGGATACCTACTACACCGAGCGGGTAGGCCATCGCGTAACCGGAAGCGATATCGGGATTAGCGATACCCGTGAGGTCCTGATAGGTCTGCTGCGCCGCACCGAGACCCGGAGTATTGGTCACCGCACCAAAGAGTACACCGGTCATCGTCGCGATATCCGTACCGCTGATAAGATGAATGACGTACGCCGTGACGCAGCCTAAGAGGACGATACCTGCGGCGAGCAGGTTCAGCTGCAAGCCGCCCTTACCAAACGAAGAGAAGAAACCCGGACCGACCTGCAAGCCTATCGAATAGACAAACAGAATCAGACCGAGGTCTTTCGCAAATGATTCTACCAGTGGATCCAGTCGCATGCCGAAATGGCTGCACGCGATCGCGCAAAACAGAATCCAAGTAATACCCAGAGTAATACCTTTAAACTTGAGCTTCGCACCCAAGAAAATACCAATAGCAATGGCAAGGGCAAGCACAAAAATCGAATGTGCTATACCCGTGCCAAAGAATAAATTACTAAACCAATCCATTTAATTATTTTCTCTTTTT
>CALZRN010000050.1 GCA_945828585.1 uncultured Bacteroidales bacterium | reverse complement strand
CCCAATACGTACCCTAATAGGAGGCACTTGCCCTGCAGTACGCCCTGTTCTTCTCCTGTCCCTTTTCTCCTAAAAATCAAATAAAAATGCACGCGTACTTGCGTATGTCAAAAAAAAGCAGTACCTTTGCACCCGCAATTATCTAATACTAAAAATGCAAAACATTGTAGTTCGATTTTGTGGAGACTCGGGCGATGGCATGCAGCTGACGGGAAACATGTTTGCGCAGTTGGCAGCCGAGATGGGGCATGAGATCTCCACCTTGCCGGATTTTCCGGCAGAGATTCGTGCGCCGCAAGGTACATTAGGCGGCGTGAGTGCTTTCCAGGTAGAGTTGGGAAATGAGGTCTATACCTCCGGCGACAAGGCCGATGTAGTCGTAGCGATGAACGCGGCGGCGCTGAAAGTGTGTGCCTTAGGTTCGCATTTCAACCATCCGCAAGCGCATTTTGATGAGGATTTCTCTCTGTTCCATCGGAATGCCATCCTGATTGTGGATACCGATTCGCTGAGCGACAAGGACTTGGAGAAAGCGCAGTTCCATACGGCCAATCCGTTTGAGGAGTTGGGCATCCCGGAGTCCGTGCAGATTGTGCCGGTAGCGCTGACGACGCTGACCAAAGAGGCGTTGAAGGAAAGCGGCATGGATAATAAATCTGTGCTCAAATGCAGGAATATGTTTGCGTTGGGCTTGATCTATTGGCTCTTCGACGAACCGATGGAGAAGGCGATTCACCTGCTGGAGGAGAAATTCAAGAAGAAACCCGCCTTGGTGGCTCCGAATACCAAAGTCATGGTCGATGGCTATAACTACGGTCAGAACCTCGCGCTCAATGTGCAGCAAGTGCACTTGGAAAAGCCGTCAGCCGTCAGCCATCAGAATTCAGCTGAATGCTCAAAGCTGAATGCTGAAAGCGCTCGTTTTACTTCCATCGCTGGAAACAAGGCAACGGCGTGGGGTTTGATTGCAGCGGCGGAGAAAGCCGGCAAGCGGTTGTTCCTGGGTTCGTATCCCATTACGCCGGCAACGGATATCCTGCATGAACTCGCAGCACGCAAAGACATGAACGTCATGGCGATACAGGCGGAGGATGAGATAGCGGGTGTTTGTACGGCTATCGGCGCTGCTTTTGCAGGTGATTTAGCATGTACTTCTACCTCCGGTCCCGGCTTGTCTCTTAAATCCGAGGCCATCGGTCTGGCGGTCATGGCAGAGTTGCCGCTCGTGGTCATCGATGTACAGCGTGGCGGACCGAGTACGGGACTGCCAACGAAGACCGAACAGACGGATTTGTTACAAGCCCTTTATGGCCGTAACGGCGAGTGTCCGGCGGTGGTGATTGCGGCTTCTTCGTCTGCTAATTGTTTTGATTTTGCCTACGAGGCATGTAAGATCGCTTTGGAGAACATGACGCCTGTCATCCTCATGACGGATACCTATCTGGCGAACGGAACGGCTCTCTGGCGGATACCGAAGTTGGCAGAACTGCCTACTATCACGCCGCAGAGCGTGCCGGAGGAACTGAAAGGACATTATAACCCGGCTATCCGTGATGCCCGCGGCGTGCGTTACTGGGCGTACCCGGGTATGGAAGGTTACGAGCACAGGAATATCGGTCTGGAGCGCGACGCAGAGAAGGGTACTATCTCCACGAACCCGGAGAACCACGAGCAGATGGTTCTTGCTCGCAAGCACAAAATCGAGCAGATCGCGGAGAGAATACCTGCGTTGCAGGTGATTGAGTCGAAAGTCGAAAGTCGAAAGTCGAAAGACATTTTGCTTGTAGGTTGGGGTAGTACGGAAGGCCATCTGCACGCCGCGGCAAATGAGTTAGGATGCGACTTGGCGCATTTCAATTATATCTGTCCGCTTCCGAAGAATACCCGCGAAGTGTTGAATCAATATAAGCGAATTATCGTTTGTGAACTTAATACAGGTCAATTCGCAGCATATCTTCGCGCACAGTTCCCCGACCTGAAGATCGAACAATATAACGAGATTCAGGGACAACCCTTTGCGGTGGAAAGAATCGTTAATTTTGTTAAATCTATAGTAGACTAGTCTTCTAGTCAACTAGTCAACTAGTATAAGATTATGGAAGCATCTCAATTTAAATCCGATCAATATGTACGTTTCTGCCCGGGTTGCGGCGATCACGCGATCTGTATGGCGTTGCAGAAAGCCATGGCGCAGATAGGTATTCCGACCCACGAGGTGGCTGTTATCTCCGGAATCGGTTGTTCCAGCCGTATGCCGCACTACCTCAATACGTACGGTTTTAATACAATCCATGGCCGCGGCGGCGCGATTGCTACGGGCGTCAAGACCTCGCATCCCGAACTGACTGTTTGGCAGATGAGCGGTGACGGCGATTGTCTGGCTATCGGCGGAAACCATTTTATTCATGAGATTCGCCGCAATGTGGACCTGAACGTCTGTCTCTTCAACAACCGCATCTACGGTCTGACCAAAGGTCAGTACTCGCCGACCAGCCCGAAGGGTTTTGTCTCCAAATCCTCTCCGTTTGGAACGGTAGAACGGCCGTTCATACCGGCGGAACTCGTCTTGGGCGCAAGGGGGACGTTCTTTGCCCGCACGCTTGATGTCGATGTGCCGACGACGGTAGATTGTCTCGTGGCGGCGCAGCAGCACAAAGGCTGCTCGATCGTGGAGTGTCTGGTAAACTGCGTCATCTTCAATAACGGCACGCACGCGTGGATAGCCGACCGTGAGCAGCGTGCGGAGCATTCTATCATCCTCAAACACGGCGAGAAGATGATCTTTGGTAAGAATAATGACAAAGGTCTTGCGCTCGAAATCAATACTCCCTCCCTTGAGCGGGTGAAGAGCTCTGCTCAATCGGACTGCCAGTGGCCGTCCGTAGAACAACAAGGGGAGGGGTTACTCCGTCTGATAGTTGTGCCGGCTGACGATGCGCGTGTACTCATTCACGATGCGCACCAACAGGATCCGACACTCCATCGTCTCCTCGCAATCATGGGACAAGAGCGGAACTTGGAGGTGGCTGCCGATGTACAGGATGAGTTGCCGATAGCTTTGGGCGTCATCCGTGACGTGGAGGCGCCGACCTACGACGCAGCGGTCAATGAGCAGATACAAAACGTGCGCGCCTCGGCTAAGGCACACACGTTTGATGAACTGACCGCTACCTTGGAGCAGTGGAGTTAGCGATATTTGCTCTCGGAGCAGTCGCCTAACAACGATAGATAGGATTCATAGCGCGAGATCGCTATGGATCCTTTTATGGTGGCTTCCTGCACGGCGCAACCGGGTTCGTTGGTGTGCGTGCAGTTGCCAAAACGGCAATCACGGCTGATGCGGAAGATCTCAGGGAAATAATGGCTCACTTCTTCGCGCTCAAAATCTATCGTACCAAACCCCTTGATACCCGGTGTGTCGATTATCCAACCCTTCGTACATCGTACATCTTCCTTCGTACATCGTACATCGTCCTTTCGTACATCCAACTCATACATCTCGCTGAAAGTAGTGGTATGCATACCTTTGTCGTGGGCGTCGGAGATCTTACCGGTACGCGTGACCTCGCGCCCGAAAAGCGCATTGAGTAGGGTAGATTTGCCGACACCGGAGTTACCGGAAAGAAGGGTTACTTTCCCTGCGAGCAGAGGTAAGATATCTGAAGGCTGAATGCTGATCGCTGACATCTCCACGGTCTCGTAGCCGATTGATTCGTATAGCGCACGCAGTTCGGCGAGTTGCGCCAGCTCTTCTTCCGTCAGCAGGTCTATCTTATTGAATATAAGGAGCGCGCGCACGCGATAGGCCTCGCAGGTGGCGAGAAAGCGATCGATGAAAGTAGTCGAAGTCACAGGGTGGTTGACCGTCACGATAAGAGCTACCTGGTCAATATTCGATGCCAGAATATGGCTCTCTTTGCTCAGGTTAGTGGATCGCCGGATAATATAGTTCCGCCGCTCCTCTACCTCCGTAATCCAATAGACGCTATTCCCGTCTTCCTTTGTACATTGTACCTTGTCCCTTTGTACATTCACATAGTCACCTACAGCCACGGGGTTGGTACTACGAATACCGCGAATGCGGAAATTGCCTTTTATTCGGCATTCCGCATCCGTTCCATCGTCCATCCGAACGATGTAACTGCTACCCGTAGATTTAATGACGAGACCTCTCAATTTACAATTTACAATTCACAATTCACAAAGGGCTTACGTAGTTTGGTACGAATTTTTAGAGTCCGTACGGACTTTTCAGTTTGTACAAAACCCTATAGGACGCTTTGTTAATTGTACATTGTGATTTGTTAATTAATCACTATACTGTCATGATCTCCTTTTCTTTCGCTGCGTAGAGAGCTTCGACCTTAGCGACGTATTTGTCGTGGGTCTTTTGCATGTCCTCCTCGGCGTCTTTCTCGATATCCTCGCTCAGACCATTCTTGACGAGTTTCTTAAACTCCTCGATAGCATCGCGGCGGGCATTACGGATGGACATCTTTGCGTTCTCTGCTTCGGCTTTACATTGTTTGCAGAGCTCGCGACGGCGTTCCTCTGTCAGCGGCGGAAGGATCAGACGGATCGTCTCGCCGTTGTTAGATGGAGCCAGACCGATGTTCGAGTTGATGATGGCGCGCTCGATCTCGCTGATAAGCTTTTTCTCCCACGGTGTGATTGCGATGGTACGGGCATCAGGAGTAGTGATCGTTGCGCAAGAAGTCAACGGCGACATAGCTCCGTAGTAATCAATCTTGATCGGATCCAAGATACGCGGGTTGGCTTTACCTGCACGGATGTGCTGAAGGGTGTCGTCTAAGTGAGCGACAGCGGCCTGCATTTGCTCTTCGGCTGCAGACTCAAATAACTCTAATTCGTCGTTCATACAATTATCAATTATCAATTGTCAATTATCCATTGTCACGGAGTGACCAAAGTGCCGATGGCCTCGCCGTTAATGACTTTCTGTAAATTGCCGAGTTGGTCCATGTTAAAGACGTATATCGGCAGACCGTTCTCTTTCGCCATAGCGGTGGCAGTGAGGTCCATGACCTTCAGACCGCGGCGGATGACCTCATCATAGGTGATCTCCGTGAATTTCGTAGCGGTCGGGTCTTTCTCCGGGTCGGCAGTATAGATACCATCCACACGTGTTCCCTTGAGCATGACATCCGCTTTGATCTCCAAGGCGCGGAGCGATGAACCGGTGTCGGTCGTGAAGTAGGGTGCTCCTGTACCGCCGGCAAGGATTACTACATTGCCCTTTTCCAACAAGCGAATAGCTTTTGCCGGACTATAGAAATCGCCGATTGGCTCCATGCGGATGGCTGTCAATACACGTACCGGTTGGTCGATGGCTTCGAGGGCAGAGGATAGAGCCAAGGCGTTGATGACGGTAGCTAACATACCCATCTGGTCTCCCTTGACGCGGTCAAAGCCTTTCTGCGAACCGCTCAAGCCACGGAAGATGTTTCCGCCGCCGATGACGATCGCTACTTGTACGCCTTTCTGAGCAATCGCTTTGATTTGCTCGGCGTACTCGGCCAGGTGCTGAGGATCGATGCCTTGCTTGTTTTCTCCTGCCAGGCTCTCACCGGAAAGTTTGAGAAGTATTCTTTTAAACATAATTGTCTCTTATCTTTTAGCAGCTTCGCTGCGGTCTTTACTCTTTTAGCGAAGCGGTCTATTTATACCAACTTGCGTACATGGCGTAGTTGTTGGCGATGGTTTTGTTTATCTCTTCGGTCTGCGCAGGGTCGGCTTTCTTAATGAACTTCGCCGGCACACCGCCCCAAATCTCGTGAGGTCCTATCTGCGTACCTTTGAGTACCAGCGCTCCGGCAGCAACAATCGCTCCTTCGCCTACATGGGCTCCGTCGAGTAGAGTAGCACCCATACCAATCAACGCGTAGTCATCTACGTCGGCGCCGTGGATTGTGACGTTATGCCCCACAGACACGTAATTGCCAAGGGTGATCGTTGATTTCTTGTAGAGCGTGTGGAGAACCGCTCCGTCCTGGATGTTGCAATGCTTACCGATGGTGATGGTGTTCACGTCGCCGCGCAGCACGGAGTTGAACCACAGGCTCGATCCTTCTCCCACCGTCACATCGCCGACAACCGTGGCGTTCTCTGCCATGAACACGTCGTCAGCAATGTGCGGGGTGAGGATCTCGCCGTTTCTATTGATGGTCTTAATAAGTCCCATAGTTTTTTACATAGTAACCTAGACGATAGCTAGACCATACCTAGACGATATAAAGTACGTTACTATACCCTCAAGGTAAGGATAAACTACTCTTTTATCGTGCTGCAATGATGGCGAGGAATTTCTCTGCTACGAGAGCAGCGCCACCGATCAGACCACCGTCGATATCCGGGCAAGCAAACAGCTCTGCTGCATTCTTCTCGTTGCAGCTTCCGCCGTAAAGGATAGTCGTCTCCTCGGCTGCCTCTTTGCCGTATTTCTCGGCTACGAGGGAGCGGATGTAAGCGTGGATCTCCTCTGCCTGAGCCGGAGTAGCGGTCAGACCCGTACCGATAGCCCATACGGGTTCGTAAGCGAGGGTGATGTTCTTCCACTCCTCTGCGCTCAGACCGAATACCGAGCCCTCGAGTTGTGCTTTCACTACTTCGTTCTGTTTGCCGGCTTCACGCTCCTCTTTTACCTCACCGATGCAGAAGATGACTTTCAGACCGTTAGCGAGAGCCAGACGCACTTTCTCTGCCAGCATCTCATAGCTCTCAGCGTAGTACTGACGACGCTCGGAGTGACCGAGGATGACGTACTCTGCGCCGGTCGATTTGACCATTTCTGCGCTTACTTCACCGGTGTATGCACCTTTCTCATGATCTGCGCAGTTCTCTGCTGCCACTTTGATAGCAGAGCCTTTGAGAAGCTCAGCTACGGTAGCCAGATGAATAAACGGCGTACCGATAACAACGGCGCATGAGGGGTTCTTTACTGCTTCTTTTAACTCGGTAGCCAGAGCTACACCTTCCTGCAGGTTCTTGTTCATTTTCCAGTTACCTGCAACCATTTTTGTTCTCATAATCGTATATCTTTTTATTGAATTTTTTGTCCCATTAAATCATATAATATATTATCGCGCACAATAACCACCATGCCATTATAGATGGTCTTCTGAGCCGCAGTGGTAGTCTCGATATTCTCGATAGCCTCCATTTGTCGGTCGGGCTCAATGCCGATGATTACGTCTTGGTCATAACTGAAGTCATACCCGCCTCCACCGGCACCACCGCTTCCCGGAACGAGGTTAGAGAGGGTAAAATAACCATCATTCCATCCGGACCAACCCCAGTTGAAATGGAATTTATCCTCGTTGTCATAACCATCGCAAATGAAGCTATGACCACCTTCATCGCTAGCGCCGCCGTATAAGATAGGGTGTTGTTTATCCAATTCCTCTTTCACCATCGCAGTCCAATCGGCATCCGACCATTTCTTATAGTAGGTCTCTCCACCATACTTGAGACCGTCACGTATGTAACCGACCGGTTTCTTGTATTTAAAGAATCTAAAGAATGCATTCTGCGCATTGTCATTGGTATCCCAATCTCCATAGTTCAGCGTGTACGTTCCCGAACCGCCGTCTGCATTGTTGCCGTACATCATCTCGGTGGCTACACCGCAGTGGAACATCAGGGTAGCTACTGCTGTTTTCTGAGCAGTGGTAGCCGAACCGGAATAACTATTTTTCATGTTCTCCCAATCGTAGGTGGTAGTCTCAAAATCGGCTGAGACCGTATCCGGGTACCGCGTGGAGTAGTTTGGATTTCCCCTATAGTCGTAGGGCTCGTTGACATCCAGCGGTTTATAACTGTGGCTGCCGGTTCCATTGATCGGCCATTCCCAGTATTTCATCACCTGTGCCATAGCCGTTGCTACACAGCCGGTATACGCTTTGTTGGTACCTGTTCCCGGGCAGAGTTTGTTATATGGTGCTTCCTGATCCCATTGGGTCTGAATAAGCGGACCGACCACTGCTGCTGTTTGTGCCTTGCGAACACCTTTGCGCAGCGCTCTCCACTCGGCTTTTGTCTCCTCTGCGGCTTCTACGCCGTCGGTCTCAATACGTTTGATGAATTGGTCGTATTTACCCATCCAATGACGGATGTTCGACGGCATGTTATCTGTACGGAAATGTCCGGTCTCGGAGTATGCTAAGATAGGCGTTACAGCATCGTTAGCCGCGATGATAACCCATCCTTCGCCGTTCTCGTTCTCGTAAACGTAATACTGACTCTCCGTTTGTTCGGAGCTCTCTTTGAGCACCATGCGTTTGGCAGGTGCAATACGTTTTACGCCATCAGCAGACGAAGGCGCAGCTACGTTCATAAAATGGTTTGCTACGAGCGAAGCGTCCTCACGACTGACTCGCTCGGCCATTAGTGTCATCGACGACACCAATAATGCAAAAATACTGACAACAATTTTCCTCATTCTGTTTGTTTTTTAGTGATTTGTTAGTAGTTTTTCAGGTTATATTTATCAATAATGGTGCCATTTTGCACCACAAACACACCCGGGTTGGCACGAACTACTGTTTTTAAGGTGACAGGATCGATAGTGCAGAATGCCTGCTCGTCAATGCCATGCTCCATACAGAAGTTCTCTATCTCCTCTTCGCCGGAGCCGGTCAATAGGTAGCAGGGCTGGTTATGCTCCAAGAGTTCTTTCACTTTGCTAATCTGCTCCAAGTCGGTCTTCTTCAGGTCGTACATCGCGATGAGCGTCACGGCTTCTTCGCTCTCTAAAATATCATAGGTAATGTCTTCAAAATCCATCGTCATGATCTCAAAATCATGGATGGGCGCCTCATAACCTTTCTTGACGAGCACGGATTTCTGATCTACGAAATGCCAGGTGCTGTCGCCTTTCGGGTAGTTCTCGAGGGTGAAGGTCTCTTGCTGGCCGTCTTTCTCATAGATGAGCGTCGTCTCATAGACATCGGGCTCGGCGTCCTCGGGGATCTCCATCAGGGTAGGGATGTGATTGCCGATCTTATACGGACGGAAATCCATCGGTGGCAGGTGGTTATAACTGTAGCACATGACGCCGATGAGCGCACCTAAACCGATGCCGGCGATAACTATCTCTGCCCACCACGAGAAAGTCTGTGGGATGGCTTTGCGGCATACCAACAGCACGATCACCAGACTCAGCAACACGATGTTCTTCCAGAAGGTCTGCCAGTTGGTCAGCACGAGTGCGTCGCCAAAGCAACCGCAGTCCGAAACAGGATTCGTCAGCGCAATCCAGAGTGTCAGAGGAGTCATCACCAGGTAAAACGCCAAACTGATCCAACTCGTCCATTGCGTGCGGATGTTGGCGAACAAACATATACCCAGCAGCCATTCCACGGCAATCAGACACACAGCAGCAACACCTGCTAACGGCAGCAGATCCGTAAAGAACCCGCCGAAAGCCTTCAGATAGTCCTCAATCTTATAGACTGTGCCCAGCGGATCTACGGCTTTGACGAAACCAGAGAAGAGGAATGTAACCGCCAGCAGCGTCCGAGCCACTGAGCCGATAATATGTTTGGTCGTATTCATTAATTCTTAATTTTTAATTTTACTTCTCGTAGTGTATCAGATCAAATATCGCGTAGTTGATAATATCGAAATAGTTGCCTTCCACGCCTTCGGAAGCGATGGTCTTGCCGTTATTGGTAAGGATATTTTTGATGCGGATGATTTTCGCGAGGATCATATCTACAATCCCTTCCTTACTCATCTCGCGCCATGCCTCGCCGTAGTCGTGGTTCTTGCGCATCATCAGTTCTTTGGCTTCCTGCAGCACCTTGTCGTACAGCTTCGTAGCCTCTTCGCTACTCATATCCGTCGCATCGGCATAGCCGTTGCGCTCCTGGATAATCGCCATAACGCCGTAGTTGACGATCGCGCGCAGGTTCCCTTCTATATCGTCCCCCACGAGGCTTACACCGGTCTCTTGACGCTGACGGATGTTACAAGCCTTGATATACAACTGATCCGTGATGCCGTACAGACGGAAGATCCGCCATGAAGGACCGTAATCCTTCATCTTGTCGATAAATATCTGGCGGCATTTCGCCGTCACTTGATCAAACTGTTTGTTTGTATCTGCCATTTTAATTAGTTTACTATTTTTAAGATTTTATCCGGTAAGACTCATGTAACACTCTTGTAAGAGTTTTGTAAGACTTTAGTATGACTTTTATACGACTGATTTACCGGGCAAAAAATGTACTATTTTTAAGATGCTCCAAATCAACCAACTGCTGCTCGCCGGTGGTCATGTTCTTGAGCATCACTTTGTTCTGCGCCATCTCGTCGCCTCCGACGATGGCTACAAACGGAATACCTTTGGCATCCGCATAGCCCATCTGCTTCTTCATCTTCGTCGGTTCGGGATACACTTCCACCGCTATACCTGCCTTACGTAGCTCTTTCGCCCAACCGAGGGCATAATGCAATTCGTCGCTGCCGAACGTTGCGAATAGTACTTGTGTGGTAGTCAGTAATTCCTTCGGGAATAAATCCAGCTCTGTCAGTACATCATAGATGCGGTCGGCACCAAAAGAGATACCTACACCGGAGACGCCCGGCAGACCGAAGATTCCCGTCAGGTTATCATACCGACCGCCACCGGTAATCGAACCGATCTGTGCGTCCAGAGCCTTCACCTCGAAGATGGCACCTGTATAATAATTGAGTCCGCGCGCGAGACAGAGATCGAGTTCTATAGAGAAATGACTTTGAGCGGAGCGGTCTTTTGACTTTTGACTTTCTACTAAATCAAATACCTCCTCCATCTCCTCAACACCCTTCAAACCAATCTCGCTTCCTGCTAAGAACTCACGCAATTCAGCCAGCTTCGCTTTGGGATCATTCTCCCTCCCCTGAGGGGAGGGTTGGGGTGGGGTTGTTAAGATCGGTTGCAGTTTGGCAACCTGATCGTCCGTTAGTCCGCGTTCCTTCAGTTCGTCATTGACTGCCTCCACACCGATCTTATCGAGTTTGTCGATAGCTACGGTGATGTCCACAATCTTATCCGGCGCACCGATGACTTCGGCTATACCGGCAAGGATCTTGCGGTTATTGATATGCAGGCACACGTTGATACCCAGACGGCGATAGACCTCCTCCACAATCTGTATCAACTCCAACTCACCGATCAGGCTGTTGCTACCAATCACATCCACATCACACTGGTAGAACTCGCGGTAACGACCTTTCTGCGGTCGGTCTGCACGCCAGACGGGCTGAATCTGAAAACGCTTGAATGGAAAACTCAACTCCTCACGGTGTTGTACCACGTACCGCGCAAACGGGACAGTAAGGTCATATCGCAGACCTTTCTCCGGCGCCAATGCCGCTTTCTCACCGCTGTTCTGCACGCGGAAGAGCAGTTTGTCGCCTTCCTCACCATACTTGCCCATCAGCGTGCCGATATTCTCCATCGCCGGCGTCTCTATCTGCTGGAAGCCGTACAAAGTGAACACACTCTTGATGGTGTCGAAGATATAGTTACGACGCGCCATCTCTACTTGTCCGAAGTCACGCGTCCCTTTGGGGATACTGGGTTTTTGTGCCATAAGTTATTGGATTTGATAGTGGACTAGTGAACTAGTTGACTAGTGGACTAATTGACTAGTAGACTAATTTTTAAATAATGCTGTGTATATTTTCTCTGTTGCTCCAAGCTCGGATCGTACGTACTCTGCCGCCTTGGCGCCAATCTCTTGATGTTGGTTAAGAGCGGTATTAAGCGCCGCTTCTAATTCGCTATAGTTCTTTATACTCCGTGCTGCGCCTGCGTCAATCAGTCCTTGCGCCTCGCGGAAATGATGGTAGTTCGGTCCGAAAAGAACCGGCAGACCATATACGGCTGCCTCAATGGTATTGTGGATTCCAACCCCGAAACCTCCTCCTATATATGCCGCATGGCCGAAACCGTAGATGGAGGACAGCAGTCCCATCTGGTCCATCACCAGGACGTTGGCATGGATCATCGTTTGGGGAGTGACACGAGTGTAACGAACGAACCTGCCAAGGAAGCGGTTGAAGATAAAATGCAGGTGCTCCTCGTCAATCTCATGGGGCACTAAGATCAGTTTCGTCTCCGGGTATTGCTCCATGTATTGCGCGAGCAGTTCCTCGTCTTTAGGCCAGGTACTGCCGGCTACGATCACTCGCTCGCATCCCTCTACAAACTGTTCGATGATACGCAACCGTCCGTCTGTACCGCGTTTCTCTGCGATAGAGCGGCACACCTTGCTCACACGGTCAAAACGCGTGTCGCCGGCGATAGAGGCATCCTGGATGCCGTGCGTCTTCAGTAATTGTAAAGATCGCTCGTCCTGCACGAAGATATGCGTGAAGCATTTGAGCAATCTTAATGACGCCTTGCCGTACCAACGGAAGAACCGTTGCGTGGGACGGAAGATAGCGGAGATGCTGTAGGTCTTAATACCGCGTTTCTTCAGGGCCTTGAGATAAGCAGGCCAGAACTCGTACTTCACAAAGATCGCTATCTGCGGCTGCAGCGCCTCCAAGAATAGATTGGCGTTCTTTCTCGTAGCGAAAGGCAGATATAGTACTGCGTCCACCAACTCGTAATCCTTGCGCATCTCATAGCCGGAAGGAGAGAAGAAAGTCAGGACGATGCGTCTATGGGGCTGCTCCTCACGGAGTTTCTCTATCAGCGGTCGCGCTTGCTCAAACTCTCCTACAGAGGCTGCGTGAATCCACACGCAACCCTGCAGGCTTTGCATCTGCGCTATATGCTCCTTGTCCAAGGTCGCACGCTGACCACGGAATAATTTCTTGAATTTACTTTCTCCGCTCACCTTGCAAATCCTTACCGGTTAATCTTAGAGGGTATAACGAACACCCAAGTTAAGGGTCCAATCAAATACATGACCTCCCAAAACGCCGTTAGCGTTGCCAACCAGAACGCATCCATAGCCTGGACGGAAGTCAAACGAGAATGCGATAGGCGCACTCTTCATGTTCGCCTCAATACCGGCTGCAGCACCAAAACCGATGATACCACCGGCATTACCGAAGTCGACATATCCGGCTTTCACCTGACCGCCTACGTACCAGTCGAGCTTAATGCCTTGACCTTCCGCACCTTTGGCCTGATAAGCCAGAACAAGGTTGTTCGTAGCCCCCAAGGTAGGAAGGACAATACCATCTCCTGCGGCTGCATAACTACCTAAATAACCGAACTCCTCAATGACGGTAAAGTGCTTCATCGGAAACCCTTTGTATTGTACACCCAGACCGGAACCGGCTACGACACCAACGCTGTGTTTATACTCTTTCGCATTCACACCGGCAGAAATCATCATAACTGCCAAACAAATTGTTAAAATCTTCTTCATAATGTAT
>CALZRN010000049.1 GCA_945828585.1 uncultured Bacteroidales bacterium | reverse complement strand
ACGAAAAACGTGAGGCTTGTTAGCTTCAATCTGGGTTCTTTAGGGTTCTGGACTACCTCTTTTATCCAAATATCCGAAACAAGGCTCACGTTAAAACGTGAGCAAAAGCCTTGTTCTTGGATAAAAGATTCTTTAGAATTGTCCAGATTTTAAAGAACCCAAGTTCTAAGCTGAATGCTTTATTATTTATGTATGTTGTTTGTCTGTTGTTTTATGCCATCGGCGGATTTTTATATGTTTCTATGTTTGTTATCAGTCAAAGTCAGTATAGTTATCCGAGAAATAGGTACTTATTTCTTTGATTATTTCGGGATTGTTATCTACCACGTGACGATGAACTTGTAAGAAAAGTATAAGGATAGTGAGGAAGCATTATGCCAAATAACCATAAGAAGGAATCCGGTACTGCTGCAATTCCTCGCTCTGTACGCGTCGGAACTCATACAAGCGATTTCCTTTATCGGTTTTCTGCTCTTTTGAATTATTACCTAATAACGTTCCCATAATAGATTTATTTTCATTTTGCGCTGCAAAATTACATAAAAAAAACGACATACGCAAGTGCATACATCATTTTTCTGTATTTTTTGTTTTCTTTATTTTTTTTGTCTTTTTTTTTATGCTATACGGTGATTTTTTTTTCTCTTTATTTCTTTATTTCTATATTTGTCTTTCTTCATCTTTTACGTCTCGGAGAGGGGACGAGGATTTTATTTTGCCATCAGTTGGTTCAATTGCTCTTGCAACTCTGCTTTGTTCGGTAAATACAACTGGTAACGCGCTGCAAATAAGTTATTGTCAATACCCGCTAAGGCATATTCCATCAGCAACTCATCTTTCTTTGCCCCAAGTACTATGCCAATAGGCGGGTTATCATCCGGTTGGCATATTTCAGTCTTGAAATAATTAAGATACATGTTCATCTGCCCGATGTCTTGGTGCTTGATTTCAGCACGCTTGAGGTCTATGAGTACATGGCATTTCAGTATTGTGTGATAAAACACCAAATCCACTTTGAAACGACGACTTCCGATGGGAATGACATATTGTCGTCCAATGAACGCAAATCCACGTCCGAGTTCCAACAAGAATGTCTCCATGTGCTTTTTCAGAGCTGTTTCTAACTCGCTTTCTTTATACCGTTTCTGCACAGGCAGACCTGCAAACTCCAGAACAAACGGATCGTGAATAAGGTCGGACGGCTTGGCAACTTGGTATCCTTGCTGCGCTAAGGCGAGAACACCCTCTTTGTCAGTACTTAATGCCAACCTCTGGAACAAACCACTGCTGATTTGACGTTTCAATCCACGAACAGACCAATTCTCTTGCACTGCTTGGGTCATATAAAACTGCATCTCCAACTCATCATCGCATTTCAGCAATTCCAGATAGTGACTCCAGCTCAATTTTCCAGACACTGTCTGGATTTTTGGAAAATGCGTGTAGAACAATCTCATATTGAAGAGGTTAGACCTCGAATAGCCTTTCCCGAGGCGCACTGTAAGGTCTTTAGATAAATTGGTTAGCAGTTGCTTGCCGTATTCCGCTTTCAGTTTGCCTTTTTGCTCGAATTCCACGATATATTCACCGGTATGCCAACTTGCAGCCAAAAGCGAGGTGTTGACCGCAGAGATAGCCTGCGTGCGTGCATCGTTCCACAAATTAGATATTTGTGACACAAGTTGCGCATAGCCGGAATCCGTTTGTGCTAACGAATGAAGCCGCTCTATTTTGTCGTTATTGGGCATCACTGATTTTTGTTTGTTTCTCTATATTTCTATATTTGTCTTTCTCCTTTCCCGGAGTGCTCGGAAGCACCGCTCGGAGAGGGACGATTATTTTATTCTTTATCAATCATATTGTTGCTAATTTCTTGATCTAAGAAACGGCAATAGTCGTGTAATGATTTGACAAGGATATCGCGAGGGATGAGTTTGCGTTGGTATTCCGCCATTTGTGCAGATGGCATTTGCACAAATTCGGATTGTGTCTTGCGCTGCACGAAAAGACTGTTGGTTAACGATTTGGCTATCTCACAGAACTCCGGCGTGCTATATTTGTCTTTACTTCACTGCCTTGAACGACATATCAAGGCTCTTGTAGCTGTGCGTCAAAGCACCTACAGAAACAAAGTCCACACCCTGCTCTGCGTACGAGCGGATGGTATCAATCGTAATACCGCCTGAGGACTCGATCTCCATGTGACGACCTGCCTTCTTCTCCCATTCGCGTATCAAAAGAACCGCCTCTTTGGTCTTCTCCGGCGTGAAGTTATCGAGCATGATACGATCAGGTATACCGGTCGCAAGCGCCTCATTGATCTCGTCGAAATTGCGGCACTCGATCTCAATCTTCATATTCAGGAACCGCTCTTTCTGTCCCTCTTCGGCTTTCCTTTTTAAATAATCGCGTGCACGCGTGAGCGCGTTGGTGATTCCGCCTGCGAAATCCACGTGATTGTCCTTGAGAAGGATCATATCGAAGAGCCCGATGCGATGGTTCATACCGCCGCCGAGCGCTACAGCCTCTTTCTCCAAGTACCGCAAGCCCGGCGTGGTCTTACGGGTGTCGAGCACGTGACAACCGGTGTCCTCAATCAAACTCTGATACTTATGCGCGGTCGTCGCTACGCCGGACATGCGCTGCATGATATTGAGCATCGTGCGCTCGATCTGCAGAAGCGACAGCTCCTTGCCATAGACCTTAAATGCCACATCGCCCGGCTTCACATGATCGCCGTCGTGAAGGAACTGCTCCACCTTGCATTCGGGGTCAAAATAATCGATAATCTCTTTCGCCACCTCTACACCTGCGAGCACGCCGGTGTCCTTAATAATAAGTTGCTGACAGCCCATTTGGGTCGGAGGAATACAACTGAGCGAAGTATGATCGCCATCGCGGATATCTTCCTCAAACCAGATAGCAATCAGTTTACGAAGTTCTTGCTTTTCCATAATTTTTACGAATTATGGCGCAAAATTACAAATTTTCTTGCATATATGCAAATTTTTCAGTAATTTTGTCGCCCGAAAGGATAGAAATTGTAAATATCTTTATGGATTTTAGACGTGTTTTTTATAGTATCGCACTACTCTTCGCAGTCGCGGCGACCGTGACGGCGGAGACCAAATGGGATCATGTAAACCGTCGGAACGAGATCCGTATCGGTTGGGGCGATCAGCTGTTTGAGAGCCTCATTTGGCATAATCCCACCTCTATCACGACCACCATGCCGGCGGAGGCGACGTACCAGTACAAAGAGCGGTACCGCCATAACCAGCATATCTGGGTGGAATACCAATACCGGTTCAAGCACTGGTTCTCGCTCGGCGGAATGATAGACATAAGCGAGGTCGGATGGGATGTCGTCACCCGCAACGGGCAAGGGACAGAGTTGGCGAGAGACAAGAAGAACTACTTCTACAACCTCGTGATCATGCCGACCATCCGCTTCACGTATTTCCACCACCCGAATGTCAATATCTACTCGGGTCTGGGCATTGGAATGGATATCAACGGCGGTACGGAGGTCGATGGCAAGGGGCATCATACGGCTGTCGGCGCAGCGGTCAATTTCACCCTCGTGGGAGTCTCCGCCAACTACGATCGATGGTTCTGGGCGTTTGACCTCGGCGGCATGTACGCCCTCAAAAATGCCAACGCCATCTATATGGCTTCTTCGCGAATTATGAATATAAGTTTAGGAGCGAGGTTCTGACCGCCTCCGGCATGGGATACCAATAAAGACAAAGAAATATGAAAAAGAACTATATTCTATTCCTGCTCATCGGAGTTCTACTGTCGGGATGTCAGTTCCGTGACGATGAGGTTGTGGACTTCACGAATATCGAAGCCGCGAAGGGTCTTAAGTTCCGCGTCATCGGTCAGCACGAGACAGACCTCTCGGAGGGTCTGCCCTATAACTGCTATCTACCCGATGGTACCCCAGCGAATGAGTATATAGAGGAGAGCGCTGAATCCAATGATGCAGCCCGCTCCATTCGTCGCACAACCGGTACTACCGGTGCCGGTATCCTGCAGGAACTGCTCAAATGGGGCAACCAGAATAAGATCATCGAGATCGTCGGCACCTACCCCAGTATAGACATGGACGGCAACCCGATTACCCTCTCAGGCAAAGTGATGCTGCCTAAGAACGTCAACCCCAAACGAATGATCCTCGTGAGCCATTATACGGTCTGCTCCAATGCCGAAGCGCCCAGTAACTGCTTCTCGTTGGAAGGCATGCTGGTCAAGGACGGCTACGGCCTGATCATCCCGGATTATATCGGTTACGGCGTGACCGCCAAAGAGGTGCACCCATACCTCGTCATGGATCTCACGGCGCGTAATGTGCTGGATATGTACTTGGCTGTCCGTCCGTGGCTTGAAGCCGTAGAACGCATCCCCGATGATCCCAACCTGGACCTCATGGGCTACAGCCAAGGCGGCGCAACGACCATGGCGGTACAACACCTCATTGAGACGGAGTTCTGGGACAAAGAGGATATGGATTATGTCTCGCTCCACCGCGTCTTTGCGGGTGGCGGACCGTACGACGTCAAGGCTACTTACGAGCGCTTCGTCACTACCGACACTGCGGGTTATCCGGTCGCCGTGCCGTTGGTTCTGCAGGGCATGATCAAGGGCAACAAACTGAATATGGAACTATCGGACATGATGAGACCCTTCCTTTGCGAGCATATAGACGAATGGATCAACAGCAAGCACTACACTTCCGCGCAGATTAACCAGCTCATCGGTTCCAAGGTGACGCACGAACTGCTGACCGACGAAGCCATGGAGCAGAAGTCGGAAAAAGTGGCGGAGCTATACAAAGCTATGACCGTCAACTCCATCGTCTCGCAGAACTGGGAACCTCAAGCGTCAGTCTATATCATGCATTCCATAGACGACGAGACCGTCCCCTATACCAACGCCGTTCGCGCTAAGAGTAAATGGCGGAACGCTAATATCACCTATAATTTCGGCCACTATGGAGGTCATGTGATGACTTGTTTGCGGTTTATCTATTCCGTGCGCTCGCTCCTCGAGCAAGAAGAGGAAGAAAGGAGTAAGTATGAGCAATAAATTTCTGTCAGCGAAGCGGTCTGTCAGCATAGCGGTCTGTCTTCTGTCAGCGTTAGCGGTCTTTTTCCTTTCATGCAGCCCCGAGGCGAGTTTTGAGACCAAGGATGTAGAGGTGCATCTGGAGGTAAAGAATATCTCTGCGGGCTTCGTGGAGTGCGAGTGCTCGACGAACAAGGACGCGTATTATCTCCTCTCTATCTGCGAGCCATGGGAGGACTGGGATCCCGTAGCGCACCCCAAGCAGTTCATGATGCTTGCCCTCGATAGCGCTTACGCCGAGTATCTGTCTTGGCGGAATGACCTCTTGCGCGCAAAGGAGTTCAACGTAGCGCCTTTTGCCAGCCACTCCTTGGAGTACGGCGCAGAGACCCACCATTTCTTCACAGGCCTGCTGCCGGATCAGGACTACTGGCTCTTTGCCTTTGCGGTCGATCCTGTGAAGATGCAACCCATCGGTTCGCTTAACCTCATCCCCATTAAGACCCTCGATGAGAGTAAGATGGACATCCATTTCGAGTACCGGATCAAGGGGGTATGGGATTACGCATACCCCGTTGATGCGCAGGGAAAGATCAATGAGTATTTCCCGTATATCACTACTACTTGCGACAGCTTGACCCTCGCCGAGGATTCTATTTATACCCACCCGGAGATAGCCTGGTATTTCGTAGTGTGGTCCTTGGAGCGGTTTACGAATCCCGATTTGGCGGACGTCCATTACGGCGTACACGCTGTAAAGAACGACGGGGAACAATCCGCAGAGGTTTTCCAAAAGGGACATACCTATTTCACCTGCTTCTCCGGTTATGACGGCAGTTTCCGCCATACGACGGTCTATCGTTTTGTTTGGACCGGAGACTCTTGCGAGTACTATTTCCACGACACCGACTCCGCGAATATTATTCATCAGTTCCTATGAGAATATCCCTCCTCATGGTCGGTAAGACCACCGACCCGCGGCTGGTCTCACTCATCGAAGACTACCGGCAACGGCTCAAGCATTATGTGCCGTTTGAATTGGTCGTTATCCCGGATATCAAGAATGCCAAGGCACTCAGCATGGAACAGTTAAAGCGCGCTGAAGGAGAAGCTATTCTTCGTTTTCTAACCCCCTCCATGGACGTCTTCCTGCTCGACGAACACGGCCGCGAGTTCCGCTCCATGGAGTTTGCGGATTTCATGCAAAAGAAAATGAGTACGGGCAAAGACTTGGTCCTCGTCATCGGCGGTGCATACGGTTTCAGCCCGGCTGTCTATCAACGGGCTAACGGCAAACTCTCCCTCTCGCAGATGACGTTCTCCCACCAGATGATACGATTAATGGCCATCGAGCAGATCTACCGCGCGATGACCATTCTTCGGAACGAGCCCTACCACCATGAATAAAAAAGCCCCTTCCTTTCAGGGAAGGGGTTGGGGTTAGGCTTTTACCTTACCCGTATCTTCTGCCCAATCTGGAGGATTTTCGTCTCCTTGATCTTATTGAGCTGACAGAGCTTCCTCACCGTCGTACCGTACTTGCGGGCGATGCCGGAGAGCGTGTCGCCGGAGCGCACCTTATGGTACTTCATCGCTGCCTGCTCGGCACGCGCCTGTTTCATGGCTTTGATGCCGATGACGTACTCCTCTTTGTTTCGCAACTCTCCCGTCGCAAAATCTATGAGGTTAGCGGGGTTCATTGCTTCGCCGAGGTAGCGGATCTCGAAATGCAGATGGCTGCCGGTTGAACGACCCGTATTACCGCCCAGACCGAGGACATACCCCGCCGGTACAGCTTCGTACTCATCCACCAAAGGTCGGCTCAAGTGCCCATAGACGGTCTCCAGACCATTCTCATGACGCAGCACTACGAAATACCCGTACCCTCGTGGATCCCATCCTACGATACGTACCTGACCTGCCCATGCCGCGCGAATAGAATCGCCCACCTGTACCTTGATATCCGTACCCTTGTGTATCCTGCCGCGACGCCATCCGTACGGACTCGTCACATACCCTGGAGCCGGCAAACGGAAACCCGCCATCGGGACATGTACATCTTCCTTTAGGCTGTCGAACATCGTCCCATAAGGATTGACGCGCTCGTCAGTCCATATATGCCGATAGATACTATCCGCAGGGTGATGGTTGATGAGCATCGTATCCAGAAGGAACTGCGGTGCCAATTTATACACCACGTCGCCGTCTTTGGTACGGACGATGATCTTCTGCGGCAACAACTCTAACTCGCAGCCTAAAATCAGTGTGTCGTGAGCAAAAAGCCCGGCCAGACATTCCGGCAACTCCGACGCACGGGCATCAAGATCGTCCAATTCCTCTAACTCGTCGCCCTCGCTATCGACCGCCGCACTATCCAAAGGCACGACATCCACTGCCGGCACATGCTGCGCGCTTAATGGAAGCACAAACAGCAGAAGTAAAATCCACAAAGATGCAAAATAACGCATAAACAAACTAATACCAATAATGTTATACCTATACCGATGAGCCATTTCTTCAGGGTGCTCATCTCCCCTTTGATCTTCGGCGCTTTGACAATCGGGAAATTCACCTGCTCGGTCAGTGTACGGCCGAAGATGACGGAGATCAGGGCGTCTGCGTTGACAGCCCAGCCGTTGGCGTTCAGTACCGGAGCGAGGTTACGACGGCGCAGCTTGAGCCATGCCATCACCATGCTCGGGCCGCTGATGAGCAGCAGAATGCCGATGAAAACTAAGATCTGCTGCCACCACGTGAGGGTCACCCATCCTTTCACTACGCTCACTAACATCGTACCGATCATGCCTAATGCCATACCGATGGCTGCAAAGATGCCGGCGAACTTAGCGATGTCGAACGCAGGTTTCGGTGCCTCAGCAGGAGCGCCTTCCACTTTCATCGTCTCGACCTTCGTCTTCATATCGTCAAAAGCCTTAGCGTCTTTCTCGGCGGCGGATTTGTTGATCTTCTCCTCGATCCAATTTCCGAACTTACGATACGGAGTCCAGAACGCCTGGCGGATAGAGATCGGGTTATCGATGATCTTCGTTACCGTAGCGTCGTAGTCGTTACCGTCATTGTCATAGAACACACCGTTCTTGCCCACGCTCAGGTTCTTTATATCGCCTTGCGTCATGGCAGCAACGATCGCCATGGACTTACCGAGTTTCTTGCTCTCGCAGTTGCAGTACAGCAGGTAGATGCCGCTCAGCGGCGCCTGTGCATCGTGCTTGGCTGGATCGTTCACACGCATACAGAGGTGGCATGCACGCTGGTCGATGATGAGCGTTCCTGCCTCAAACGATGCGATGGTCTTCTTATCGTAGTCATAGAAGTCCTCGAAGGTCACGAAGTTACGCAGCAAGCGGTAGAAATCACGATGGAGGAGCAACAACTTACGCAGCGGCATCAACTCCGCTTTGGCAGCCGCCAGAGCTTCGGCGTTCGCCGTCTCTGCAGCCGCTTTGGCTGCCTCCCACTCTGCTATCTGCGCACCCATCTCTAAGAATTTCTTCTCCGTCATACCGGGTTTCGGGGTCTCCTCGGGAATAACCGCCAGACCGAGTTTCTGCAGTTTCTCCTGCTCGAAATACGCAGCGTATTCGGCGCTCTTCTCCTTGTATGCAGCGATCACATCTGCCTCTAACGGCGCTGCAGGTACAGCCTGCTCCTCGATCTTCACTGCGTCAATCGCCGCCTGAACCTCCGCCAGAGAGATACGCTCGGCTCTGGGCTCTTGGCGCTTAGCGATCTTCTCCGCTACCGCTTTGACCGCATCATCGGCGATGTTCTCTATGGCAATCGTGTCGCTCTGCTCGAAGAGCGTCTTCGGGTCTTTCAATGCGCCGCAGAGGTAGTCCGCCGTAGCGATCACCTCCTTCACACGCAGCTTGCCGTCGCCATCGATATCCATCAGACTCAACGAGTCGCTGCTGATCTCCAAACCATTAACCGGGCAGGACAGAACGGTCCACATCTTCTTGTCCAACTCACCGAGATGACGGATGTCCTCTGCCGATCGAATGCGTACGCGCGTCACACCGCCCACGTTCGCAAAACTCCATGTGTATTTAGCCATTTCTCTATGAAATTTCAGTGATATGTTCCTAAAACGGCTGCAAAGGTACAACTTTTTTTTGAAATACGCAAGCAAAAAAACGGAAAAAAGCGCGTGGGGGCTTGTATATGTCAAAATATTTTCGTAATTTTGCAGCAAAATTTTAAGACTATGAATGTAAAAGAACGATTAGCGGCGCTGCGTGCTCTGATGCGCGAGCAGGGATTAGCCGCATACGTAGTGCCGGGGAATGACCCGCATGCAAGCGAATATATGGCCTCGCACTGGTGCGAGATGCAGTGGTTGAGCGGCTTCAACGGAGAGAGCGGCACGATGGTTGTGACGACCGACCGCGCTTTATTATGGACCGACAGCCGGTACTATCTGCAGGCCGGTATCGAACTCAAAGACAGCACGATTGAGTTGATGCGCGAGAGCGATATCGATTGTCCGAGCGTAGTGGAGTGGCTCTGTGGAGAATTACGAATTACGAATTACGAATTACGAATTGGCGTAAACCCGGAGATGTTTTCCGTCAATGACTTCAAGGCATGGAAAGAGCGGTTCGCGGAGGCAGGCATCGGCGTGAAGAGTGTGGACCTGATCAGGCCTATCTGGACGGAAGGCAGACCGGCTATCCCGAGCGACAAGTTCTATCCTTACTCGGCGGATTTTGCCGGAGAGACCGTGGAGAGCAAACTCGCGAGGATGCGAGAGAGTTTGGAGTCGAAAGTAGAAAGTCAGAAGTCGAAAGATTATGCGCTGATTGTCAGCGCATTAGACGAGATAGCATGGCTGCTGAACATCCGCGGAAACGACGTGGAGTACAACCCCGTAGTGATCAGTTATTTCGTCTTGGAGGCGGATAAATGCACGCTATTCGTGAACCCGGAGAAGATCGACTCCGCGGCGCAGAACTACCTGGATTTCAATAATATCGACGTACAGCCTTACGAGGCGGTGTTCGACTACATCCACGGGCTGAGAGGCACTATCTTCTACGACGGTGCGAAGGTCAATGAGGCGTTGTATGAAGCGATCAGTCAAGACGCAAATGCCAAGAACATCCAATCGCCGATTCTCATCGACAAAGCGAAGAAGAACGCCGTGGAACTCGAAGGCGAACGCATCGCCATGCGCCAGGACGGAGCCGCACTCACACGGTTCTTCAAATGGCTGGAGGAGGAAGCATTCAGCCATCAGCATTCAGCAATCAGCGAATGGGATCTGATGGAGAAACTCCATGAATTCCGGGCGATGGGAGAGAACTTCGTGGAGGAGAGTTTCGGCACTATCGCCGGCTACCAAGGCAACGGCGCTATCGTCCATTACGCTGCCACGAAAGAGCACTGCGCGGAGGTGAAGAAAGAAGGTATGCTCCTGCTCGACAGCGGCGGTCAGTACCTCGACGGCACGACGGACATCACCCGCACGGTATGGCTCGGCGGTCGTATCCCGCAGCAAGCGAAACTCGACTACACCTACGTTCTCAAAGGACACATAGCGCTCCAGACGGCACGTTTCCCGCGCGGCACGAGAGGCAATCAGCTGGACGCCTTAGCCAAGCAATATATGTGGCAGGCCGGCATCACTTTCGGTCACGGTACAGGTCACGGCGTAGGACATTTCTTAGGCTGCCACGAGGGTCCGCAGAACGTCCGCACGGATAACAACCCCACCCCGTTAGAGGTAGGACATATAATCTCCGACGAACCGGGAATCTACCGCACCGGCCAATGGGGTATCCGCACGGAGAACCTGATTACCGTCATTCCTGCCAAGCAGACGAAAGCAACGACGACGGAAGACGAATGGCTGACCTTCGAGACGCTGACGCTCTGTTTCTACGACACCAGCCTGATTGAGATGAGCCTAATGACGGAGGACGAGATAGACTGGCTGAACGCCTATCACGTACGCGTCTATAAAGAGGTCTCACCGCTGCTGAACGAAGAGGAGAAGCAATACCTTGCACGCAAGTGCGCGGCATTGGAAGTCGGGGAATGAGAATTAAAAATGACGAATCACGAATGACGAATCACGAATGACGAATCACGAATTACGAATTACGAATTATATGAAAGAGAACAAAATTAACGGGCGGTTATACAACCCCTACATTATTGAAGAGAGGCAGCTGAACATCACCCAACTCGATGTATTCAGCCGCTTAATGATGGACCGAATCCTGTTCCTCAGCGGAGAGGTAGTAGGCGACACGATGGACACCTTAGTGGCTCAGCTGCTGTTTCTGGACTCGGTGAACCACGACCCCATCAACCTGTATATCAACTCGCAAGGCGGCGAGTGCTACTCGGGCCTGGAGTTGATCTCGGTGATGAAATTCATCAAATCGCCGGTCTATACGACGGTCCTGGGTCTGGCAGCCAGCATGGGTGCCGTGATTGCTTCGGCAGGCGAGAAAGGTCACCGCATGGCATTACCCTACTCGCGGTTTATGATCCATCAGCCCAGTTCGGGAATCGGCTACTCCACATTTAAAGATCAGGCCATCCACCTCAAAGAGATGGAAAGCCTCAAGATGGATTTATACCAAGTATTGTCCGAGAACAGCGGTCAGACGATCGAGCAGATCGAAGCGCTTTGCGACCGCGATAACTGGATGAAAGCGGACGAAGCTATCCAACTCGGATTCCTCGACGAGATAGTAGAGCGCAAGGCATAACCAAGTTTTTTGCGCAAGGCATAAAAAAGAAGCGACCGTGTGTAATGCCCCCCAAAAAAAGTGAGCCCCATTTTGAGGGCTCACTTTTATACTTTTAAACGTGGCTTCGGCCACAATTAAACCTCTTACATCTTATTCCTTTAGCAAATCGACACTTCGGTTGACGAATTTCGCGAGCGCTTCGCCTTTCAACTGTCCACTCGCCAGCAAAGCAATATCAATCAGCTGTTTGATCTTCTCGTCTTCGCCTTCCAGCTTATAGACGGTCTTGACTTCCGTCTCTTTCTTAGGTTCTTCTGAACCTTTCTCCTCTTTCTCTTTCGCCGCAAGCTCCTGAATCAGCGGGTGAGCGGTGTTCACCACGAGGTTGTAACTATCCGGCATCTGGCCATAAAAACTCATGCCTTGCTGGTGCGCACTCATCTCCTTCATTCGGCGCATGAACTCGTTCTGCGTCAGGAAAACCGGTAGCGCATCCGCAGCCGCAGCCTCGCAAGTCACCGTATAACGCAGCTTATCCTCCGCGCTCGGCAGCAAGCCCTCAAAGGCCTTTCTCAGTCCTTCTTTCTGCTCGTCGGAATACGTATCCTTCGCCTGGTCTTCCTTCTTGATCAAGTTCTCAATGGTGTCTGAATCAATCCGCACAAAACGAAGCTGATGGCTGACGGCTGACGGCTGATCGCCCATTTCCTTTTGCTCGGCCTGACTCATACAATGTACATCCAACTCGCCATCCATCAGCAGTACATCGTACCCTTTCGCCTTCGCACGCTCGATATACGTATAATGAGCGTCCGGATCGTTGGTATAAAGGAGTACCAGATTGCCGTCCTTGTCGGTCTGCGCGTCTTTCACTTTCGCCTTGTATTCCTCCAAAGTCGCGTACTCGCCGTTGAGGTTCTTCAGCAGCGCAAAATCTTTCGCTTTCTCGTAGAACTTCTCATCCGTCAACATGCCGAATTGGATAAACATCTTGATATCGTCCCATTTCTTTGCAAACTCCTCTTTATCAGCCTTATACAGCTCCATGAGTTTGTCAGCGACCTTCTTGGTAATATACCCGCTGATCTTCTTGACATTATTGTCGCTCTGCAGGTAACTACGGCTCACGTTCAACGGAATATCCGGGCTGTCGATTACGCCGTGAAGCAGCGTTAGGTACTCCGGCACGATATTCTCCACCTCATCCGTCACATAGACTTGGTTGCAGTACAGTTGGATCTTGTTGCGATGTACATCCAGATTGCTCTTGATCTTCGGGAAGTACAGGATTCCCGTCAGGTTGAACGGATAATCCACATTCAGATGGATATGGAACAGCGGCTCCTCAAGCTGCATCGGATAGAGCTCGTGATAGAACTTGTCGTAATCTTCGTCTTTCAACTCGCTCGGCTTGCGTGTCCAGGCGGGGTTAACATCATTGATGATGTTCTCTTCGTCGAGTTCTACCTCTTTGCCGTCTTTCCACTCTTTCTTCTTGCCGAAAGCAATCTCCACCGGCAGGAACTTGCAGTATTTCTTCAAGAGCCCTTCGATTGTCGCGTCCTCCAGATACTGGCTGAACTCATCGTCGATATGCAGCACGATATCCGTTCCGCGCTCGGCTTTGATGGTCTCTTCCATCGTGTACTCCGGATCGCCTTCGCAGCTCCAATGAACGGCTTTCACCATTTCACCATTCTCACCATTTGCACCATTCTCACCCTTGTAACTCAGTGAGAATATCTCCACTTTCTTGCTCACCATGAACGCCGAATAGAAGCCCAGACCGAAATGTCCGATGATGGCTTCGGTCTTGTCTTTGTATTTGTTCACGAACTCTTCGGCGCCGGAGAACGCAATCTGGTTGATATATTTGTCCACCTCCTCAGCGGTCATGCCTATTCCGTGATCCGAGACCGTCAAGGTCTTCTTATTCTTATCTATGGACACGCGTACACGCAAATCGCCCAGGTCGCCTTTCATTTCGCCGACCGACGACAGCGTTTTCAATTTCTGTGTCGCATCTACCGCATTGGAAATCAACTCACGCAAAAAGATCTCATGATCCGAATACAAAAACTTTTTGATGACAGGGAATATATTATCACTCGTCACCCCAATATTACCTTTACTCATATCTTATTTTGTGTTTTAAAAATTCTTTCACTCTTTAATTCTTTCACTCACTTATGTCCCATTAAAATCCAAAACCAATTATCTACAATATTGAAATATAGT
>CALZRN010000048.1 GCA_945828585.1 uncultured Bacteroidales bacterium | reverse complement strand
CGCTTATACGTGGGATTGATGTTCGGCAAAATGAAAAAAGACTAAAAATTTGATATTTGAAATTTGACATTTGAAATTCTAAACAATATATAAATGGACAAAAACACTTGGATTGGCTTTTTATTGATAGCCGCAATTATCGTTGGTTTTACGATGCTCAACCGTCCCTCCAAAGAGGAGCTGGCGCATCGCCAACACGTACAAGACTCAATTAACGCTGCCCGTCTCCTCGAAGCGGAGACACAACGTATTTCCGACTCCCTGCAGATGGTCGTTGCTCAGACACAACAGAGTGAGACCATCGTTACGGAGGAGCAGATACAAGAGCGCTTGCAAGCTGCCTATGGCACTTTTGCAGTAGCAGCACAAGGGGAAGAGCAGTATATCACCCTCTCCAACGAGCATCTGAAACTGACACTCTCCACCTTAGGCGGTCGCATTGAGCGTGCGGAGTTATTGGAGTACCATGCTTCGGGCGACAGTATCAATCCGCTCTGCCTCTTCCGTGCAGACGAGAGTGCGTTCGGTCTGACCCTTATCACTGCTAACAACCGTATTCTGCAGACTGCCAACCTGTACTTCACTCCGGTGAAGAGCGAGGAACCCAACAAAGCTATCCTTCGTCTGCCGACATCCACTCCGGACGCCTATATAGATTTTATCTATGAGCTCTCCGAGGACTATATGGTGCACCTCTCCGTAGCACCGCATAACATGCAGACCGAGCTGGCGCAGAACGTCAATTCGCTCGAACTTCAGTGGCGTCAACTCATCCCCCAACAAGAAAAAGGACGTAAGTTCGAGGAGCGTTACGCGCAGCTGCAATACATGCTCGTCGGCGGCGAGATGGAAAAACTGAGTGAGAGCAAAGATGATAGCCAGAAAGAATCCGCGCGCATCAAATGGATCGGTTACAAGGATCAGTTCTTCTCAACTGTCCTCATCGCAGACGATGCGTTCACCTCGACGGAGCTCCACTCGACCTTACAAGGCAAACACTCCGGCTACATCAAGGAGTACGCCGCGCAGACCTCTGTGCCGTTTGACCTCACGGGCAAGAACCCGACGGGTTTCCGTTTCTACTGCGGTCCGAACCATTACCACACGCTCAAGGCCTACGACGAAGGCAAAGAGAAAGAGGATCGCTTGTATCTCAATCAACTCGTGCCCCTGGGGTGGAAGATCGTGAGCTGGATCAACACAGCCCTCGTCATTCCGATGTTTGACCTCTTCACCAGCTGGGGGCTCCACATCGGTATCGTGATCCTCTTAATGACCATCGTCATCAAGCTGATTATCCTGCCGTTTGTCTTCGTCTCCTATAAATCGAGCGCAAAGATGCGTGCGTTGAAGCCGCAGATTGATGCTATCAACGAGAAATACCCCGCGGAGAAGATGCAAGAACGCCAACAAGCTACCATGCAACTCTACCAGCAAGCAGGAGTCAGCCCTATGTCCGGCTGTCTGCCGATGCTCTTCCAGTTCCCCGTCTTGATGGCGATGTTCTGGTTCTTGCCGACAGCTATCGAGCTCCGTGGCAAATCACTATGGTGGGCAGAGGATCTATCGACCTACGACGCCGTCTTCCAATGGGGCTTTAACATTCCCCTCTTGGGCGACCACCTGTCCCTCTTCTGTCTCTTGATGACCATCTGTAACATCGGTTACACTTATATCACGATGCAATCGCAGGCTACAGACCCGAACATGAAGTTCATGAAGTACATGATGTACGCGATGCCGCTCATGTTCCTCTTCATCTTCAATGACTACGCAGCAGGTCTGAGCTACTACTACCTCGTTTCGCTCTTCTTCACCATCCTGCAGACGATGATCTTCCGCTGGACGCTCAATGATGAGAAGATGCTAGCGGAGATGGAGGCGAATAAAAAGAAAAAAGCCGGAAAACCTAAGTCCGGCTTTATGGAGCGTTTGGAAAAGATGCAACGCGAGCAGCAACGCTTAGCTCGCGAGCAGGCCAAAGCGGCTAATAAGCGTAGATAACTCGTTCTCTACGAGTTGCTTTCCCTCCGGGGAGAGCGTCACACCGTCTTGCTCGAGGAGTTGCTCGTAATGAGCACTCGCGAGCATGGGCGAAGTGATATCAATAATATGCACGCATTGTTGCGCCGCAAGGCGGAAGAGCGAGAGGTTATAGAGGGCATGGATATTCCTCAGACGCTCGGTCTTACCGCCAAGCCAATATAAAAGGTTCTTGCGTTCCTGCATCGACATGCCACGCGTGATAAAGGCGAAATAGCGATTCTCGTCCATAATAGGCAGACTAATCAAAACAGGTTCTTGTCCGTGTGCGCGCGCTTGCGCAATCCTATTAGTATATTGCGCTTTGTATGCCACTAAATCCATTGCAGGCTCATGTTGTCCACTGGGATTAGCAGCGATCTCTTGCCAGTTGTACTGCAATCCGCTCTCAGGCTGAATAATAAGGGTCTTGTCCATAAATATAGTGATTTAATAAGTTAATTACTTAAAGATTAATAAGTAAATAAATAATTACTGCCGGTATTTGTAAGCAATAAATCGCTACCAGCGCGTCCATTCCAATTCGTTTAACCGTTTTCATATGCGTTTGAATTTAAATAGATGATACAATGTTGATTTAAAAACGGTGCAAAATTACTGCTTTTTCGCAACCTCGGCAACTAATTGTGATTAGGGACTAAAAATAGTGATAAAACAAGCTGTTTTGACGGCTAAAATATAAATATAGGGACGAAAATCGGGCACTTCCTATTTCGTCACTTTAACAATGGAGATTAAAATTATGACAAAAATTCCATCATCATTACTCTCATTGAACACATTATTGTTACATGTGTTCGTTCTGCCGGTATGCTTCCTGAGTTTCATCCTGATATACGAGAGTCAATGGATGACGGAGTTTCTCAATACCGGTATAGGAACCATCTTCAACGTCTTGATGCTCTCCAGCATCTTAATCGGAATCATGGCGATCTCTCGTACCACGATGATGGTTGTGGGAAAGGGACATCGGTTCAGCTGGTGGCAGTATTGCTTATGGTCGTTCTTGGAAGTGGTTATCTTCTCCTGCTTCGCAGCGCTTTACATGGCATTGATATATGGAGATTACGGGTACTTCCCTGCACTCGCGCAATGTCTCCGCCTCTCTTTCTCTACCCTGCCCTATTTATATATCATCATGGCATTACTCTTTGCGTTGATTCATCCGGATGAAGAAGAGGCAGCGGAAGAAGACCTGGTACGATTTACAGATAGTACAGGACGGCTGAAATTAGTGATCGCGCACGATGTACTGCTCTATATAGAAGCGCGCGAGAACTACGTCTCAATTCATTATTTGGAGGGAGAGAAACTAAAAGAATATTCGCTGCGTCAGACGATGCGCGGCATCGAAGACCTCATGACCAAACATGGAATCATCCGTTGCCAGCGGTCATACTTCGTCAATCCCCGTCATGTGACGGTACTAAGACGCGATAAAGAGGGATTTATTCAAGCAGAACTGGATAGTACCAACAAACCCGTTCCTGTTTCGCCGAAATACTACGAGCAGTTAAGCAAGATGCTCTAACGAATTAACGAGCATTCCGCAGGCAGCAAGGATATCTTCTCCGCGGGAACGACGGATAGTAGTCGTGATGCCGTTAGCGGTCAGGTAATCTCGCAACCACTCCATCTGTTTCTCATTGGAAGCCGGAAAATGCCGGCTTTCTTTATGGGTGGTAGCGACCTCCTCCACGCCTTCATGGAACCGGATGAGATTGATGCGGCAGGGCAAACCTCGCAAGAGCCGGATCAGTTCCTTCGCGTGGCGAGGGGTATCATTCTGCCCCGCCCAACAGATATATTCAAAGCTGACGCGCCGCTGATGCGCCCAGTCGTAGTTCTTGAGCAGTTTCACTACCTCGGTTATGGAGAATATCTTCTCCGCCGGCATGATCTCTGCACGCTCTGCGGGAAAAGGATTATGCATCGATACCGCGAGATGGCACTCGCTCTCTTCGATAAAGCGCTTCATCGCCGGAATGCCGACCGTAGAGACGGTGATGCGTTTGGGTGACCATGCGCAGCCATACGGCGATGTCATAACCTCTAAGGAACGAAGCACTTCATTGATATTATCCATCGGTTCACCCTCACCCATCAGGACTAAATTGGAGAGGGCGGAGAGGCCTTTGTTCAATGCTATTTGGTCGATTTCAAAGACCTGATTAAGTATCTCTGCTGCAGAGAGGTTGCCATGAAAGCCCAAGGTTCCGGTCATGCAGAAACGACAGCCCATTTTACAACCTGTCTGGGTCGAGACGCAGAGTGTCGCCCGGTCTTCTTCAGGAATATAGACCGTTTCGATAAAAAACCTTTCTGATGGCTGATGGCTGATTGCTGAATGCTGAAAGCTTACTTCAAAGAGGTACTTACGCGTACCATCTTGACTGACGGCTTCTCGGACGGGCGCATGACGACCGATGGTATAGTTCGCCTTGAGCGCCTCGCGGCCCTTGAGGGAGATATTCGTCATCTCGTCAAAGGACTTCACACGACGCACATAAAGCCATTCCGCCAACTGCTTGCCGGCGAACTTCTTCAGCCCCACGCTCAACGCGACCTCTTGCAGCTCCGTCAATGTTTTTCCTAATAGCGCCTCCAATTCGTAATTCGTAATTCGTAATTTTTAATTCAACATCGTCACATCCATGTGAGGATAAGCGAAGGTGAAGCCTTGCGGAGGGAGTTCGGTATAGAAACGCTCCTGAAGCGCGAAGAACACATCCCAATAATCGTCCGCACGTACCCACGCCCGTACAACAAAAGTAATATCGTTTTCGTTCAAACTCTTGAGTGCCACAAATGGCGCCGGGATAGCGTCCATCCGATAGTTAACGGTCGAAAGCTGATAAGCGGATATATTCAGTTCCTCATAAAGTTGCTTCATATCTGTATCTGCCTGCAGGATCCGTGGTTCAGAATTGATGATGGCGAAGATTGCCTCCTTGCATTTCGCTGCATCCACTCCGTACGAGACGCTCACATTCCACTCTACACGCCTAAGCGGACGACCGTTAAAGTTATTGATCACGCCGTTGGAGAGTGTGCCATTCGGTAGAATCACCACACGGTTATCTATCGTCAGAATTTTCGTCGCCGTGATATTCACCTCAATCACCTTTCCGGAAGTACCTTGTGCCTCTATGAAATCTCCGGCTTTGAAAGGCTTGAAGGCGAGCAGCATAATACCTCCGGCGAAGTTCTGGACGGTTCCTGAGAGTGCCATACCTATTGCCATACCTCCGGCAGCTAAGAGTGCCGCCAGCGATGTGGTATTCACGCCTAAGGTACTAACCGTAAGAACCACCAGCAGGACGGTCATAGAGATGGAGACGAACGAAGAGACGAACGAAGCGATCGTCGGTTCGGTCTTTCTACTCGCAAACACCCGATTGAGGATATTCTTCACCCACCGGATGATCAACATGCCGATGACAAAGAGTAGGAGAGCTGCCAAGACCTTGATACCAAACTGCAACATCAACTCGCCGACCTCTTGCCAGAATGTTTGCGGGTCGTTCTTCGCGGTCTCAATTATCATCCGCGCACCGGCACGGATGGAGTCCCTTTTGGCTTCTATCTGTTCAGGAGTAGGAGCAGCTAGCTGAAGAAAAATAAACAAGAGCGGATTCATACTTATCGAATTCTATCAGCTGCACGCACGAGTGCCTCATCTTTGAGGATGCGACGCGTAGCCATGAGAGTTAACACCATACAGATCAACGGGAACGATGCCCAGGGAAGGATGTGCCACTCCACGCCCAACGCCAGCTTTGCCTGCCATACATAAATTGCCAGTACGCCGTAGTAGCCCAAGCAGAGCATCGTGAGGAAGATATTCAGGCGTGCCTGAAGGATACGTTTCTTATAGAGAAAGATATCCACGAGCGCTAAAGCAGGAATGAGAATCGTCGTGAGGAGCAGTCCCCAGAGACCTTGCAGCGGTGCGCCGCCGATGGCGCTCAGCTCGTATATTTGCAACTCTGCGGCTTCTTCGGGCGTCACCAATTGAAGTACCGGAAGCCAGATCAGGGCGATACCTAAAGCCACAACGGCCAATAAATAAAGTGTCTGAATTCGTTGTATCATAAAGTCATTTACAATTTGGTCATTTACGATTTAATCTTTCATGGCTTCTTCAAGCGAAGCGCATTTATCTCCATGGGCGTTGACCCAGCCGATTTGACGGGCGGGATTGCCGACCATGAGGGCATAAGGCGGTACATCTTTGGTCACCACCGAGCCTGCGCCGATGAGGCAGTATTCGCCGAGTGTGTGACCGCAGACGATGGTGGCGTTTGCTCCCACCGAGACACCTCTCTTGAGGATCGTCGGACGGTACTCGTCTTTGCGACTGACCGCTGCACGGGGGTTGATGACGTTCGTGAAGACCATCGACGGACCGAGGAACACATCGTCCTCACACCGCACGCCCGTATAGACAGAGACGTTATTCTGGATCTTGCAATTACGACCAAGCACCACATCCGGCGAGATAACAACGTTCTGACCGATGTTACAATCTTCGCCGATGACACAGCCGGACATAATATGGCTGAAATGCCAGATCTTCGTACCCTTGCCTATTTGGCATCCTTCGTCCACGTAGGACGACTCATGAACGAAATACTCCATTAGAAAAACAGTTTTAAGATATCGTTTCCGTTTGCAAAAATCAGGAGTGCCAACAAGAGCCAGAAACCGATCTCGTTTGCTCGCTCAAGAAACTTATCGCTGGGCTTATGCCGCGTGATGATCTCTACGAGCAGGAAGAGGATGTATCCTCCGTCGAGCGCAGGAATCGGCAGGAAGTTCATGAAGGCGAGGATGATGCTTAGGAAAGCCGTCATGTGCCAGAACAAGTACCAGCTCCATACGGACGGGAACATCGAACCGATGGCTCCGAAACCGCCGAGTGACTGCGCGCCCTCTTTGGTGAAGACGAGGCGGAACTGCTTGACGTAACTCTCCAATATCTCCCATCCATAACGGATACCTGCAGGGATGGATTGCAAGAACGTATAGGATGTATGCTCCATCTGCAGGTCGATACGCGCCTGAATGCCTAACATGCATTGATCACCCAAGAAGACGCGGGCGGTCTGCAACTCTCCATTGCGGTAATAACCGACGGAGATGGAGTCGCAAGGATGCCGACGCAGCTCCTGCGACATCTCGTAATACGACGGTGTTGGTTGGTCTGCAACAGAAACGACGCTATCGCCTTTCTGGAGACCTGCATAGTACGCCGGGAAATCCGGAAGCACGGTATCAATCACGCACGGGATCCACTCGGCAAGGAGCACAAAAGGCTGTTTCTGGTAGTTCTTATCCGCACGTTTCTTCTCACGCTCCACGCGGTCGTACTCGTTCTGATAGGCCAAGAGACGAGTTCCTAAATCTTCGCTCATCGTCAGAGCCACTGTGTCTTCGCCACGAAGAACGACTACATCGCGTTTGCCTTCGATGATGAGGGCTTGAACGATGTCGCCACGCAACTCCGGTTCTACACCGTTGATGGTCAAGATCTTATCTTTCTGCTGAAATCCTTCATCCAGCATGATCTGCGAGAAATACAATCCCTCCGTAGCGTTTCTGAGCGGTAGCGTGTCCGATCCCCAATGCCAGAGAAGCATCGCGAAGATCACGAGCGCGCCGACGAAATTGACTAAAATACCGCCAAGGATGATAAGCAAGCGCTGCCAAGCCGGTTTGGAGCGAAACTCCCACTCCTGCGGTTCAGCCGCCAAGTCATCCGTCGAGTGCGTCTCATCGACCATGCCGGCTATCGCACAATAACCGCCAAAAGGCAGCCATCCGATGCCCCACTCCGTGGTCTCGGGATGCGCCTCCCACTCCTTGTCTTCGTTCGGCGCAAAGAACTTGAAATGCCATTTGCCATCAAATTTCTTTGCCCTAAAGAGGCTGATCCAAGGATTGAAGAACAGATAGAATTTCTCCACGCGGACGTGGAAGATCTTTGCGAACGTAAAATGCCCCAACTCGTGTATCAACACGAGAAACGAAAGGGCGAGTATCAATTGAATTGCTTGTATCATCAAATTATTTACTATTTGGTCATTTACTATTTACCATTTCTTCTGCTATTTTCCGAGCTTCGAGATCGGTTGCCACATAATCTTCGTACGTCGGTTTGGCGATGAAGGCAGCCTTTGTCATGGTCTCGCTGATAATGTCGCTCATCTGCAGGAAGCCGCAGCGGTTCTCTCGGAAAGCGAGGTTAGCCACCTCATTCGCAGCATTCAGGACGCAGGGTATGTTTCCTCCTCGTCGCATTGCTTCGTACGCCAGAGCGAGATTCGGGAAACGCTCCAAGTCCGGTTTCTCGAAGGTCAGGTTCTTGAGGGCAAAAAGGTCTGCACGGGGAAAATCGCTTGCCAGTCTCTCCGGAAAAGAGAGGGCGTATTGTATCGGCAGCCGCATGTCCGGTGCACCGAGTTGTGCCTTGATAGCGCCATCGGTAAACTGAACCGCGGAATGCACAATCGACTGCGGATGAACGAGCACCTCGATCTTCTCCACCGGCACGCCGAAGAGCCATTTGGCTTCGATGACTTCAAATCCTTTGTTCATCATCGAGGCGGAGTCGATCGTGATCTTCGCGCCCATCTCCCAATTCGGGTGTTTGAGTGCATCAGCTGCGGTAACGGTCTCCATCTGCTCGCGGGTAAACGTACGGAAAGGTCCGCCGGAAGCGGTCAGGAGGATCTTCTCAATCTCCGAGCGGTCTTCGCCTACAAGAGACTGGAAGATCGCGGAATGTTCGCTATCGACAGGGAGTATAGGTGCATGGTGTTGAAGGGCCAGATCGCAGATGATCTCTCCGGCAACAACGAGCGTCTCTTTGTTCGCGAGCGCAATCGTCTTACCGGCTTTGATCGCTTCTATCGTGGGGCGCAGACCGGCGTAACCAACCATCGCAGCGACCACGATATCCACCGAACCCATCGTCACCACTTCAGCTATCGCGTCCGCGCCGGTCCATACCTTACCTTCAAAGTGGATAGCCGAGAGCCGAGAGCTGAGAGCTTCGTACAGGCTCTCATCGGCGATGCAGACTACCTCCGGATGAAACTCCTTCGCCTGAGCGACCAACAGGTCAATACTCCTGTTTGCGCAGAGTGCATAGACTCCGTAACGCTCCGGATAAGCGCGAACGACATCCAGCGTCTGGGTGCCTATCGAACCCGTC
The DNA here is from genome assembly GCA_945828585.1 of uncultured Bacteroidales bacterium. GTDB lineage: Bacteria > Bacteroidota > Bacteroidia > Bacteroidales > Paludibacteraceae > Colicola. The sequence continues at coordinate 5,334 of CALZRN010000048.1, read as the reverse complement.
GAACCTAATATGGCCAACTGCTTTCGACTTTCGACTTTCGACTTTCGACTTTCTACCATACAATCACCTCCTCCGGGTTAACGAATTGTCCGCCGTCCCATAACTCGATGGATACATTCTTCTCGCCGTCCATGATTCCCAATGACTCGCCGCGTTCAACCATGGTGCCTTGATTCTTGAGCACACGGCTCACATGGCGGTAGATAGTGGTGAACGAGCCGTTCTGGAGCGCAATCAGATAGGTGTTATCCGCCAGCCGTTCCACAGACACCAGAGTGCCCCGGGTGGTCGCCATAACGTTCTCTCCTTGGGTCGTGCGTACGGAGATGCTGTACTCATGCAAATCCGGCCGCGCAGATTGCTCCACCACACCGCGTACGGGGCGATAGAGTTGTCGTACGGTACGCGTCACCGTGTTGTCGAAAAGCATCATCCGGTCTTTCTCTTTCTGCTCGTATTGCGCCTTGAAAGCCTCTGTTGCTTCGCTGCTCTGCGCTACCAACTGCGCCCGCTCCACACGTTGCAGCGAGTCGAGACTCTGCACGCTATCGGTCTGGATATCTCCGGCTGTCAGCTGTTTGATGACATCGAGATAGCGGCGCTGAGTCGTCAGATCTGCCTGCAGGCTATCGACCCGTGCGGACTCCTGAACCAGTTGCTGACGCAGACTCTCGCTATAGCCCGGCAGGATGTTACGAATCGGCGTATAGACGATGAGGATCGAGAGGAGCACAATGAGCGCCACGATCATGATCGTAATCATGCTGATTGCGCCCAAAAGACTCACGCGGATGTGAAACACCTCGCGCAACGTCCGGTCGTCCAGCATCGCCAAGCGATATTTATTTCTCTTACTTGCCAATTGTCAATTATCAATTATCAATTCAGAATCGTGCATCCCTCGCAGGGCTTCAGTTGCTTGAAGAAGTCATTGCCCTTGTCATCCACGAGGATGAATGCCGGGAAGTTCTCCACTTCAATCTTCCAGATGGCTTCCATACCCAGTTCCGGGTACTCGACACACTCGATGGACTTGATGTTGTTCTGCGCCAAGATAGCTGCGGGACCACCGATCGAACCGAGATAGAAGCCGCCGTGTTTCCGGCAAGCGTTGGTGACGTCGATGGAGCGGTTACCCTTTGCGAGCATGATCAGCGAACCGCCGTGCTCCTGAAACTCATCTACGTACGGATCCATACGACCTGCCGTCGTCGGACCCATCGAACCGCAAGCCATGCCTGCAGGAGTCTTCGCCGGACCGGCATAGTAAATCGGATGGTTCTTGAGGTACTCCGGCATCGGTTCACCTGCATCCAGACGCGCTTTGATCTTCGCATGAGCGATATCGCGACCGACGATGATAGTTCCGTTGAGGGAAAGACGCGTACCGATCGGGTATTTCGTCAGGATGGCACAAACGTCCTTCATCGGCTGGTTGAGGTCGATACGTACGGCATCGCCTTCGCCCGCCTGTCGCAGCTCCTCGGGGATGAGAGAAGCGGGGCTGTTATCCAGTTTCTCAATCCATATACCGTCTTTGTTGATTTTACATTTGATGTTTCGGTCCGCCGAGCAGCTTACGCCCAAGCCAATCGGACAGCTGGCACCGTGACGCGGCAGACGAACAACACGTACGTCGTGCGCCATGTACTTACCGCCGAACTGTGCACCCAGGCCGATCTTGTATGCCTCCTGCAGGAGCTGTTTCTCCAGCTCCACATCGCGGAAGGCTCTTCCGGTCTCGTCGCCGGTTGTCGGCAGCGAGTCGTAATAGTGGGTCGAAGCGAGTTTCACGGTCAGCAGGTTCTTCTCTGCCGAAGTACCGCCGATGACGATGGCGATGTGGTAAGGCGGACAAGCCGCCGTTCCGAGGGATTTCATCTTCTCTACAAGGAAAGGGATGAGCGTGCCGGGGTTCTGGATGCGGGCTTTGGTCTCCTGATAGAGATAGGTCTTGTTCGCAGAACCGCCACCCTTGGTCACGCAAAGGAAACGGTACTCCATGCCTTCGGTTGCCTCCAGATCAATCTGCGCCGGCAGGTTGCATTTGGTGTTTACCTCGTCGTACATATTGAGCGGCGCATTCTGGCTGTAACGCAGATTGCACTCGGTATAGGTGTTATACACGCCACGGGAAAGAGCCTCTTCATCGGAAATATGTCTTTCGACTTTCGACTTTTGACTTTCGACCCAAACATTTTGTCCTTTCTCGCCGTGGATGATAGCCGTACCGGTATCCTGGCACAGCGGCAGCTGACCTTTGCAAGCCACTTCGGCGTTACGCAGGAAAGTGAGCGCTACGTATTTGTCGTTCGCCGAAGCCTCCGGGTCACGCAGGATTTTTGCCACCTGCTCATTGTGCGAGCGGCGAAGCATAAAACTCACGTCATGAAAAGCCTGCTGCGCCATGAGGGTCAACGCCTCCGGCTCAACCAACAAAATCTGTTCTTTCTTGTCCGAACCTTGAAAGCTGACTTCCGTAAGCCGCACATGGTCTTTGGTCAGCAAATAATACTCAGTCTCGTCTTTTCCGAGCTGAAACATCGGTGCATACTTAAACTCTGCCATATATAGATATTTTTATTGCCGTTTTTATTGTTTTTGTCGTTATTTTTTCTTTATTTTTAATTACAAATTAAAAGAAACTTAGGTCTCCAAACCTTTTCGGCTGCAAATTTACTGCTTTTTTTTGATATATGCAAATATGCGCGCATTTTTCTCTATTTTTTCTCTATGCACTCCTCGCGTACCGTTACAATGCACTCCTCGCGCATCGTTACGCGAACTCTGTTTTTCTTGGTAGTTTCACGCAATTGAATCCCGCTACCCCGCTTATTTTCGCAGAATTGAATCCCGCTAACCCGCTTATTTTCGCAGAATTGAATCCCGCTATCCCGCTTATTTTCGCAGAATTGAATCCCGCTACCCCTTTTATTGCCAAATTTGCATAAAAAAAGGGACTCCCGTAGGACTCCCATCGAATGCTCATCGTATGCTGATCGAATGCTTATCGTATGCTCCATACGACGTCAACCCGATATACTCCCCCTCACTACTCTCTTCCGCTTCCCTTTTCTCCAGGTCACGCAATCACGCTGCGAAGGTACAAAAAATAAATGAATTATGCAAATTTAAGTACTAAAATATGAGTATTTAATATGGTTTTTGGCAATAAATACTCAAATATGAGTAGTTATTTGCTACTCGATGTTGATGGCGAGAGGTGAGTTATCGTTCCGTATCCGTCCAGTATGCGAGTCGTGGGCGGCAAGTAAAAAATATAACAATCAACTTAGAATGCCGAGCAATGGAAGAAGAAAGGATTTGACCATAAAATATTAAAAAAGTTTTCATTTACTTGCATATATCAGAAATTTTATGTAATTTTGCACCGTAATTCCGAAATTGCATAAAAACAAGAATCATTATGGCACAACAAATCTACATCCCACGTTGCTTGGAGCGCGTTATTCAAGAGGCAGCACAGTATTTCTCTGTTATCTCCGTTACCGGACCTCGTCAGTCCGGCAAATCGACTATGCTGAAACATTTATTTCCGGATTTACCGCAGTATAGTATGAAGGATTTGCATGTCCGAGCCTTTACAGAACAAGATCCCGTTGCCTTTTTGAACCAGCACAAGGAGGGCATGTTTATTGATGAGGTGCAAAAAGTACCTGCCTTATTGGATTACATACAGGGAATCGTTGATAATGAGCCGGAGAGGCGGTTTGTGCTGACAGGAAGTAGTAATTTGGAATTGCTGCAAGGTCTTACGGAGTCTCTGCCCGGTCGTGCAGGTGTGTTTGAGTTAATGCCGATGTCAATGGAGGAGACAAAGGAACAGATAGAGGGAAAGGCAACCAATCAACTGTTGTACGAAGGATTCTATCCTGCTATTTGTGCCCAAAAGAATATCGCCAAGCTCTTTTATCCGTCGTATGTCAAGACATATTTGGAGAAAGACGTGCGTGACTTGCTGCGTATCAAAGACCAGATGCAATTCCTCAAGTTCATGAAACTCTGCGCGGCACGAATCGGTTCCGTTTTCAACGCTTCGGAAGTGGGAATGGAAGTGGGGGTAGATAGCAAGACCATCAGTCATTGGCTCTCGGTTTTGCAGGCTTCATATCTGGTGACGCTTCTTCCGCCGTATTATGAGAATATCACTAAACGAGTGGTGAAAAGCCCGAAACTGTATTTCAATGATCCGGGATTAGCTTGTTATCTGTTGGACATAGAAACTCCGAGACAGTTGGAGTTGGACAAAATGCGGGGTGCTATTTTCGAGAATATGATCGTCATGGAATGCCTCAAACATCGTTTCAACCAAGGCAAGGAAGGCAATGTCTATTTCTATCGTGATAGTAATGGGCAGGAGGTAGATATCTTGGTCAAAGAGGAAGGACAACTGACGGCAATCGAAGTCAAATCTTCCATGACTTATCATCCGGATTTCGCCAAGTCGCTGCAGCGTTTACCGGAATGGACGAGTACTCCTATCAAACGTCGTGCTGTGGTCTATGGCGGAGACTTCGAGAATACAGCCGGCGATATATGGCTTCTGAAATACGATCATATAGAGCAGTTATTTAAATAACGCACGAGCCACTCGATGTTGATGGCGGGAGGTGAGTTATCGTTCCATATCCCTCCCATAAGCGAGCCGTAGGCGGCAAGTATAACAATCCGCCAGCGGATAGGCCGGCGGATTATGAGGAATAAAGCTTGTTTTATAGAACTTCTCTCTATCGGGCTTTGAACAAATGCTAATACAGGAATCCAAAGAGCCAAAGAGGAATTTTGTTGCCTAAAGCATATTCAATACCATCGGCTGCAATGAAAGCATTCGGAACATCTGCAATCTGCTTACCGTCTTTCTAAATGCTTAATCCAATAAGCATTTTTGCAGAAAAATTGCTTATTCCGTTAAGCAAATTTTATTTTGTGGCATTTTGTTCGGTATTTTAGCGGTATTTCATTCTGTGTTTTGGAGGTAAATCATTTGACTTTGACAAAACAATCCGCCTGCGGTGGGCAAGCGGATTAAGAGGAAGAAGATTGGTTTAGAGACCTTCTCTCTATTGGGCTTTGATTAAGCGGATGGAGCGAGGGAGATGTTGATGGTAATGGTAAACGCAAGGAGCGAATTGCGCTCCTTGTCATGGATGTAATCTATCGCGCTATCGGAAGTAGCGCACACTGAACACCTTTGTTGGATGGCATCCAACCTAATGAACGATGTTTTGAACCCGAATTAAATTCGGGGCTAATGGACAAAGAAAAACCGCTTGGCGGGTTGAGCGCCAAGCGGATATAAACGGGATAATATCC
>CALZRN010000047.1 GCA_945828585.1 uncultured Bacteroidales bacterium | reverse complement strand
GAGATTCTTCGCAGACGCGACATGCGCGATGCGTTCACTTTTACCATCGATCCCGCCGACGCCAAAGACTTCGACGATGCCCTTTCGTTTGAATGTCTGGCAGTCGCTGAAAGCGACGGTCTGTCAGCAGAGCGGTCTGTCAGCGAAGCGGTCTGTCAGGCGCAGCCGGTCTATCAAGTCGGCGTCCACATCGCCGACGTCTCCTTTTACGTGCGCCCGGGTACGAAGATAGATGAGGACGCGTACAAGCGCGGGACATCCGTCTATCTCGTCGATCGCGTCCTGCCGATGCTCCCCGAGGAACTCTGCAACGACAAATGTTCGCTTCGCCCCGGCGAAGACAAACTCTGCATGTCCGTCATCTTCACGATGGATGCCGACGCCCGCGTACTCAAATATAAGATCTGCCGAACCGTCATCCGCTCCGACGCGCGCCTCAATTACGACGAGGCGCAGGACGTTATTATGGCAAATCAGACTGACGAGACACTATCGAGAGAGAATCGGAACGGGGGTAATACGGGGGAAAAAGCGAGTCTGAAGCAGGCTCTTGCTACCCTTAACGCCCTCGCGCAGAAACTCCGCGCCGAGCGGATTGCCAACGGAGCGCTCACCATCGAGCAGGACGAGATGCGATTCCGGCTCGATAAAAACGGCTTCCCGACGGAGATCTATTTTGAGTTCCCTAACGAAGCGCACCACCTCATCGAGGAGTTTATGCTCCTCGCCAACCGTACGGTAGCCAAAGCCGTCGGTTCCGGAAGACCCTTCGTCTATCGCGTACACGACCTGCCGGACGGAGAGAAATTGGAGAACGCAAAGCATTTCCAGAAACGCTTTCCACAACTTCAGCGCGCCTACGACCTGCTCACCATCCGCGCGCAGGCCAAAGCCGTTTATTCGACCTATAACATCGGCCACTACGGTCTCGCCTTTACCCATTATACGCATTTCACATCACCTATCCGCCGGTACCCCGATCTGATGGTACATCGGCTCGTGGACAAATATATCCTCACGGGCAAGAAAGAGACCATGACCCGCGAACAAATGGAGGAGATGTGCGAGCATTGTTCCGCATGTGAGCAGGATGCCGCGCAAGCCGAACGCGACTCCATCAAGATGTTCCAGGCCATGTGGATCACCTCTCATGTAGGCGAGATCCTGCCGGGACACATCTCCGGCGTGACGGATTTCGGACTCTTTATCCAACTCGACGAGAGCCGCTGCGAAGGACTTGTGCATATCACGAAGATCGGCGCGAAGGGCGAGTACTGGCAGTACGACGAGAAGAACTACCGCCTCGTCTGCGAGAATAAAAAATCCGAGAACAACCGAGCGGTAAGCAGTTACACCCTCGGCGATCCTGTCGTCGTCCAAGTCGTCCGAGCGGACATCAATAAAGGCCAGATTGACTTCGAATTGGTGCCCGAAGTCCCAATAACAACTGAAAAAGCATAAATCATGCCTAAAAATTTGCGTATTTGCGAATTTTTCTGTATCTTTGCACTCGAAATGAGAAAAATAGCCTTCATACTAACCCTTTGCGCCTTCGTCTTATGCGCGCACGCGGAAACCTTATTATTACATACGGGCGCACGCGTGAAAGGAGAGATTGTCTTCCGGAACGAAGAGGTCATCATCATCCGTGACGCCGACGGCGCGCGGTTTCAGTACCCCCGCACGGATGTGAAAGAGATAATCTCCGATGATCAAGAAGGTCAAATGCCCAATGACTCTATCATTGTCCAAATGGCAGATGACCAAATGGTAAATAAGAAAGCCTCCATCCTCTTGGAGCTCGCCGGCGGTGCGGCGTATATCCCGAACGAGGACTTAGGCGCAGCGGTGTCCGTGGATCTGTTAGTGGGATCCCACCACATTAACGGCAGGCATATTTTCATCGGCGGCGGTCTGGGATACCACGGGCTATTTATGGTTAAACCCAACGCCGCTTCTTCGAAAAACGTGGCGCAGAAACTCAATTTCCTGCCAATCCAGGCTGCCATCCGTATCCCCTTCTTAGAGCAGAAACACTCGCCCGTTGCCGGTCTCGCCATCGGGTACGGCGTGGCGTTGAGCAAAGATTATCTGGGTGGCCTGTACGCCGGAGTGGATTTAGGTTATCGGTGCCAACTCAATCCCAAGACCGCAATCGGCGCAGTCTTCTATACGCAATTTCAACAAGCGCAAATAATGGCTACAGAGTCCATAGAGGGAACCGGCTTCGAGGGAAAAACAGGAAGAAACCTCCTTTCCTTCGGCGCCAAGTTCACTCTTTATTTCTAATCCCTGATGAAGTCCCCGCGCGAATATAGAGTCTCCATTCTCCTGAACGCCAGCGAGCAAAAGATGCTGGATCGTTTCTGCGCGCAGTATGGCGTTAAGAACAAGAGCCGACTCATCCGCGAGACCCTCATGCGGGCTATCCTCCGCCGGTTAGACAAGGACCAGCCGACACTTTTTGATTAGCATCAAACAGTTTAGTGTTTAGTGTTTAGTGTTTAGTGTTCAGTGTTTAGAGAAATAAAAACGCCTCCTTTTGGGAGGCGTTGTCTTTAACTCCTGAACTCGTTCATTCGTTCACTCGTTCATTCGTTATCATCCAAGGTAAGTCTGCAAGATGTGACTGCGTTGACCGGAGTTCAGTTTGCGGATCGCTTTCTCCTTGATCTGACGCACACGCTCGCGGGTGAGATGGAGCTCATCGCCGATCTCCTCCAGCGTCTTTTCCGGCGTGCCGATACCGAAGAACTTACGTAAGATATCCGCTTCACGGGGAGTCAGCGTTGCTAACGCGCGACCGATCTCGGTGGAGAGCGACTCGTTTATCAGGCCACGGTCCGCATTCGGCGAATCCTCGTTGACCATTACGTCGATCAGACTGTTGTCCTCTCCTTCTACAAACGGCGCATCAACACTAACGTGACGACCGGACATCTTCAGCGTATCAGCAATCTTATCTACCGGGATATCCAGCATCTCTGCTAACTCTTCCGCACTCGGCTTGCGCTCGTACTCTTGCTCGAAACGCTGGTAGGCTTTGTTGATCTTATTCATCGAGCCCACTTGGTTCAACGGCAGACGTACGATACGGCTTTGCTCCGCCAAAGCCTGAAGAATAGATTGACGAATCCACCATACTGCGTAGGAAATGAACTTGAATCCGCGTGTCTCATCGAATTTCTCTGCAGCTTTGATCAGACCTAAGTTGCCTTCGTTAATCAAGTCCGGCAGACTCAATCCTTGGTTCTGATACTGCTTCGCTACAGACACTACAAAGCGTAGGTTACTACGAACCAGTTCTTCTAACGCAGCGCGGTCGCCATTACGGATACGACCCGCCAACTCTACCTCACGATCCACGGTAATCAACTCCTCGCGACCGATCTCCTGGAGATACTTGTCGAGAGAAGCAGACTCACGATTGGTGATTGATTTTGTAATTTTTAATTGACGCATATACTAAAATATGGTTTGTGATCCGGTCGGGATTCGAACCCGAGACCCACAGCTTAGAAGGCTGTTGCTCTATCCAGCTGAGCTACCGGACCGCGCCTAATGGCGCACAAAAAGCGTGCCCATTAGGGCAAAAAAGCGCGCAAAGGTACAACTTTTTTTTGAATTATGCAAGAAAAAAGTGATTTTTGTACCTTTTTACCCGCATTTTTAGAGCAAACTGTCAAAAAGTTGTGCCAAATCCTGCTTGCGGCAAGCACCTACATGACGATTTACCAACTCGCCGTTGTTGAAGAACAACATCGTCGGGATATTCATGATGCCGTACTCCTCGCAGGTGTCAGGATTGTCGTCCACGTTCAGTTTGCCGACAACGACTTTGCCTTCGTACTCGTTGGAGAGCTCCTCCAGAATCGGCAGCATCATCTTGCAGGGGCCGCACCATGCAGCCCAGAAATCTACTACTACCGGTTTGCCTGACGCAATCACATCCTTGATGTTAGCGTCCGTAATTTCTACTGTCATAATTATATTTTTTTTATGGTTATTTTTTTCTGATTCGGTCGGCGCAATAAGATATCCGTCAGCGGGTCTTCCAGATAAGTCTGGACGGCTCTCTTGACCGGTCTCGCGCCGTTCTTCGTGTCAAAACTACGCTCCGCCAGTTTCTCCGACACCTCTGCCGGTACGACCAGGTGATGGCCTTGTTTCTTCATCCGTTGTTGGAGAAGGCTGATCTCGATCCGTACGATCTGGGCGATGCTCTCGCGGTTCAGCGGCTCGAAGGTCACGACATTATCGATGCGGTTGACAAACTCCGGCGGGAATTGTTTCTGCAGCGCCTTGAGCAAGGTCGCGTTCACGCGCTTCCGGTCCATCTCCGCGTTGTTGAAGCCGATGCCCGCGCCGAACTCTAACACCTGTCTCGTGCCTACGTTGCTGGTCAGCACGATGATCGTGTTGCGGAAATCAACGCTGTGACCCTGACGGTCAGTCAGACGGCCTTCGTCCAGCACCTGCAGCAGCACGTTGAAGATATCCGGATGGGCTTTCTCAATCTCGTCGAAGAGGATGATGGAGTAGGGTTTGCGCCGCACGGCCTCCGTCAGCTTGCCGCCCTCCTCATGGGCTACGTAGCCCGGAGGCGCGCCTACCAGCAGACTCACCGTGTGTTTCTCCATATATTCGCTCATATCAAATCGGATCAACGCATCCTTGCTGCCGAAGAGTTCCTCCGCCAGACACTGCGCCAGGTACGTCTTGCCGACACCCGTCTGACCTAAGAAGAAGAACGTACCGATCGGTCGTTTCGGGTCGCGCAGACCGAGCCGGCTGCGTTGGATAGCGCGAACGACGGTCTCCACTGCGGTGTCCTGACCTATCACGCGGCGTTTGAGGGTGTCCGCCATCGTGCGCAGTCGCTCGCTCTCGGCGGTCGCTACGCGCTGAACGGGTACGCCGCTCATCACGCTCACTACACCCGCTACGTCTTCTATGGTGATAGCGTACGGCGTCTCGCTCTCGCCTAACTCCTGCATGCGGGTCTTGCTCCGTGCGCCCACCTCGTCCATCACGTCGATCGCTTTGTCCGGGAAAGCACGGTCGGTCAGGTACCGCTCGCTCATCTCCACGCAGGCCTTCAGCACCTCTTTGCTGTAGGTCACATAGTGGTACTGCGCGTAATGGGTGCTGAGGTGTTTTAAGATGTTCAGCGTCTCCTCGCTCGTCGTCGGACGAACCTGCACTTTCTGGAAACGGCGCTCCAACGCCCCGTCTTTCTCGATGGACTTGGCGTACTCAGCGGTTGTCGTTGCGCCGACGCACTGTACCTCGCCTCTCGCCAAAGCGGGCTTGAGGATGTTTGCGGCGTCCAATGATCCCGAAGCGTTGCCGGCACCGATGAGCGTGTGTATCTCATCGACAAAGAGGATCACCTCCGGGTGCTCGCGCAGCTCCGTGATTACCTGTTTCATCCGCTCCTCGAACTGGCCGCGGTACGTCGTACCGGCTACCATCGAAGCGACATCCAAAGTCACGATCCGTTTGCCTTTCAGCGCCCCGCTCTCGTCGCCGATGATGCGCAGCGCCAAGCCCTCAACGATAGCGGACTTGCCGACGCCCGGCTCGCCTATGAGGATTGGGTTGTTCTTCTTCCTGCGGCTCAGGATCTGTACCACGCGCTCAATCTCTCTCTCACGTCCTACGACGGGGTCTAACTTACCTTCCTCCGCCTGTTTGGTCAGATCGCGTCCGTACTTGTCCAGCGCTGCGGTCTTGCTGCTCTTGCCTTTCTGCTGACCGCGCTGCGGCTGCCAGTTGGCCTCGTTCACCTCATCTCCCTGCTCGCCGCCGTTCTGCGGATACTCCAAGGTTTCATGCGGCTCGCCGTACAGATCGACCACCCGCGAATAGGTGATCTGCCACTCGTTCTCCAGATAGATGGCGGCCTTGTTGACCCGCTCACGGAGGATAGCCATCAGCAGGTGAATCGTCCCCACCGCCGGCGCATGATACTCACGGCTGATACCCTCCGCGATGCGGAAGATACGATCGGTGCTCGCGCTCAACGAACGCGACGCATCCGGCTCCGTGCCCCGCAAGGACTGCTCGATAGCCTCTTTGGCTTCCTCCGGACGAAAATCCGCCTGACGCAGTACCTCATAGGCCGAGCCTTCGCCTAATCGCATAATCGCCAGCAGCAAGTGCCCCGGCTCGATGTGTTTGCTCATCAGCCTGGACGCCTCTTCCTGGGCGTACTGAATAATCTTGTTTGTATTTACTGTTACTACCATAAACATCTCTTGACTCTTGTCTCTTAACTCTTGACTCTTGACTAATTATAAAAGTGCCATGCCAAACCTGCTCGGAAAACATCCCTGTTGGTTGGATAGCCCGGCATGGTCAGATAGTTCGTGTTGGAGCGCATAAACAGGTGGTTTATGTGCTGATATTGTGCGAAGAAACGCAATCGGATTGATCGCACGTAGAAATTTGCATAAACGTTCATCCATGGGTAGTTACCCACGTTCACGTCCTGCTGGGTGCAGAAGATGCCTGTCGCCGGGTTGAGCACCGGCGCGTGGTATCGGGTGAAATACCGCACATCGACACCTATCTGCGCGTCCAGCGCGCGGAACCAAGTACCGTGGTAGTACAGCCTGTGCTGCAAAATGACCATCGGAACCGGCATCACGCTGTCGTTGGTACTGTGTTGGATCACAGCTCTGTTCTCTAAGTTAATCCACGGGGTGGTGATATCTACTCCTGCTTCTCCCGTGATAATCTGTACATTGCCGCGGTGCTGGTAAGGCAAGCCGTCCACGGCTTTGAAATAGATCGGATTGGTGAAGTTCTCAAAACTGAAATCAATCCTGGGTTTCACCCATTGGGTCGGGTACGCGACCGTCGCGCCGCCTAAGAACCGGTACGTGAACCCGAAGTTATTATCCCATATGAAATGGTTAGACCGATAGTGTTGCAGGTACCTGTTCGGTGTCTCGCTCTTCGCGTACGCCCGAGCGGAGATATAAAAAGGATACTTGCCGGCGTTGAACTTCGTCTCTAACTTGCCGTGTACGTCAAACTCCCCGATCTTATATCCTAAGACGCAAACCTGCCCCTCTATAGTATAGTGCACGTTCGCACCGCTGTGCTTGTGGATCGCGCCGCCGACGAAGGTGTTGTTGGTCCATACGTAATCGAAAATACTGTCTTTGTCGTACGGCACACTGTCGTTCAGAAACCGCTGACATTCGTTCATGGCGAAGACCGTCGCGCCGAACTTCAGCTTCGTGTTGTACGCCTCTGAGAACGTCACGGCGATCGTGTTCCGAATCGTCAGTACGTCCGTCGTGTCGTTCGTGCGGATGGTGTCGAAATACGTCTTGTCGTAGAAATCCTGACGGGCGTTTTGCTCGATATACCGCCTGTTAGAGTTGTTGGTCTCGAAGATATGCGAGAAGGTCATCAGCGGGATGTACTCCACTTTGAGAGTGTCTTTCCTAACCCTCCTGCCATCTTCGATCACCTCGATCGAGTCGTGGTACTCACGTTCTTTGGTGATGGCATATTGGTTATGCAGGTAGCCGCTGATATACCGATAACCGGTCATCGCATTGAGCCGAACCGGTATATCTTCCGCAGTCAACGAGCTGCTTAGATCCGCTACGTCTCTCAGTCCTCCGTTGTCAAACGAGTTCAACTGGCTCCACCCGAACGCGGCGTGCATGCTATAGTGGTTGCCGGTGTAACTGCCCCATACGGAACCGCGGAACAGTTTACCCGCCGTGTTGGCATAGTGCCCCATAGAACTGAGGTAGTCCATCTCCAGACCCAGGTTCAGCTTCCGGTTGATATTGCCCGTGAAAAGAAAATCGATATCGTTCTCCTCATGGCCCGTCACGAAACCTTTCTTGTACGCCACGGTAGAGAAAGGGGTTGTCGTATTAAAATACCGTTGTTGCTGCGGCGTAGTGACGTACGGCGTGAGGCTCCACGCAAACGGGTCATCTATCGTCTTCAGCCTGTCGTTCACGACTCTCGACTCAATCGGCGAGACCAACACGTTGCCGTTCGTCGCGCTACTGATCGAGTAGTTCTGCTGGACATCTACGTCGTGATAGTTCAGCGTCAACGTGTCCATGAAGACCGTCGTGTCCGCTACTGCGCTATACCCCGGCATTTGCCAGGTACGCACTACTGTCCGCACACGGGGCGGCTTGGCAGCGGCCATAATGGTCGCTGCCAACAGTACTAATACTATGAGAATACGTCTATTCAATCTTGTACTCACCCCTTATCCCCTCCTTTAAAGGAGGGATAGGCTTTTATTTCTTTGCTTTCTTGAGCTTCTCGTTCAGTTTCTGAATCTCCTCTTCCTGGTTGCGGATGGTCTTGAGCAACTCGTTCAACTCTTCGTTCTCGATGGTCGTCGGGTACTGCTCTTCTACCGTCTGCAGGAAGTCGGACAGCACGTTCATATAATTGATGAACGCGTCGTAAGCCGACTCATACTGCGTCTCGCCCTGGTCGATGTGGTTCATATAATGCAGGTAGTTAACGTCCTGCAGACGCAACCAGTTAGTCTTCAGATTCTTGTCTTGGCATAGGTGTACGCGCTCTGCGACAGCGTACAACTTGTTAAGCGCCTCTTGTTGCAGGTCATTACCCGTATAGACGCTCAGGTCCTTTGCCTCACCGCTCCAGGTCAACGGATACGGACTCGACAGTACGTCCTCGGCGGCTAACTTCTTCGCTGCCTCGCTCGGCGTCATGAAGCCCATCTCACGCTCCAGCACGAAATACGGCAGCGCCTTCAGGAAATCGAAGATACCGCTTCCGGCGTTCTGACGGATACCGAAAGTCTCCGCGCCAACCCATATATTGATAATATCTTCGCCTTCCGGCAACGATTTCAGCTGGTTGGCGTATTTCTCTGCGTCGATCGGGAAATTGCCCCATCCCGGATCGGAGAAATGGAAACTCAACTCGTCGCTGAGGTGCGTGTTACGCAGCAGCACCTTCATCTTCGGTGCGCCTGCGGATTGATAGACCTTGTTCGGCGTCTTCCAACTCAACACGTGCTTAGCCCCCTCACTCAGGATCACTTTGTAGCCCATCTTGTTCAGGTTATAAGCCTCCTCGTCGGTGTACAGCAACTCGGTGTTCCATACGCTCTGTGCCTTCACGCCTAAGATGGTCTCTACCAGCTCGCCCTGGAACTTCAGCTGCTCCTTGAACTCCTCTGCGTTGTACTCCGATGCCAGCGAATAGCTGTACGGCGTTGCGAGGAACTCGACGGCCTTGGTAGCCGCCAGCTCCTTGAGGATATCGATCATCTCCGGGTTGAACTGCTCGAACATCTCGATCATCGTTCCGCTCACGCTGAGGGCGCAATGGAACTTACCCTTGCTGAGGTTGATCATGTCGCGGATGGTCTGGCAAAGCGGCAGGTACGAGGTCTGCACCAGCCAGTTAACGTGCTCCTCGGTAGCCATATCGTCGTAGTAGTAGTGATCATGGCCGATCTCGAAGAAACGATAGCGCTTCAGACGGTACGGTGCGTGCATCTGGAAGCAAAAACATATATTTTTCATAATACGAATTTTTAATTCTTAATAATCTTTTGTCTTTGAACTCGCTCAGCGAGCGGTCTTTTGTCTTTATACTTTGAGCGAAGCGGTCTACAGCGTGTGGTTGATTACTCCGTCATAGATCCTGCGCACTTTGAGTCCGGCGTCGGACCACTTGATGTTGTTGACTTCCGCCATACCTAACTCATGCAGACTCTTGTACATCGCCGGATATTTGACGATCGCGTAGATAGCGTCCGCCATGGCGTCGATGTCCCAGTAGTCGGTCTTGATGGCATGTTGCAGGATCTCTGCGCAGCCGGACTGATGGCTGATGATCGACGGACAGCCGACCTGCATCGCCTCCAGCGGACTGATACCGAAAGGCTCGCTCACAGACGGCATGATATACACGTCGCTCATCGCTAACATCTCCTGCACCTGCTTGCCGCGCATGAAGCCCGGGAAGTGGAACTTATCCGCGATGCCGCGTTTGGCTACGAGATCAATCATCTCCGCCATCTTGTCGCCGCTTCCGGCCATCACAAATCGTACGCCGTCCGTCTTGCTCAGTACCCTTGCTGCGGCCTCGACGAAATACTCCGGACCTTTCTGCATGGTGATTCGACCAAGGAACGTGACAAGCTTGTCTTTGCGCTCAGGCTTCGTGAACTCTTCCGGATGCGCCAACGGCTCTACGGCATTGTGCACCGTACTTACCTTGCGCGGATCGATACCATATTTCTCGATCACCGTCCGTCTCGTCAGGTTACTTACGCAAATGATATGATCTGCTGCGTCCATGCCCCGTTTCTCTATCGCATAAACCGTCGGGTTGACATTACCGCGGCTGCGGTCGAAATCGGTCGCGTGAACGTGGATCACTAATGGCTTACCGCTGATCTGCTTCGCAAACACACCTGCCGGATAAGTCAGCCAGTCATGACTGTGGATGATATCAAAATCCAGACTGTGCGCTAACACGCTTGCTACGGCTTCGTAGTTGCCGATCTCTTCGATCAGGTTATCCGGGTAACGACCCGAGAAACCCACGCAGCCCAAGTCATCCGTTCCGATGCGGCGGTAGTCGTAATGTATTCCGTTGCGGAAATGGAAATATTCTTCGGGGCTCATCTTGCCCTCCATGCGCTGCTTGACGTAGTCATAGCTGTTTTCTTTCCACACGATAGGCACGCTGTTTGCTCCGATGATACGCAGGAAACTCTGGTCCTCATCGCCCCAAGGCTTCGGGATGACGAACGTGATCTCCATGTCCGGCTGTTGCGCCATGCCGCGCGTCAGACCATAACTCGCAGTTCCTAAACCACCTAAGATATGAGGAGGAAACTCCCATCCAAACATTAACGCTTTCATTTGTCGGCCTCCTTTCCTTCACTTTCGACTAATTGATATTTCTTCAGCGTATCCATCACGCTGATTACCGATGCCACACTCGGTGCATAACTCATGCCGCCGTGGCCTTTGTAAGGCGGGTTGCCGTCGTACATCTCGTTCAGCGTTCCGATCGTCAGCTGGTCCATCTCAGCCTCGAAACCGACCAACAGTCGCTCCATGAAACTGATACCGCTGCACTTATAAACGTTCATATACGCACGGGCATACGCCGCAATCGTGAACGGCCAAACCGGTCCGTTATGGAAATTCCGGTCTCGTTCCTGCGGACCGCCGCGGTAGATAGGACGGTAGTCGCCGCTCTTCGGACTCAGCGTACGCAAGCCCTTCGGCGTCAGCAACTCTTTCGTACAGATATCTACTACTGCTTTCTGTTGTTTCTTGTCCAGAGGGCTGTAGGGAAGACCGGCCGCCCATATCTGGTTCGGTCGCACCTCGCGATTCTCGTAGCCGTCCAACACGTAGTCGTTCAGGTAAACACCGTTCCAGAAGGTCTTGACAAAAGCGTCCTTCGTGATCTCTGCCTGGTACTCCATCAGGTCGGCACTCGTCTCTTTGCCCATCTCCCGGAGCAACTCTGCCGTGAATCGCATTGCGTTGTACCATAGTGCGTTGATCTCTACTACATAACCCGTTCTCGGGGTGATAGGCCAACCGTTCTCCGTCGCGTTCATCCAGGTAGCCGGTTTCTGCGTACCATCTACCCATAAAAGACCGTTCTGATGCAGTTTCGCGCGCGGATGGTTCTGCTTGCGGTACCAGGTGACGATGTCCAGACAGAGCTGGCCATACAAATCAGCCGCCTCGCGAACCGTGTACTTATGTGCGTATTTCTGGATAGCGCGAACAAACCATAACAATGCATCCGGCTCATCCATGCCTGTCATCTTGTTCTCGGTGCCGCGACCATTCATGAAGTTAAGAATCTCGCCTATCGCAGTCTTGTTGATGATGGCGTCCCAGTATTCCGGACGGTCGATGTCTAACGTACAACTCGGCGTCGCGAAGAACGAGTTGCGGGCGTCCGCGTGGAACCATGGGAAACCGGCTAACAAATAGCACTTATCACCTTCGCGTTTGTAAAACTGGCTTGCGCTGTTCTTCAGAGTCGAGAACATGTCAAGACGCTTGTTCCGGCGCTCTAACTCTTTCTTCCATGTACCCTTCAGCGTACTGGTCTTACATTCGGTCACACCTGCTGCAAAGATGATGCTCTCGCCTTTCTTCATCGGCAACTCGAAATATCCCGGTACCAGCAGATCCTCCTTGTCCGCGTAGCCGCGTTCACGCTCCTTGCGGTACTCGATATCCTTGTACCACTGCGGGTCGTGATGGTACTCCACCGCCTTGCTGAACTGCATGTACAAGGTCGGAAAACCTGGATACATCCGGTTATAACGCCCGTTCTCGCACTCGTCCATGTTTGGATTAGCCAGAGGATTCTCATGCGTCAGCTCGTTCACGCTGCGGAAGGCCAGAAACGGACGGAAACGCAAGGTCGTCGGACTGCCGCTCTCTAATAACGTGTAGCGGATCAGCACGCGTGGCTCGAAACTGACCAACATCCGCTCCTTCTCCAATACCATCGCACCTACGCGATAAACGGTCTTGGAGATCAACTCGCAGTCAAACTCGCGAATGTACTTGTGGCCGTTGGGGCTGAAATGATTCTCGCCGTACTCGTGCAGACCTAAGTTGAACTCAGCCCCGTGTTGGATCACGGTCTCATCCAACGAACTCAGCAGAACGAAATTATCTTCCCCAAGCTCCGGAATGGGCATCACCAACTGGCCGTGGTACTTACGGGTGTTACAATCGACCAACGTGGTCGAGTTATACACCCCTGCACGGTTCGTTCGAATCATCTCTTTCTGAAGCGACCGCTCCAGATTAACAAGTACTGTCTTGTCAAAATTCAGATAACTCATGATGAAGGATTTAATGTATTTAGTAATTTATTTGTTATGCTTTTATATTTACTATTTTGCTCGCCCTTTTATCAGCTCCCCGCGGTGTCCTGTGTTCGCGAGTTCCGCGAGCGAGTCTCCCTCCCTTGTGCGGGTGAAGAGCTCTGCTCGATCGGACGTCCAGTGGTCGTCCGTAGAACAAAGCGGGGTGGGGTTATAGCTCGCTTACAAACTGTTTGATCCGCTGCTCTTCCGCTTTCTTGCAAACCAGCAACGCGCCCTTCTCCTCCACAATAATCATGTCCTCCACGCCTTGCACGATCGCTTTCTTACCGGGCTCCAGCACGACGATATTACCTTTCGCCTCATGGAAATGTGCCTCGCTGTGCAGACTCACGTTGCCGTCCTCGTCTTTCTCACTCAACTCGTACAAGCTGCCCCAGGTACCCAAATCGCTCCAGCCGAAACTGCTCGGTATCACATATACGTTCTCCGCCTTCTCCATGATGCCGTAGTCAATACTGATGTTCGGGCATTTCGGAAATATATCCTCGATAAACTTCTCCTCCTTCTCGGTTCCCATCAGTAGCTCGCCCTCACGGAAACGGTCCGCTACTTCCGGCAGTAGATACCTAAACGCTTCACTAATCGTCTGTAGGTTCCAGATGAAGATACCGCTGTTCCATAGAAAATCGCCGCTCTCCAGGAACACTTTCGCCATCTCTAAATTCGGCTTCTCCGTAAACGTCTTCACCGGATAAATTCCTTCGCTTCTTTCTACTTTGAGCGAAGCGGTCTTTCGACTTTCGACTTCATTCAGTTCATCGCGGACGAACTGAATGTATCCATACCCCGTCTCCGGTCGTGTCGGTTGCATGCCGAGCGTACAGATCGCGTTGTTCTCACTTACGAAATCAAACGCCTTCAAGATGGCCTGCCGGAATTTCTCTTCCTCCAGAATCAGATGATCACTCGCCGCAACTACGATATTCGCTTTCATTTCCTTTCTCGTCCAGTCCTGATTAGCTGCGGTTAAGCCGGCCTTGCGCAGGCATAACGCCCGGATATGAGCTGTCGCATAAGCGATACACGGCGCCGTATTCCTTCTCGCCGGCTCGCATAAGATCTGACTCTCTTTGATGTCCGGCACTTGCTCCAAAATCAAATGTTTGTATGCGATATTCGTCACGATAAACATGTTCTCCACCGGTACAATCGGTCTGAAACGGTCTATCGTCATCTGCAATAAACTTCTGCCGGTGCCGAAAAAATCCAAGAACTGTTTCGGCTTCTCCTCCCTGCTGAACGGCCAGAAACGACTGCCAACGCCGCCGGCCATGATCACGCAATAATTATTTTCTTTCTTACTCATCATAAATATTTAATGTGTGTTTCTTATGGTTGTTATCTCTCAACTCTCAACTCTCAACTCTCAACTCTCACCCTTCCACCTGCTTTCCACCTTCTTTGATCGGATGCTCATCGGATGCTCATCGGATGCTGCGTATGACGTTAACGGGAGAGTGAAGGCACAATAGTTCTCTAAAAGCGCACAAAGTTACAACTTTTTTTTTATATACGCAAGCGCGCACGTACTTTTTTTATAAAAAAGTGTGATTTTCTCACTTTTAACCGGAATTTTGAATTTTGAATTTTGAATTTTGAATTAAATATATTACCTTTGTGCCGTATTTTGGAATATTATGGGCTTTTTACAAAAAAATAGGGTAGCTAAATATAAATTTTTAATTTTTAATTTGTTGTTGCTTTCGTTCGTTGCGTGCAGCAACAACTATACCCCGCGTCCGTACGGTTACTATCGGATCACCA
>CALZRN010000046.1 GCA_945828585.1 uncultured Bacteroidales bacterium | reverse complement strand
CCGCTATCGTGACGTGCGTGGCGATTGCGTTGGGACTGAGTTCCTGCAACGTCACAAGGACAATCACAACTCGCAGCGAAGCATGGCAGAAGGGCGACACCAGCGTAGTCATTCAGACTAAGACGGTGGAGACTTACGATGCTTCGAAGAAAGGTCTATAGCTAATCCGCCATGCATAGGCAGATACAGGAGAAAAAGCGAAAAAATGTGCAAAAAGTGGCATACACTCTTGTGTATGTCATTTTTTTGTTGTATCTTTGCAGCCAAATTAAATTAGGAGTAAAATGTTTGATAATTTAAGCGAACGATTAGAGAGGTCTTTTAAGATACTAAAAGGCGAGGGACGAATCACGGAGATCAACGTGGCGGAGACGATTAAGGACATTCGCAAGGCGTTGCTCGAAGCCGACGTGAACTATAAGACTGCGAAGCAGTTTACCGACCGCGTGAAGGAGAAAGCGATGGGTCAGAACGTGATCAATGCGGTGCGGCCCGGTCAGTTGATGATCAAGATCACGCATGACGAGTTAGCCGAGTTGATGGGTGGCGAGACGCAGGAGATCAACCTCAAAGGTTCACCGGCGGTCATCCTGATGTCGGGTTTGCAGGGTAGCGGTAAGACGACTTTTGCATCGAAACTGGCGAACTACCTGCAGGCGAAGAAAGGCAAGAAAGTGATGCTCGTCGCTTGCGACGTCTATCGTCCGGCGGCTATCGAGCAGCTGCGCGTGTTAGGAGAGCAGATAGGAGCGAAGGTATTCGCTAATGGTGGATTGCTTAATGGTGACGCGGCTAAGCCGCTTAATGGTGGTGATCCTGTGAAGATTGCGCAGGAGGCGATCGCGGAGGCGAAGAAGTTCGGCTACGACGTGGTGATCGTCGATACGGCAGGTCGTCTGGCGGTTGATGAGCAGATGATGAACGAGATAGCGGCTATCAAGAACGCTATCGAGCCGAGTGAGACTTTGTTCGTCGTCGATGCCATGACCGGACAGGACGCAGTCAATACCGCCAAGGAGTTTAATGACCGGTTGGATTTCGATGGCGTGGTACTGACGAAGCTGGACGGCGACGCTCGTGGCGGTGCGGCATTGAGTATCCGCACGGTGGTCAACAAGCCGATCAAGTTCATCGGTACCGGTGAGAAGATGGAAGCGCTGGATGTGTTCCATCCGGCACGTATGGCAGACCGCATCCTTGGAATGGGTGACGTGGTGAGCCTCGTGGAGCGTGCGCAAGAGCAGTACGACGAAGAGGAAGCCCGCCGCATCAGCAAGAAGATCGCCAAGAACCAGTTCGATTTCAACGACTTCATGGGGCAGTTGAGCCAGATCAAGAAGATGGGTTCGATGAAAGAGCTGATGGGCATGATTCCCGGCATGGACAAAGCGCTGAAAGGCGTGGAGGTGAGCGACGATGCGTTCAAGCCGATCGAGGCGATGATTAACTCCATGACGCCGGCAGAGCGTGCCAATCCCGGGCTGCTGAACGGCAGCCGCAAGAACCGCATCGCCAAAGGTGCCGGCGTGACGATTGTGGAGCTGAACCGCTTTATCAAGCAGTTTGAGCAGACGTCGAAGATGATGCGTAAGGTGCAGCAGATGAGTGGCAAACGCAGATGAGTTACAGTAAGCGAAATAGAGGCTTAGGCGGTGCGCTGCGGATGCGCGACAAGCAGGCGTATTACGGCCTGATGGTCGTGATCATCGCTGTGCTGGGATTCGGTGCGTACAAGCTGATTCGGTTGGTGGCGAGTGAGTTGCGCGCCATGCCGAACGATGATCCCAACATGGAGATGAGCGTCGATGAGCTGCGTATCCACAAGGCGGAAGAGCAAGACGCGATCCTGATGGGGGATAGCTTGAGCCGGCAGTATAACCTCGACTCCATCAAGCGGAAAGTGCAGATCGACACGCGGCCGGTCTATCGTCCGCCAAGGAAGAACGACGAGTGGTATATCACGAAGAGAGAGTGGAAGTCAATCATCAAGAACTACCGCATCTGGCGGAGAATGAAGCAGAAGGACGAGGAGGATAGTTGATAGTTGATAGTTAACAGTTGATAGTTGATAGGTGGATATATTAGATAAAATAGAAGGATTAGAGGCAAAGTTTCACGAGGTGAGTTTGCTGATTACGGACCCGTCGGTGATAGCCGATCAGGCGCGGTATGTGCGTCTGAATCGGGATTATCATGACTTGGAGCGGGTGTTAGAATGTGCGCACCGGTACAAGAAAGCCGTGACGGACTTGCAGGACGCGAAGGACTTGTTTTATAACGAGACCGACGCGGAGATGAAAGAGATGGCAAAGGCGGAGATCGATGAACTCGAACCGCAGATCCCGAAGCTCGAAGAGGAACTGAAATTGCAACTCCTGCCGCAAGATCCCGAGGACGGCAAGAATGTCGTGATGGAGATTCGTGGCGGTACAGGTGGTGACGAAGCGGCGATCTTCGCCGGAGATTTGTTTCGGATGTACACCAAGTATTTCGAGATCAAGGGTTTCAAATACACCGTCTCATCGTTTACGGAAGGTGCTGCAGGCGGATACAAAGAGATCATCTTCAACGTCACGGGTCAGAACGTCTATGGGACACTCAAATACGAGAGCGGCGTGCACCGCGTACAGAGAGTGCCGGTGACGGAGACGCAGGGTAGAGTACATACCTCGGCTGCGACGGTGGCGGTGCTGCCTGAGGCGGATGAGTTTGAGGTGCATATCAACGAAGGCGAGATCAAATGGGAGACGTTCCGTTCAGGCGGTGCCGGCGGACAGAACGTCAATAAGGTCGAGTCGGGTGTGCGGTTGCGATATAACTGGAAGAACCCGAACACGGGCGAAGTGCAGGAGATCCTCATCGAGTGTACGGAGACACGCGACCAGCCGAAGAACAAAGAGCGCGCGCTCTCGCGCCTGCGTACGCAGATTTATGATAAGGAGCACCAGAAATATATCGACGACATCGCGGCGCGCAGAAAGACCATGGTCTCTACGGGAGACCGTAGTGCCAAGATCCGTACGTATAACTACCCGCAAGGCCGCATCACCGACCACCGCATCGGATACACGGTTTATAACCTCGCGGCGTTCATGGACGGAGATATACAAGGTGTGATCGATGCGCTGCAGGTAGCGGAGAACGCGGAGAGACTGAAAGAATCAGAACTATAAATCGTAATAACGGAATTACGGAATTACGGAATAACGGGATGTACTTATTTTATTGTCCTGAAATAGAAACCAAGCAGACGCTTTCCGAAGAGGAGAGCGGACATTGCGTGCGGGTGCTGCGGTACAGTGCGGGTGATGAGATTTTGATTACCGATGGGAAAGGAACGACCTATACGGCGCGGATTACGAATCCGCATCCCAAGCATTGCGATTTTGAGATCATCAGCCACGAGAAGCAGGAAGCGTTGCATGATTTTCATCTGCATATAGCCGTTGCGCCGACGAAGAATATCGAGCGGGTAGAGTGGCTGGTGGAGAAATGTACGGAGATAGGTGCGGACGAGATCACGATGCTGCTCTGCCGGTTCTCCGAGCGCAAGCAGATACGTATGGACAGACTGGAGAAGATTATGCTCTCCGCGGCGAAGCAGAGCCTGAAACACTACCTGCCGGTGCTGCATGACTTGCAGGATTTCAAGACTTTTATTCGCGAACAAGCGCAGAAAGACCAAGACTGCTTCATCGCCCATTGTTACAAGGACGACAAGCGCGAGTTGAAGAGTGAGATCAGACCCGGTCGCGACGTGTTGGTGCTGATCGGTCCGGAAGGAGACTTCAGCGAAGAGGAGGTGAACGAGGCGCTGGCGCTGGGATTTAAGCCCGTGGGCTTAGGCAAAGCAAGGCTGAGGACAGAGACCGCGGCGATCGTAGCCTGCCATACGGCGGTACTCATGAATGAGATTTAGGGTTTAGGATTTGAACCTTGATTACGACATATTACTATGGATCAACGGGCATGGCAGCGAGTGGCTGGATGCGTTGATGTGGGGGATTAGTCGGGCGAAGACGTGGATTCCGCTATATATGTTGCTGGTGGCACTGATCGCGTGGCGGTTTAAGAGCTGGAAGGCGCTGATGCTGGTTTTGGTGGGATTCGGTGTGGCTGTAGGCATGAGCGACTGGATCTGCAGCGGCGTGTTGAAACCGATTGTGTGCAGGCTGCGACCGACGCACGAGCCTGCGCTCGATCCGCTGCGGCTGGTATATGGCTATATCGGCGGGAAGTATGGTTTTTGCAGCTCTCATGCGGCGAACACGATGGCGGTAGGACTGCTCTTCAGCCTGATCTATAGAAACAGATATGCCACCGTCGGTCTGATGACTTGGGTGGCAATCAATTGTTATAGCCGGATGTATCTCGGGGCGCATTACCCGACAGATATCATTGCCGGGCTGGTTGTTGGATCCTTATGGGCGCTGCTTGTCTGGCTGGTGCTCCGGCGGCTCCACGTGGTCGGCGAGGCAGCTCGGCCGGGTGGTTCATAAAGCGCTCAAACTCCTCCGGCGTGAGCAGGTTCTTGAGTTCGTTATGGATAGCCTGCATGCGCTCGAGGTTTTGGGCTCTGGTCAGCCCTTTCTGGCGCACCAAGGCATACTTGAGATGCATGCGATAGAGGGTGTCGATACGGACGGAATCGGAGATGCCTAACTCGCGAACGAGACGCATGGTTTGCTTCAATGCCTCCTCCTGCGGAGTACGTTGCGAACGAGTTTCAGAGACCGGCTCTTGCGCCATCATCAAGCCCGATAAGAGGGCAAGGGAAAGAATAGATAAGAGTTTTTTCATAATAATTAATAGGTAGTCCTAGGTAGTCATAGGTAGTCCTAGGAAGTCCTAAGATTTTTTACTACAAAAACCGTGCCGAAAATACCGGAAATAGGGATAGCTCAGCGACTTTATTTTTCGCAGCAAGGCGGAACGCGTTCCTCGCGCCCGGCTATCCGTGTGGCTTTGGCGGGCATCATCGTGGGTGTAGCGGTGATGATCGTGACGATCTGTGTGGTAGTGGGATTCAAGCGGACGGTGACGCAGAAAGTGGCGGGTTTTGGGGCGCATATTCAGGTCGTGTCGTTCGATAATAACAACACGTACGATATGCAACCCATCGAGGTGTCGGACAGCATGCTGACGAGTCTGAGCGGGTACGAGCATGTGGCGGCAGTAGCGCCGTTCATCACCAAGCCCGGCATGCTCAAGACCGATGCGGCGTTTCGCGGGATGGTGCTCAAAGGCACGGATTATTGGGATTTCTTTGAGCAGAATATCGTGGCAGGCGAAGTGCCGACGAGAGCCGGCGAAGTGGTGGTGTCTCGCGAGACGGCAAAGGCGCTCAAACTGGCAGTGGGCGATGCGGTGAATGCGTATTTCGTTGATGAGACGAATGTACGCGCACGACGCTATAAGATCTCGGGTATCTACGAGACGGGATTCGGGCAATACGACGAGCTGTTTATCATCGGGACGTTAGAGGACGCACGGCGGTTGCAGGCATGGGACAAAGGGACGTACTCCGGTGTGGAGATCCTCGTGGATGACATGCGGAATCTGGACGAGACGGCGGACAAAATCTATTTCGCGACCGTCAATCATCTGGATGAAGAAGGGTACAACGTCTATTACGTCCAGACGCTGCATGAGCAGAATCCGGCGGTCTTTGCATGGCTCGATCTGCTGGATATGAACGTGGTGGTGATCATCGTGTTGATGCTGCTGGTTGCAGGCTTTAATATGGTCTCGGGGCTGATTATTCTGATTCTCGACGGCGTGCAGGTCATCGGTACGCTGAAGGCGCTTGGCGCGGACAATCGGTTCGTGCAGCGGATCTTTCTCACGCAGGCGGCGATGCTGATCGGCAAAGGTATGGTGTGGGGCAATATGATCGGTCTGGGACTCGTCGCCGTGCAGTATTTCAGCCATCTCATTCCGCTCGAAGCGAGCACGTATTACGTGTCGTACGTACCGATGGCATTTGCGTGGGGATGGATCATCGCGCTGAATATACTCACCGCCGTGGTGTCGCTGTTGATTCTGCTGCTGCCATCGCGAATCGTCGCGAAAATCAGCCCGGCGAGAGTAATGCATTTTGAATAATGAAGTTACAGACGATAGTGGATATCAAGCCTTCCGAGTGGAAGATCGGGTATGAGGATAAGATTCTCATGCTCGGTTCGTGTTTCTCCGACGAGATAGGAAGGCAGATGGCGGAAAGGAAGATGCAGGTGACGTGCAATCCTTTCGGCACGCTTTATAACCCGCTCTCCATCGCGCAAGCAATAAATTACAAATTACCAATTACCAATCACCAATTGCCCCTCGTGGAGCACGACGGTTTATGGCACTCGATGGCGCATCATGGTTCGTTCTCGCGGGCTACGAAAGAAGAGGCGGAGAAAGCGGTTGCGGAATCTATCGAGACGATGCAGCGGGCTTTGGAAGAAGCGACGGTGGTCATCGTCACCTTCGGTACGGCGTGGGTGTATGAGATGGTATCAGGGGTTAGTGGATTAGGGGTTGTGGGGAATTGCCATAAGATGCCGGAGAAATGGTTCAGAAGGCGACGGTTGACGGTCGAGGAGATTGTCGAAGCATGGCAACCTATCTTGGCGCAGTACGCCGATAAGAAATGGCTTTTCACGGTCTCGCCGATACGCCATGTACGCGATGGTTTGCACGAGAACCAGGTTAGCAAAGCGACGCTGCTGATGGCGGTGGAGAGATTAGTAGAAAGTCAAAAGTCGAAAGTCGAAAGCAGTTATTTCCCGAGTTATGAGATTATGCTCGATGAGTTGCGGGATTATCGGTTTTATGCCGATGATCTGGTGCATCCGTCGAGTATGGCGGTGGAGTATATCTGGGAGCGGTTCTGCGAGACGTTCTGTACGTCGCAGACGATCAATGCGATGCATCTCGCGCATAAAGAATGGAAGTTCGCCCACCATCGCCCGTTGCATGAGGCTTAGGCTTCGTCTACCAGCATCTGACAGTTCTTGCAATCGAAGGTCAGTTTGAGTTTTTTTCCTGTCTTCAGACGCAGATACCGCGGTTCCTTGTCTTTAGGATAAGGATTCGTCTTGCGGCAATGCCCTAACTCGAAGAGCAGGCAGTATCGGCAGGTCATCAAACTATGTACCATTTGCTCATTTACCATCTACAACCTCCCTTCTCCATTGATTTAGTACACTAATGGGTATGAAATACGGTTTTGAGTCGATCTGTATGGAGCGGGCGATATACGGCGTGTCACCGAGTTTGGTGAGCTGCGTACGGATGGTGTCGAGTGCTTTGGATTCGTTCTTCGCGAGCTCCAATGAGAGTCCCTCACCAACTCTCCCCATTAGGGGAGAGAGCTTGGTATCAAGGGGAGTATATATTAGTTCAAAGCCATTTTCCGTCTCGCGGAAGAGAATGTCCACGGGGATCTTACGCTCGGAATGTAGATTCTTTGTGAACTCGACGTCGAGGTTTCGATAGAGCGGGATATCGGTATATCGAGATAGCGAGAGAGTTTTATTGATCTTGATGATGTTTCCTTCTACGCCGTTGACGGAGCATCCTTCGGCACCGATGGTGAGGCCGTCGCCGTTATGGAGCGTGATGCCGGGATTAAGTCGGACGCGTAAAGTGTTGCCGCGTGCTTCGAGTACCGAGCCGATATACTCGCCGGTGGATTTGGGTGTGTTCCAGTTAGCCATGTGCGGCATCCGGCCATGAAGGAAATAATCCGTCGCACCGCGATGGAAAGTCTTCTCGGGGTTAGGCTTGAATGATGGATTGATGGAATGATGGAATGATGAAGTGAGCGCATCTATCTTCTCCCGGTAGTAGGCGGTGATGTTCGTGACGTAGTCGGCATCTTTGAGTCGTCCTTCTATTTTAAAGGTCGTCACGCCGGCGTCGATGAGTTCGGAGAGATAGGCAGAGCGGTCGAGGTCCTGCAGGGAGAGCAAGTAGCGCTGATGGATCGGTTGCCCAGCATCGTCAAGCACTTCGTTTTCGGAAGCATCGAGCAGGTCGTACGCCATACGGCAGAACTGCGCACACGCCCCGCGGTTAGCGCTGCGTCCGGCAAGCACTTCGGAGATGTAGCACCGCCCGGAATACGAGACGCAGAGCGCACCATGGACAAAAGCCTCGAGTTCTATATCCGGCACGGCTTCGTGTATCGCGCGGATCTCGTCGATGGAGAGTTCGCGGGCGAGTACGACGCGTTTGAAACCTAAGTCTCGAAGATGCGCCACGTGTTCGGGTGTACGGTTATCGCATTGGGTAGAAGCATGCAGACGTATCGGCGGCAGGTCGAAATCCAAGAGATGCAGATCCTGAATGATGAGCGCATCGACACCTATCTTATATAACGCGTGCGCGAGCGCGACCGCCTGCGCGTACTCATCGTCATGGAGCAGCGTGTTGAGTGTCACGAGCACTTGTACGCCGTAGAGATGGGCATACTGAACGACTTCCGCCAAGTCCTCGAGGTTGTTTCCTGCAGCCTGTCGCGCACCAAAAGCAGGCGGACCGATATAAATCGCGTCTGCACCCGCCTGGATAGCGGCTTTCGCTACTTCTTTGTCGCGCGCCGGAGAGAGGAGGCTAAGCGGTACATCACGATGCCTGCCGTCACGGAGACGTTCATCGAGTGTTTCGTGCCGTATTGGGGTATCTCTATACATTGTGTGCAACTATCTACTACTTCTTGTTGTACGCCGAAGACCTCATGGCCGAGGACTACGGCGATGCCGTGGAGACCGGCCTCGCCTGACAGACCGCTTCGCTGACAGAGTACAGACCGCTCCGCTGACAGACTCTCTGCCACGTCTTCGAGGGTGACAGAGTCATGCGCCTGCTCGACGGCAAAGACGGTGTATCCTTCGGCTTGTAGGGCATGTACGGCGTCGAGTGTGTCTTTGTAATACTGCCATTCGACGGACTCTTCGGCGCCGAGGGCGGTCTTATGGATCTCCTGATTAGGGGGACAGCAACAAATGCCGCAGAGGATGACGCGCTCGATACGCATGGCGTCTGCGGTACGAAAGACCGCACCGACATTATGCTGGCTGCGGACGTTGTCGAGGACGACTACCAGCGGCAGTTTGTCGGATTCTTTGTATTGGTCTATATTCATCCGCCCCATCTCGGCGGTCGTCAGTTTCTTACTCATAGCTGAAAAGGTAATGAGACGTGCAGGACATGTGTGTCCTCGTCGATGGCGTTGATGAAATCTTCGTGAAGCGGCATCATGCGGCCGTCTTCGAGTGTGGCGAGTGTGTTGATGGTCGATTCGTCGATGGTAGCGATGACGCCGATGGATGTCTGCTGTCCGCTTGGTTCTTCATCCATGACGGTGTAGCCCACGAGGTCCTGCCAGGTCATCATGCCGTCGTCTTCCTCTTGGATGTCACTCCGCAAGGCGAACATCTCCTCGCCGATGAGTTCAGGTATCTGCTCCGAGCGAAAGGGAACAAACAACCCGTCGCGGCGAACGAAGATAAACTCCGGCAGGTCGCGGTACTTGGTGCGACGGATGATGCCGAGGGAGACAAGGTCTTTATTGCTGATTACTGATTGCTGACTACTCATTGTCTTTGCGTGATGGTTAGTTTGTCCTCGGTGGCGATGATGTTTAGGAGCCGAAGGGCTTCTTTGCTGATTCCTTTCTGCGGCATGGCGTACCCGCTGGCGATGTCGAAATGCTCGCCGCATCGCGGACAGATGGCATATATGCCATCCATCTCGCAAGGGCTCTTATGTCCATGCTCCGCGCAGTACGGACAAGCAAGGTCGAACGCCACGTATCCGGCAAGCGAGATATATGCCACGACTCCTCCGTAACCCCATGCGTCGGTCACGGTCACGGGCTGCTTGAAGGTCCCGTTTTCGTAGTAGCCGTTTTGGTTGACGGTAATATAGGCGTTGGTGTTCTCCAGGAAGAAATCCGTGAAGAGCGTCTTGGTGTTGATCACCACGCGCACGGGGTACGCCGGCACGGAGGATTGAAACGTCGAGCCCTCGCAGCCGCAAAGCATGAGTACTGCTATCAGTCCTATTAATTGCCCGTAACGCTGCATATATGTATCGTGTAGATGAGGGTAGAATAGGGAGGAATATATCCCTGGGTTCCTTCGGTACCAAATCCTTCGGCTGCGTCATAATCGTTGCTCTGGTACTTGGCGTAGTCGTAACCCAGATAAGCAGGGATGTAGAGTTCTATATCGCCCTGGTTATGAATCTTATGGCATCCTTCCTGAAAGCCGGGGATGGTGTTGGCGAGTGCCAGCGCGACGTTGTTTCCTCCGTCCACCTGGTAGCCGTTGATGAGCTTGACGGTGTAGTCGCAGATGATGACACTGTTCTTGTTGGGGCGAGCTTCTCCGTGATCTTTTAAGGGGTCTGCTATGATCTTATATTGCAGGCCCGAAGAGGAGGTCTGTACGCCGGGTTGCGTCTTGTTGGCGGCGAGCCATAACTCGTTCTGCACCTTCCATTCCGTCCAGCTGTTGGTCTTGCAGGAAGGAGTCAGGAGTAAGGAGAAAGGAATAAGGACTAATATGATTAGTCGAATCCAACTTGTCTTTATGCTTATTTTGCGATCCATAATTCGGGGTTTTGAATGTTCTTATCTTTGTATATCTGGAAATACAGTTCGGTCTTCTGGTCCTGCTCGGGGTCTGTGAAGATGGTGCCGATCGCTTGTTTGATATCGACCTTATCGCCTTGTTTGACGGACAGCTTGGAGAGGTTGGAATATACCGTTCGGTAGTTACCATGCTGGACGATCACGGCGTATGTACCGCCGACCATGAAGCAGCTGGTCACTTCGCCTTTATAGACTGCGCGAGCTTTGGTACCGGCGGTCGTCTGCAGGTAAATACCTTTGTTATCCATCGTCACCTGCGAGTACACGGGGTGTTGCTGCTTGCCGAAATGTCCGCTAATCATCCCTTTCTCCACGGGCCATGGCAGCCGCCCTTTGTTGGCTTCAAAGCCTCCGGCGATGAGTTTCTGCTCCTTCGTGAGGGAGGTCTTGGAGGCTTTCTCTGCCTGCTTGCGCACCAAATCATCGATCTTGCGGTTGAGTTCGTCCACTTTCTTCTGTTTCTGCTTGATCTGCTTATTCAGGTCTTTCTCTTTGGACTTGAGTTGCGAGAGCATGTTCTTCTGCTTGCGCTCGTCTCGTTGCAGGTTCGCCTGCTCGCGTTTGCGGGAAGAGAGAGCAGCCTGTTTGTCGGCTTTGTTGGTCTCCAGGAGTTCGTTCTGAGTATCTATCTCTGCTTGTGTGTTCTCAATGCGGCGTACCTGCTCCTGACGGAAGTGTGCAAACTCCTGTAGGTAGCGTGTGCGGCGTGCGAGCTGCTGAAAACTGTCGCTCGCAAGGAGGAACAACAAGGGCGATTGTTGCATCCGGGCATAATGGCTCTGCTTCACCATTTGTGCGTAGTCGCCTTTGTAGCGCTCCAAGACCACCTGTAACGAGTCGCGCGTATTGCTCAGCCGCGTCATCTCGCGGTTCAGCGCCGTGATCTCGTTGTCCAGCGTGTGGATGAGCTTCTTCTGCGTTTTGATGTTCTGGTTCAGAAGCTGTAGTTTGTTCATCGTCGCGGACTCATCTTTCTTGGTCTGCTTGAGCATCTTGTTGGTCTGCTCGATCTCTGCCTGCAGTTTCTTCTGTTTCCGCTGCAACTCCTTCACGCTCTCGCTCCATGCCGGCACGAAAAGACATGCGCTCAGAACAAGCGTTAATATGTATTTATAGGAACTTCGAAACATCTATCTCTGTGTATTTGGTCAGTCTTTGCTTCGTCATCTTCACCGGCACATCGATCTTCCGGGGCGGATAGTCAAGGATGAGTTCTATCTGCTTCTTTCCGAAAGTACAGACAAGCCGTGCTCTCTTGTCTCCCGTGGGTAGTTCAGCCGTGCATATCTGCTGGAGGATGTCCCAATTCAGTGAAGGCGTCAACTGTTTGTTGAGGTCTGCGAAGGTCGCCTTGGCATATCGGCCGTGTAGTTTGTCGATAGCGATGATCTCCGTCGGCGTGGCCTCTACGCGCATCATCTCCATGCCGAGCATCGGCATGACGGAGATGACGATCATCGAGTCGTGTACGGTCTGCATGGTGACGGAGGAGGAGAGTTTGTCTTCGTCCGTCATGACGGTCGCTTGGGCACCTTGTATGAGGCAAGTATGCCACGTCGGTACTAACGGTTTGGGTTCTGCCGGTTGCGCCGCTTTCTTCTTCGCTCCGCATCCGCAGAGCAGAAGAGCACTACTTAATACTATGAATATGCTTTTGTACTTCATCTCTCATTTTCTCGTCATCACCGATGTTCCACAATGCTTTGTTGAGGTAAAACAACGCCAGCTGGTCTTGTCCCTGCAGGTGGAGGATCCATCCGTACGTGTCTAAGAACGTCGGGTTGGATGGCTGCTCCCGGATCGTGATTGCGCTCATCTTCTCTGCTTTCGTCAGATCCCCGCCATGCGTCGCTAAATGGTACGCGAAGTTATTGAGGATCATCAGGTTATACGGATCGAGTTCCAGCACCCGCTCATAGAGCGCGTAGAGTTCTTTGGATTTGGCTCCCATCTGCTCCATGATCTCCAGCCGGAAGAGCAGAAACCGCATGTTCGTCGGGTCGGTCTCTAAGTACCGGTCAATCTCTTGGATGGCTTTCTTGGGTTTGTTGCTCAGTGCGTAGATGCGGTAACGAGTGATGGCGGAGTAGGCGTCGTAGCCGTCTTTCTTGTCAATCTCGTCCTGTAATGCAAGCGCTTTCTTCCATTCTTCGGCAGTGATGGCCTGCATCTTCAGCCTTTGCAGCAGGTCCACCGGCGCTGTCCCTTTGGGCATCGCCTCGTATGCCCGCTCGAAATACTCCTTCGCACGATCCTCTTGCTTGAGGCCCGCGTAGATGACGCCGAGGTAGTACAGGGTCTGACCGTCATCGGGCTTGATCATGAGGCAGAACTGTATCAGCGCGTACGCGTCGGTGTACCGCTCTTGATCAATCGCCTGCCGCGCCGCGTACCAGTAGTACGAGAACTGCTGGTTCTGCTCCACGGTGTTTTGAGAAACGATTAAGGAATAAGGAGTAAGGAATAAAGACAAAAATGCTATTATCAGTAGCCGTTTAGTCCTTATTCTTTTAGCGATGCGGTCTTTATTCTTTATTCCTTCTTTCATTTTCTTCCGCTATGTCCGAATCCTCCTGCTCCGCGCTCGGTCTCGCTCAGTTCAGTCACTTCGATGACCTCCGGCGTCTCGTGCTTGGCGATGACCATCTGGCATATCCGCTCGCCGGGTTCGATGGTCTGCTCCTCACCGCTCAGGTTAATCAGTATGACACCCACCTCGCCGCGGTAGTCTGCGTCAATCGTTCCCGGGGTGTTCAGAACGGTTAAGCCGCGTTTGAGTGCCAGACCGCTTCGCGGACGGATCTGCGCTTCGTAACCGGCCGGCAACTCGATAAACAAGCCCGTCGGGATAAGTTTTCGCTCCATCGGCTGCAGCGTGATCGCCTCTTCGATGTTACATCGTATATCCATACCTGCTGCCTGCGCACTCTCGTACCGCGGCAGCGGATTCTTGCTCTTGTTTATGATTTTTAGGGTCATGATTGGTAGTTTTTTAGGTAGTTCTATGTTGTCCTAGGTAAACCTAGGTAGTCCTATTTCCTCTTAGAATCGCTTCTCTGCGAGGACGCGGAGGCCATCCTCGACGATGCAGATATGTATATCTTTCTCCATCTCCACGGGATCGCCGTCGATATGGAACGGTGCCGCTGTCTCGCGCTCGAGGGTTACTTCTCGTGCGCGCAACGTGTCCATGAAATGGCTGTCATCGATGCTGCCGGCGAACAACCGTAACGCCAGACTCGCGCTGCCTAAGAGTGCGTGGCTTGACATCATCATAATATCCATCTTACCGTCCTGGATGCTCGCTTTCGGCGCGATGAGCGCTTCGTAACCCCACTGGTTTGCATTAGCGAAAGTGATCAGGAATGCCTTGTGTGTCACGTCCAGACCGTCGCCCACAATGTGGTAGGTCTGCGCTTGGTAAGAGAACGCGTCGTGGATGATGTTCTGCAGATAGGTGCTGAATCCGCGTTTGTTGCTGCCCGCAAAATGATCCGCTATCAACGCATCAAATCCCGTGCCACACGTGCTCACGAACAATCTGCTGTTCGCCAGACCGTAATCAACCGAAATCGGCTCGGAGTGGTTGATCATCTCTAAGGCCTTCTGCGGACGGATAGGGATGCCTAAATGCCGTGCAAAACCGTTTCCGCTTCCCATCGGGATGATGCCGAGTGCGGTCTGTTGACTTCTAAGTGCTGACGGCTGACGGCTGGTACCTGCCACTATCCCTTGTGCCACTTCGTTCACCGTTCCGTCGCCGCCGACCGCTACCACAGCGTCAAAGCCCATCCGGGCATACTGCTTCGCTAACTCTACCGCGTGACCGGCATACTCCGTGAAGGTGATGTTCGGCAACCACTGCTCGCTGTCGAGGGTCTGCATGATCAACTTCGGCAACTTACGCTTCGCGTTCTGCGTCTCCGAACTTCCTGAGATGGGATTGATGATAAATGCTATATTTTTCATGTTCAAATATTTCTGCGCGCACGCACGTACTCGTGCAAACTAAATCGGCTGCAAAGTTACAAAAAAAAAATGACATGTGCAAATAAAAATAATGATAAAAGAAAGAGTATATATACAATGTATATATACTGTATAAAAGGGGTTAAAAAAGGCTTAATTCGGGTATGATGTGAGCCTTGACTGTCGTTTGACCGTCGTTTGACCGTCGG
>CALZRN010000045.1 GCA_945828585.1 uncultured Bacteroidales bacterium | reverse complement strand
CGCCGCATCAAAGAGCTGTATGAGTCTTATCCCTCTCCCTTGAGGGGAGAGCCGGAGAGGGGTTTAGAACCCGACTGGTCTTCCGCCGCCTTTTGGTATGAGTACGTAGCCATCCATGGCGGCGAGTTGCTGTTAGAGGGATTAAAAGAAGACAGTCTGCAAGGAGATAGGGTTGTGGCAGATCTCTATGCGGAGCATTTTGGCGTAGAAAGCGAGTTTATAGAAGATGGTGTTGTTATCCGTAAAAAAAACTTCCTCTCCCAAGGAGTGGGAAAGAGGGGGCTTTCTTCTCTCTCCCTTGAGGGGAGAGCCGGAGAGGGGTTTTTATCAATCGACTTTACCAACTGCCCGGATCTCTATCCCGCCATCGCTCTTACCTGCGAACGCCTCGGAATAACTCTCCATGCCACCGGCACCGACCGTCTCCGCCACAAAGAATCCGACCGCATAGAAGCCGTCCGACTCCACGAAGTCCGCAACGACCACCGGATGGCGATGGCCCTCCTCGCCGCAGATTTCATAACGCTTGATTCAACACCGGAAACAGCGTTTGATTCAACACCAGACCCAAACTGTCAGGCGGAAAACGACCTTAAAAAGATCATCTCTAAGAGCTACCCTCAATTCATAGAGATTTTCAGTCAAATTACGGCCGAATCCCGACGGTCAACCGACGGTCAACCGACGGTCAAAGCCAATGTAAGTACTCTGTCGGTTACCCATATTACCCCTATTCGGGGCGTCAACGATGACCATTTAGGCAAAAAACATGCCCTCTCCAAACTCATCCACGCCGCCACGACGGAATATGTCTGGCTCCATGACGACGATGTCGTCTGGCCGCCTGTCTGTCAGCCCGAAGGGCGGTCTGTATTCTGTCAGCCGAAGGCGGTCTGGGTCAGACCTGGAAGTGGTCTAACAGGCAACGCCGACTTGATTATCCTTCCGTTAAGAATGGAGACTCCCTCCCTTGAGGGGAGGGTTGGGGTGGGGTTGTCACTCCAGATTGCCGAATACGCCGCCATTCAGGAGTTAACCATGCGTACCGCCAAAAGCGGACATGCCGTCATGTGTTCCGGCGCGAACCTCATCGTCCGTCGCGAGGCATGGCTGGCTTGTGAGCCTGACCTCCATCCGGAGATCCCTTCCGGCGACGATATGTTCCTGTTGGAAGCGATGAAAAAGCGCGGCTATAAGATTGCCGTCATCGACGAACCCGACTACACCGCCATCGTCCGCCCCGCTCCCACTTGGCGGGCGTTCTTCCGTCAGCGGATGCGCTGGGCAGGCAAAGCACCCAAATACACCGACCCGGACATCCTCCGTTGCGGCGCACTCATCGTGGCTGCCAACCTCCTCCAGCTCCTTTGTCCCCTGATCCTCCTGATCAAATTCCCGATTGAATACAGGCTCATCCGCCAAAGAGAAATCGCAAATCACAAATCACAAATCACAAATAAAGAACCACGCACCCCGTGGTACGTGGCTCTTTTATTGGAGCTCCTCTATCCTTTCTATCTCCTCCTCTCCCTCCTCGGCGGCCTCTTCCGCCAGAAGAAGTGGTAAGACCGTGAGGCAGGTATAAAAATTACTCAAATATGAGTAGTTATTGATATTTTGCAAAGATCTAAAGTATATTTAATATTTTTTGTGTTTTTGTCGAAAATCTAAAGTATATTTACTACTTAGAGGTTAGAGGTTGAAGTCATCTTATTCGCGGATTTTGCCGGTGAGGAGATTCCAAACGCGGCGGAAGAGATTCATATAGAAATTCAGTTCCCGCGTTGCGTTCTCCACATGACATTCCATGCGTACGTTCCGAATCTCGACCTGATGCTCCGCCTCCATCGTCTTGAGCGCCAGCTCTTCCTCCGTCCGGATATCCCGGCTCAGCAGTTTGATAAACGGTTGGATAAACAGCTGCTTGCGGCACGCTATGGCGATGACAATCAGCACAATATAGGCGCTGCCGATGATGAGCGCTGCCGCCCATACAGGCATGTATGCCGCCATCGCATCGATAGCCGCTACGGAACCGAAAGTGAACAGCGCCAGCACGCAGAGCGTAAGCGTAAAAATCAACAGGAACAAGCCCAGGAGATGGCTGACGATACCGATGAGACGCAGTCTGCCTACTTCACCAACCGACTTGCCATAATCCGTCAGTTCGTTCTTAATCTGCTCAAAAATCTCGTTTTCCATAACTATGCCTCCTCTTGTTTGGGTTCGTTTTTTGGAGTCTCGGCCGCAGTATTGGCTTCGGTCAGATCCTGTTTGAGTTTCTCTGCGTATTGCTGCATACGTTCCTGCGCCTCACGGGCACATTCGGAAACCTGTTTGCGCACTTCGTCGCGCGTCTCCGGCGAGAGCAGCAAGACGGCTGCCGCACCGGCCAATGCTCCGCCTATAAACAGAGCGGCACCTTTGAATAGATTGCTCATAATGGTATAAATTTATTAGTTAGTTTGTTGTAGTCCTTCTATCATCGCTTTGCCTTTTTCGGTCAGTCCGACGATACGCTGGCGGGTGTCCTTTTGCCATGAATTTATTATCAAGGGTTGATTTTGATTACTTGTACGGAAGGAGCCCGGAGGCGGACGGACAGCCAGTCCTCCATCCGTTCGAGTTCTTCCTTGCCGAGCGGATGGGAATGAGGCGTGTGCTGTTTCTCGGTCAGCACCACCAGAACCGCAGAGTCCGCGCGCGCCAGTGTGACGTTCTCAATATCGGGCCATTGCGCTTGCAGTTCGGCGCTGATTTGTGCGGAGGGAAGGACGAGCGCCTCATAAGCGTCCAGCTGCTGTCTGAGCGAACGGATAGAGTCCTCCCGTTGGCGCAACTGCGCCTCGGTGGAAGCCAGCCAGTCGCGCATGATCTCACGTTCATTCAAGCGGCGGACCTCAATCGTCGCATCATCGGCAAAAAGGATCTGCGCATGCGAGATACCATGTTTCTCCGCGTTCGCGTACAGCTGCGCGCGGGCTTCGGTGCTCAGCGCCTCCCCTGCAAGCCGCAGCGTGAGGGTATAGGGCTTGACGGACATATCCGTGCTGTAGTCGTAGATATAGGTGCAGCCTATGGCTTGGTTCTCCTTGACAAAACGCCGTGCCTCGGTGATAAAGCGGTTCTCGCGGACGATACTATATGCCGTGAAGAAGCTGGGTACCAACACGACAATAATCAGCAGCGTGTAACTGATGAGCCGACGGTACGAAGTGCCCTCCGTCTCCACCGCCTGCGGGAAATGTAGGTATTTGACGGCCAGGACAGTAGCCAGCGCGATGAAGATACAGTTGATAAAGAAGAGATAGAGCGCTCCGCCGGCATAATGCCAGTTGAGGTTCGCGATACCATAGCCTACGGTGCAGAGCGGCGGCATCAGTGCCGTAGCGATTGCCACGCCGGAGAGTACCGTTCCCTTCTCCTTCCGCGAGAGTTCCAGAATGCCTGCTATACCGCCGAAGAAAGCAATCAGCACGTCATAGACGGAAGGGTTGGTGCGTGCCAGCAGTTCGGTCGGGTTGTCGGTCTCCAGAGGCGTAGCCAGGAAATACAGCGTCGAAGCCAAAAGGCTGATAGCGAACATGATTCCAAGGTTCTTGAGCGACGCCAGAAGCAAGTCCGTGTCGTTCGTGCCCAAGCCCAGTCCGAAACCGATAATCGGACTCATGAGGGGCGAGATAAGCATCGCACCGATGATGACCGGTATGGAGTTGACGTTTAGTCCGACCGAAGCAATGACGATTGCCACAAAGAGAATGTAGATGTTCGGTCCGCGGAAAGGGATGTTGCTGCGGATATTGGCACTTGCCGCCTGCACATCCGTGTAGTCTGTCAAACTGAGACGTTCACGCATGAAGCGTTTCGCCCGTTTGGTAAATTCCGAATAGGTCATATTTCTGATTTTTGGTTACTTCTTTGTATACTTGGCTTTAACAATCTCGTAGGAGTTGCGGGTGAGGTCGTTGAGCAAGTCCTCTTCGGCTGCGTTGGCGTCCACGACTATCCAGTAGTTCGTCTATCCGCTCCGGCTGGCATTTGAGAGTCACAATGCCGTAATGGTCGATGTCCAGAAACGCAATTAACGTTTTAACGTGTCAACCCAACACCACATCGAGAACCATCATCAGCACGAAACCGATAGCGAAACCGATGGTGGAGAGGTTAGAGTGCGTGCCCTGCGAGGCTTCGGGGATGAGTTCTTCGACTACCACGTAGAGCATCGCTCCTGCGGCGAAGGCAAGGAGGTATGGGAGTATGGGGGTCAGCCATGCCGCCAAAAGGATGACGAGCAGTCCGCCGATGGGTTCAACGATGCCGGAGAGCGAACCGATGAGGAAGGAACGCCTACGGCTGTTGCCGGCTGCCCGCATGGGCATGGAGATGATAGCGCCTTCAGGGATGTTCTGTATCGCTATACCGAGCGAGACGGCGATGGCGGCAGACATGGATAGTTCGGCTGTGCCTTGCGTGGCTCCGGCGAGGACGACGCCGACTGCCATTCCTTCGGGCAGGTTGTGAATCGTGACCGCGAGGGCTAACATGGCTGTGCGCGAGAGTTTGGACCGCGGTCCTTCAGGTGAGGTTGCGCCCACATGCAAGTGCGGCGTCAGTTCGTCAATCGCCAAGAGGAACAGGATACCCAATAGAAAACCAACAGCCGCAGGCATGACTGCCCACGGTCCTTTGTGTGCTTCCGCTTCGATAGCAGGAATGAGTAGCGACCAAACGGAAGCCGCTACCATCACTCCTGAAGCGAATCCCAAGAGGGCTTTTTGCAGGCGAACGGGCATGTCTTGCCTCATGCAGAAGACAAACGCTGAGCCAAGCATGGTGCCCAAAAACGGGATGAGAAGACCAATAAGATTTACCATTTGGTCATTGAGTTAGTTAGTCATTTAGTTGGCCGGAGCCCATTTACAACGTACCGGCGAAACGATGGCGCCTTCTTTCTTGAGTTCAGCGAAGACTTTGTCCACCTCTTTGCGGTCTGCGCCGAGAGCGGCGGTCACTTCGCCAGCCGAAACCGGCTTGCCTGCTGCACGCATGGCAGCTAAAACTTGCTCTTTCATAATAAATGTGATTTTTAGTTATTATTTACTCGATTATCAACCATAGTACATACCGCTCCGTCGCAGAGGACATTCATAGCCGTAAGCGGTTTCTCCCTAACAACACATGCGCGTACCTTAATATAATACGCGCGTATGTGTGAGGAGAACTAACTAGTCGACTAGCAGACTAGTAAACTAGCGGATTAGACTACACCGCTGAAGCCCATGAAGGCCATCGCCAGGAGACCTGCAGTCAGCAGAGCGATCGGAGTACCCTTCATTGCTTCGGGCACTTTGTTCAGCGCCAGTTGCTCACGGATACCTGCGAAGAGGACGAGCGCGAGCGCAAAACCAACGGCGGTCGCGAAAGCGTAAACGGTACCGGAGAGCAGGCCGTAGTCGGCGCCCAGCGGCAGTTTAGCCAGCAGCTTGTTCTGGTCAGCTACGATAAGAGCCACACCGAGAATACAGCAGTTGGTGGTGATCAGCGGCAGGAACACACCCAGCGCCTGATAGAGCGCCGGAGACACTTTCTTGAGCATGATCTCGATCATCTGCACGAGGGCGGCGATGACGAGGATGAAGAGGATGGTCTGGAGGAACTCAACGCCCCAGAGAACCAGTAACTTCTGCAGCAGATACGTAACAACCGTAGCAAGAACGAGTACAAACGTAACCGCTGCACCCATACCCAGCGCGGTGTCAATCTTCTTACTTACACCCAGGAACGGGCAGATGCCCAGGAACTGGCTCAATACAATATTGTTAACAAATATTGCAGAGATGAATATCAGAAAATATACCATAAAGCTATTTACAATTTAATCATTTACCATTTGGTCATTTTTTCTGCAGTTTGTTGACTGCTGCCATCATGTATGCGAGGGCGATGAAGGCACCCGGCGCAAGTACGAAGATCAGCGCTGCGAACTGGCTGTTGTAGAGTTGGAAACCGAAGACGGTACCTGCACCTAAGAACTCACGGATGACGCCCAGCACGGTGAGCGAGAGTGTGAAGCCGAGACCCATACCGATACCGTCCAGCGCGGAGAGACCGACGGTGTTCTTCGCTGCAAATGCCTCTGCACGGCCAAGTACGATACAGTTCACTACGATCAGCGGGATGAAGAGACCCAGCACATCGTAGATAGCCGGCAGGTAAGCCTGCATGACGAGTTGTACCATCGTCACGAACGTAGCGATGACTACGATGAATGCCGGTATACGTACTTTATCCGGGATGAGATTCTTGAGGAGCGAGATTACTACGTTCGAGCATACGAGCACGAAGAGCGTAGCCAAGCCCATGGACATACCGTTAACGGCACTGGTGGTAGTAGCCAGCGTAGGGCACATACCGAGAACCAACGCAAAAGTAGGATTCTCCTTGAGAATACCGTTGGTCAATGTTTTCATTGCGTTACTCATAATTATTCCTCCTTTTCTGCGGGTTGTACTTCAGTTGCTTCAGCGGGTTGCTCTGCTGCCGGTTCTGCACCTTGCAGCTGGCTTGCGCCGGAAGCTGCCTCAACAGCCCCTGCAGCAACAGCTGCGTACGCTTTGTTGACAGCTTTCAGGAATGCGCGGCTGGAGATGGTAGCAGCGGTGATAGCATCTACTTCTCCGCCATCTTTGTTGACAGCCAGCGCACCGGCTTGCTTACCGATGATAGAGCGGTTGCCGACAGCGTCCTTGAACCAGTGGTCGATATGCGCACCCAGACCCGGAGTCTCGGTCTGCTTGAGAACGACATAGTCGAGCACTTCGCCTTCTTTGCCTAAGCCCACCATGATCACTTGCGGGCCGTCGAAACCGACTTCTGAGGTCTCTACCGCGGTAGCTACCCATTCGTCGTTGATGAAGGCTTTGTAGAGGGTCAGCCCCTCTGCCTGCTCGGGTTCTGCGATAGTGCAGCCCTCCGGAAGCACAGCGAGGATAGCGGCCTGCTGTTTCTGAGCCTCTTGTTTAGCGATGGTGGCTTCGGTGACAGCGTAAACGCCTGCCAGAGCTCCTGCGGCTACCATAGCGATGATAACCAGGGAGAGCACCATGTTTTTGAATGTACTTTCTAATTTTGCCATAGTTGTGCCTCCTTATGCTTTTTTCGGTTCGCCGAAGTGTTGCGGACGAATCTTGTTCAACAATGGAACGCAAGCGTTCATGATCAGGATAGCGAAGGACATACCTTCGGGGTAGTTACCCCACGTACGGATGACCATCACGATGAATCCGATACCGATACCGAAGATGATCTTTCCCCACGCGCTCATCGGCGAGGTGACATAGTCGGTTGCCATGAAGAAGGCACCGAGCATCAGACCTCCGGAGAGGAGTTCGTAGCCGATATAATGGCAGGTGTCCAGTCCCTCAGGCAGCGCACCGGCGAGACCGGTGCAAGCGCAGAAGCAAGCTACGGTACCGAGGATGGCTACAGGGATGTGCCAGGTGATGACGCGGCAGCAGATGAGGAAGATACCTCCGATGAGCAGCGCAGCAGCGCTGACCTCACCGAGCGAACCGCCCATGACGCCCAGGAACGAATCCATGAGCGATGGCAGCTGGTCAATGACGGAAGAGTCACCGGCTTTGACGATGTGCTTGAGATAATAGAGCGGGGTAGCGCCTGTCTCAGCGTCTACATACGCGCCGTTGAAGCCTTGCGGCGTCGGCCAGGTGGTCATCTGTGCCGGATAAGCGATGAGCAGGAAGACACGACCTACGAGAGCGGGGTTGAAGGGGTTCTGACCCAGACCGCCGAAAGTCATCTTGCCAATACCGATAGCTACTACGGCACCGATAATAACGATCCACCAATCGATGGTAGAAGGAAGGTTGAAAGCGAGCAGCAGACCCGTGAGAACCGCCGAGAGGTCTCCGATGGTCTGACGTTGCTCTTTGAGCACATAACGGCTGATGACGTACTCGGTGCAGATACATGCGAGAACCGAGATGGCAGCCGTGATCAATGCGCCCCAGCCAAACTCCACTACTGCTACTGCGTAAGCAGGCATCAAAGCGAGAATGACCAAAAGCATATTCCGGCGGACGGAATCACCACTGTGGGCGTGCGGAGCCGGAGCGACAATCAATTGTTTCATAATTTATGATTTCCAATTTATGATTTAACATTATTTTTTCGCTGCAGCGGCACGCTCACGGAGGATGGCGCCTACTTTTGCTTTACCCGGACGAATACCGTCTAAGAGACGGCGGTGAGCAGGACAGGTGAAGACGCAGCAACCGCAGTCGATGCAATCCATAATGTCATGCTTCTCCAATTCGTCCCACATCTCCAGTTCGCTGAGACGTTGGAGCAGGTACGGCTCGAGTCCCATCGGACAAGCCTGTACGCACTTGCCGCAACGGATACAGTTCTCTTGCTCCGGACGGATACACTCTGCTTCCGGAAGGAAGAGAAGGCCGGAGAGACGTTTGTTGGCAGGCATGTTCTCAATATGATCCATGGCGCGTCCCATCATCGGACCACCGCCAATGACCTTGCCTGTATCTACAGGTACTCCGCCGGCGAGCTCAATCACTTCCTCAATCGGCGTACCGAAACGAACGCAGTAGTTACCCGGGTTCTTCACGGATTTGCCGGTCACGGTCATGACGCGGCTGATGAGCGGTTTGTTCTTCTGTACTGCCTCATAAACGGCATAGATAGTAGCCACATTATCTACTACGGCACCGACCTCGATAGGCAGCGCACCGGAAGGTACTTGACGACCGATAGTAGCGTCGATGAGCTGTTTCTCGCCACCTTGCGGGTAACGGAGTTTGAGCGGCATGACTTCGATGCCGAGTTGCTTCTCCGCCAACTCGCGCATGTGTGCGATAGCGTCGGGTTTGTTGTTCTCAATACCGATGATAGCGCGCTGAACGCCCAGGGCTTTCTTGAGGATCTGGATACCGATGATGATCTCCTCGCCGTGCTCCATCATCAGCTGGTGGTCACAGGTCAGATACGGTTCGCACTCTACGCCGTTGACAATGAGCACTTCGGCTTTCTTGCCCGGAGGCGGCAGCAGCTTGACGTGTGTCGGGAAGCAAGCGCCACCGAGACCTACGATACCTGCGGCTGCGATCTTGTCGATGATCTCCTTCGGCTCCAACGTACACTGATGTACGAGGTCCGGCTTGCGGTCAATCTCCGGCAACCACTCGTCACCCTCTACGTCGATGTAGATAGCTTGTCCGGGAGCACCCCATGCGTCGGTCCACTCACCGATCTTGGTGATCGTACCGCTTACAGGAGAGCAGATGTTTGCACTCACGAACCCTCCGGCTTTCGCCAGCAGTTCGCCCACTTTTACTTTCTTGCCAACCTCTACCACGGCTTGAGCCGGCGCACCGATGTGCTGCACCAAGGGAATGATAGCCTGCTTTGGCAGCGGACACTCTTTGATCGCCTGGTGTGCAGAGTATTGTTTGTTGTCCTGCGGATGAACTCCGCCTATTTTGAATGTACGCATTCTAAATTAAAAATTAAAAATTAAGAATTACGAATTGTGAATTAGGATTTTTGCGCCATAGCGATGTTGAGCGGGAAAGCGGCTCTCGGCGTAGTGAGTGCTTTGATTTTCTCGGCGATAGCCGGATCGAAGCCCTTCTTGTCGCCTTCTTGTGCAGCAGGAGCAGATTCTTCTGCCGCGGCTGGCGTAAGGATCTTCTTTACTTCATCCATGGTCGGGTCACCACCCACAGGGCAGGCCAGACCCTCTGTACTACCGGCTTTGACGCACGCTTCTGCGAAGTTGCGGCAACCGGCAAATCCGCAGCCGCCGCAGTTAGCACCAGGCAGAACGGCCTGTACCAAGTCGATGCGCGGATCTTCCTCTACTTTGAA
This sequence comes from uncultured Bacteroidales bacterium, assembly GCA_945828585.1. Classification (GTDB taxonomy): domain Bacteria; phylum Bacteroidota; class Bacteroidia; order Bacteroidales; family Paludibacteraceae; genus Colicola. Next base: position 5,094 of record CALZRN010000045.1, on the reverse strand, counting down.
GAACTGGCTGACAAAATAGAGCAGGATCGCTGCTACCAAGGCGGTCACACCAAGAACTCCCATAGAAATCAGAATCAGATTCATTTTGGTTGTTGTTTTTAGTTGTTTGTTATTAGAATTTTTTAATATTTTTTATTATATACTCCGTATGTGCGTCCTGCCTAAGTCTTCCATCGGATGCTCATCGGGTGCTCATCGGATGCTCATCGGGTGCTCGCTATGACGTCAAGCCTTCCGCGCCGTGAAAGTAAACTGCTTCTGGAGGCGATGTTTGAATACGGAAAGACCGATGTAATAGAGCGCGATAGCGCATAGCGAGAGCGTTCCCACAACCGCTTCGTCAAGCCCGGTGGTAAGCTCCAAAACCGCAATAACCACCATCATAACGACAAACGGCAAAATGTACGCAAGTAGCACCGCGCGCCACGCCAGATGCTCACGGACCTCCACTACCGCCCGGTCACCGGCAACCATGGGCTCCAGCATGAGCGCATCCATCTCTTTGGCCTGGCTCTCGGAGGAGGAACACATGGCTTTTGCCTTGCACGCCGAGCACGCGGAAGATTGCACAATCTGAATGTGCGCCATCTTGCCGTCGGTGCTGAGCACTATACCTTCATGTCTGATCAATTCGTCCATAAATCCATAAAAAGCGCGCAAAGGTACAAAAAAAAAATCATATACACAAGCGTGCGCGAACATTATTATAAAAAAAGTGTCTTTTTTCGACAAAAAGCTAAAAAAAATAAGATTTATTTTTTAAAATCGAATATTTGTCGTACCTTTGCACGCTAAATTGAGTTATTATGCCTAGAACCGTATCTAAATCGAGAAATCCCTTATCGGACGATCGTCCGAATGAGCGCGCCATAAAAGTAGAGAAAACCGGCTGGTGGGAGGCGGTGAAGCGGATCTTGAGTGCGCGTGAGACGCGAATGGTAGCAGGAGTCCTGCTGCTGGCTTTTGCTGTAATCGGCACTATCGCGTATGTGAGCTTTTTATTCACGGGCATGTACGATCAGTCGATCTTGTCGCTGGATCATGAGGGACGCGTAGAGAACCGCGAGGCGATACGTAATCTGTTGGGTCTGCCTGGTGCTCGGTTGGCACATTTCATGATCGATGGCACGTTCGGTTTTGTGAGCGTGCTGCTGATGCTGATGATCGCTATTTACGGTTTGCGGTTGATGCATGTTTTCCGGGATATACACGCTATCAAGCTGTTCTGCGGCTGCACGTTCTGGGTGCTCTGGGGAGCTGTCGTTTTGGGCTTTGCGCAACAGATGGCGCACATGGGCATCTATCGGTGGGGAGGCGCTTTCGGAGGCATGACCGCCGCGTGGCTGGTGAGTTATGTGAATATCATCGGCACGATGGCGATTTTATTCGTGACCCTGGTTATCTTCCTGATTGTGACCGATCCGCGGTTTATCGATCGGTGCAAGGCTTTCGGCGAATGGTGCAAGGGACTCTTCAAGAAGAAACCCAAAGATCCCAAAAATCCCGAAGAACCGGAAGAACCGAAAGAGCCGGAAGAGAATCCGGAAGTGAATCCGGAAGGGAATGAAGTGACGATTGACCTGCCCGTAGACTTCACCATTGAGCCGATCAGCGAAGAAGAACCGAAGGTGGAGATTGAGAAGCCTTTGGTAGATGAAGACAACGAGCCGCTGGGCGATGCGCCGATTCCCATGGACGAACCGATGGCGCAGGAAGAGAGCGATAAGAAAGACGGAGACCCGAACTTGGAGATCGAGGACGTCAACGAGGATGAGTTATATACGAAGGACCCGGACAAACTTCTGGAGAAACTCGGTCCGTACGATCCGCGGAAGGACTTGGAGTTCTATAAGTTCCCGAGTTTGAACCTGCTGAAGGTCTATGACAACGAGGCTGCGCCGATTATTGACGAGGACGAGCAGCGTGCTAATGGTGCGCGTATCGTGACGACCTTGCGTAACTATGGCATAGAAATTGATAGCATCAAAGCGACGGTCGGTCCGACGGTGACGCTCTATGAGATTGTGCCGAAAGCAGGTGTCCGCGTGGCGAAGATTCAGCAGTTGGAGAACGATATCATGTTATCCCTCTCGGCTACAGGTATCCGTATCATCGCGCCGATGCCCGGAAAAGGAACGGTGGGTATCGAGGTGCCGAACGAGAAGCCGCAGGTGGTGTCCATGCACTCGGTCATCGCATCCAAACGCTTCCAGGAAGAGACGAAGATGCGTCTGCCGATCGCGTATGGTAGGACGATCACGAACGAGGTCTTTATGTTCGACCTCGCCAAGACGCCGCACTTGCTCGTAGCCGGTGCAACGGGAACCGGTAAGTCCGTCGCTATCAATGCCATCATCACTTCGCTTCTCTATAAGAAACATCCGGCGGAGTTGAAACTCGTCATGGTCGATCCGAAGATGGTAGAGTTCGCGCCGTACAAGCCCTTGATCAAGCATTTCCTCGCGGCACAACCGGATACCGACCCCGAACAGGTGGTGATTACCGATTGCGACAAGGTCATCAATACCCTGAACTCGCTGGTGATCGAGATGGAGAACCGCTACAAACTGCTGATGGATGCCGGCGTGCGGAACTTAGAGGATTATAACGACAAGTTCGTTCGTAGAAGGCTGAATCCCAATAAGTTAGTGGGTGACAGCTTGCACCATCAATACCTGCCCTATATCGTTATTATCATCGATGAGTACGGAGATTTCATCATGCAGGCAGGCAAGCAGGTAGAGACGCCGATTGCGCGAATCACGCAGAAAGCGCGTGCCGTGGGAATGCACATGATCCTGGCTACCCAGCGGCCGTCTGTAAACATCGTCACGGGTGTCATCAAAGCGAATATCCCGACGCGTATCGCGCTGAGAACGCAATCGGTCATCGACTCCCGTACTGTCCTCGATGCGAAGGGAGCAGAGCAGTTGATCGGTCGTGGCGACAGTCTCTATGCAGGTAACGCGAGTGTGACACGTATCCAGTGTGCTTTTGTCGATACGCCGGAGGTGGACGAGATTGTGAAGCATATATCCAAGCAGCAGCGCTATACCGAACCGTATCAGCTGCCGGAATATATCGGCGAAGGCGGCGATAGCGAGGCAGCTGCACCGGGAAGCGTGGATATGAAACGACTTGATCCGATGTTCGCCGACGTAGCGCGTTACGTAGTAACGAAGCAGGAAGGATCGACCAGCCGTCTGCAGCGTGCCTTCGAGATCGGTTATAACCGCGCCGGCAAACTGTCCGACCAACTCGAGGCGGCAGGCATCGTCGGACCGAACAAAGGTCCGAAAGGTCGCGACGTGCTGATTCAGGACCTCTCGCAACTCGACCAACTGCTGGAAGAATTGGGCGTTAAGTAGCCAAATCAGACTGGCGAGACACTATCGAGAGAGAATCGAGTAGGAGTTAAAAGCCACCTAAGTAAGGTGCAAATGCTATCTAAATGCTTATCAGAATGTGTACATTATTAACTATACTAACCATCCTTAGTTCCTTCCTGACGAACTTGGAAACCAAAACCCTGCAATCGGATTTTACCATCACAGTCGCAGAGGAAGTGAATGCGCCGATGAACTATCCCGGAGAATTGAGCATGCATGGGCCATGCTTTAAGGTGGAGATGTTCAATATCGAGGCGGCGTATGACGGCAAGACGATGTACATGTACTCGCCGGAGACGGACGAACTGACGCTGACGAACCCCACGGAGCAGGAACTTTTGGAGAGCAATCCGCTGTTGTACGCAAAAGCTTTAGTGCCGGTGTGTAATATTGTCGAACGGACTTCACAAGACGGCTCGCAGACCATCGTGACGCTCACGCCGAAGGATCAGAGTATAGGTATCAACCGCTTTGTGCTCAAAATTCGAAACAGCGACCTCATGCCCCTGTCAGTAGAGATCAAAGAGGGCAAGAAGACCTCGACGCTGAAGATGAAAGAGCCGAAATTCGTACAAGGACCAAAAGAGGCGTATGTGATCACGCCTGAGAAAGATACGTATGTAAATGATATGAGACTATGAATAAAGTAAAATGTTTGATTATAGGTTCCGGCCCTGCGGGCTATACGGCAGCCATTTATGCGAGCCGTGCGAACTTGCAACCGGTATTGATTGAAGGACCGCAGTTAGGCGGTCAGTTGACCACAACCACCGAAGTGGAGAATTTCCCCGGTTATCCGGATGGCATAGAACCCTTCCAGATGATGGACGACATGAAACGCCAAGCCGAGCGTTTCGGTACGCAGTTTGTGTCGGGTGTTGTGACGAAAGTAAACTTCCAAACTTCAAACACGGGCGAAGCCCGCAAACCCCACCAAGTCTGGGTCGAAGACACAGACTTATATGAGGCGGACACAGTAATTATTGCAACAGGTGCGAGTGCCAAGTACCTCGGCATTGAGAGTGAGCGGACGTATAAAGGCCGTGGCGTGAGCGCGTGTGCCACCTGCGACGGTTTCTTCTACCGCAAGAAGACGGTGGCAGTGGTCGGTGGCGGAGACACCGCGTGCGAAGAGGCAAACTACTTGGCTGGGCTCTGCGAGAAGGTCTATATGATTGTCCGCAAACCGTATTTGCGCGCCTCGGAGATCATGCAACAACGTGTCCTTAACAACCCGAAGATCGAAGTGCTCTTTGAGCATAATACCGTTCAGCTGACGGGCGAAGGCAAGGTGCAAGGAGCTGATTTAGTGTACCGCAAAGGCGAACCGGATGAGGAGATGAAGCATATCGCAATCGACGGTTTCTTCCTGGCAATCGGCCACCATCCGAACACAGAATTATTCAAGGATTTCATCGCCCGCGATGCCGAAGGATATATTATTACCGAAGGTCATAGCACGCAGTGTTTCTCCCTTCCCTTCAAGGAGGGGCAGGGGGTAGGCTTACCCGGTGTTTTCGCTGCAGGTGATTGCGCCGACCCGCATTATAGACAGGCGATTGTTGCTGCCGGCAGTGGTGCGAAGGCCGCTATCGAAGCAGATAAATATATCAAGAGTTTGTGATTCTTGAAATAGAAGATGATACAAAAAAGGCTCTCACGAAATTGTGAAAGCCTTTTTTGTGGTGCCAACGGGAATCGAACC
>CALZRN010000044.1 GCA_945828585.1 uncultured Bacteroidales bacterium | reverse complement strand
TAAAAGCCGGATGGCATCCGGCGGAATACGAAGAAGGAAAAGCCGGATTCAATCCGGCGGAATGGACACAGGAAGGCATGGAGAAAAGCCGGATGACATCCGGCGAAAAAGACAAGAAAGATGAGTTTGGCACGGAATTTGTAGTGATGGGATCATCAAAGATAATTAATAAAAACACTATACAACCATGCAAGTAGATATCAGAGAATTGCAAGAGCGCGTGGAGCGCGAGAGTTCGTTTGTAGATGCCTTGACGTTAGGCATGAATCAAGTGATTGTGGGACAGAAACACCTCGTGGAGAGTTTGCTTATTGGTCTGTTGAGCGACGGGCACATATTGTTGGAAGGCGTGCCGGGTTTGGCAAAAACCCTCGCTATCAAGACCTTAAGCGACCTCATCAAGGCAGATTTTAGTCGTATTCAGTTTACGCCGGATCTGTTGCCTGCCGATGTCCTCGGCACACAGATTTACAGCCAGAAGAGCGAAGAGTTCAAGATCAAGAAAGGTCCGATCTTCGCTAATTTTGTGTTGGCCGATGAGATCAACCGTGCTCCGGCGAAAGTGCAGAGTGCGTTACTCGAGGCGATGCAGGAGCGTCAAGTGACCATCGGCGAGCAGACCTTCAAGCTGGACGATCCGTTCCTGGTGTTGGCGACGCAGAACCCGATTGAGCAGGAAGGTACGTATCCTCTGCCGGAGGCGCAGACCGACCGTTTCATGCTGAAGGTGGTTATCGGTTATCCGAAGAAAGAAGAGGAGCAGGCCATCATCCGTCAGAACATCGCTTCCGAGAAGAAACAAGTGCTGCCGATACTCTCGACCGCCGATATCATCAAGGCGCGTAAGATCGTGGAGGAGGTTTATCTGGACGAGAAGATCGAGAAATACATCGTGGATATCGTGTTTGCGACCCGCGAGCCGGAGAACTACGAGCTGAAAGACCTCAAGCAGATGATTGCGTTTGGCGGTAGTCCTCGTGCAAGTATCAACCTCGCGAAAGCTGCGCGCGCGTACGCGTTTATTCATAGGAGAGGGTACGTGACGCCGGAGGATGTACGCGCCGTTTGCTACGACGTGCTGAGACATAGGATCGGGCTGACGTACGAGGCGGAGGCTAATAATATGACGACGGAAGATATTATAACGGAGGTATTGAACGCCGTACAAGTACCGTAAAAGACCGCTACGCTGAAAGAGTAAGGACCGCTTCGCTGAAAGAGTAAAGACTAAACGGCTTCGACTACACAAAACATTTTTGTCTTTATTCCTGATTCCTTTAGTGAGCGCAGCGAACGGTCTATAATCCATTAGATTTATGACTTCAGAAGAGTTATTACAACGAGTTCGGAAGATAGAGATCAAGACCCACGGGTTGAGTCGGAATATATTCGCAGGCGAGTACCACAGCCAGTTTAAGGGCCGTGGTATGGCTTTTAGCGAGGTGCGCGAGTACCAGCCGGGCGATGATGTGAGGTCGATCGACTGGAATGTGACAGCGCGAATGAACCGACCGTACATCAAGGTCTATGAAGAGGAACGCGAGTTGACGGTAATGTTGCTCGTTGATGTTAGCGGCAGTCGAAACTTTGGAACCCAAAGCCAGATGAAACGCGACACGATGGCCGAAGTAGCCGCGACACTCGCTTTCTCCACCATCGAGAACAACGATAAGGTGGGTGTGATCTTCTTCTCCGACCAAGTGGAGAAATTTATTCCGCCGAAGAAGGGAAAGAGCCACGTGCTGCATATTATCCGTGAGTTGTTGAGTTTTGAGCCCGAACATCAGGGGACGGATATCAACGCGGCGCTGCAGTACCTGACGAACGCGCAGAAGAGACGGTGTACGGCGTTCCTGATAAGCGATATGGTAACCTCACCCCAACCCTCCCCTCAAGGGAGGGGGCATGTAGATCCTATTGTTATTGCAAGCAGGAAACACGACTTGAGCGCGATACAGATCTACGACCGACGCGATGCGGAGATGCCGAATGTGGGACTGCTGAAAGTGAAGGACCCGGAGACGGGTGCCCGTGTATGGGCCGACACGGGACTGAAGAGCGTTCGCGAGGCCTATGCCGAGGCATGGCGCAAGCAGCAGGAGGCGCTGGAAACGATGTACTCAAAGACCGGAATGAACCACGTGTCTATGCGGACGGACGAAGATTATGTGAAAAAGCTGATGATGCTTTTTCACAATTGATAATTGATAATTATTGTTCGCGCAAAGATGCGCGAAAAGTGCACAATGTTACATCATATTTTATTAGCAATAGTAGTTAGCGCGAGCATCGACTCGACGATGCTGATGATCGGCGACCAGACGGCGATGCACCTGAGTGTGACGCAGGAGGCGAACGAGCGGGTCGAGATGCCTGTTTTCGGCGAGACGCTGCAGGACGGTATAGAGATCGTTGACCGCTCAGCGGTGGACACCACCTCCCTACCCGACGGACGGCTGCAGTTGAGCCAGGAGCTGACGCTGACGTCGTTCAAAGACAGCCTCTTTGCTGTGGCTCCGATAGCGGTAGTGAGCGGTGGAGACACTTTCCGGACCGAGCCTATGGCGCTGAACGTCATCCAGCCTTTCGAGGTGGACAGTTCACTCGCCATCACGGATATCAAGGACATCGAGAAAGCGCCGATATACTGGTGGGGCATCCTCCGGTGGATCCTGCTCGCTTTGGCGGTTATCGGTCTTTTTGTAGGCGCATACTACGGCGTACTATGGTATCGCAAGCATTTCCTCAAAGAGGAAGAGGTCATCGAGCCGGAGCTGCTGCGTCCGGCGGATGAAGTGGCGTTAGAGAAACTCGACGAGATCAAGGCGCAGAAGATATGGAAAGACGGTAAGGTCAAGGAGTACCAGACCGAGTTGACGGATGTCGTGCGTGAGTATATCGGTCGCCGTTTTGACGTACAGAGTACGGAGAAGACCTCTGACGAGACACTGCGCGCAATGAAACCGCTTATCGACAAAGAGCTCTTTGCCAAACTCAGTAAGATGCTGCAACTTGCCGACCTCGTGAAGTTCGCCAAATGGCACACGACGCCGGACGAGAACGAGCAGGCGCTGAGTACGGCGTATGAGTTTGTGAAGGAAACGACCACCCCACCCCAACCCTCCCCACAAGGGAGGGAGACTGAGACTCCTCAATCGTAAATGAACAAATGGTAAATGACAAAATGGTAAATAATTATGACATTTGCTAATCCAGGATATTTATTTTTATTACTGCTGCTGATCCCCGCGATCGTGTGGTATCTATACGAGCTTCGCAAGTCCGATGCCAGCCTTCAGATCTCGGACACCAGCACATTGGCGGCTCAACCGAAGAGTTGGCGGATCTGGTTGCTGCACGTGCCGTTCGGTCTTCGTGTAGCGGCTATCACCTTATTATCACTCGCGCTCGCGCGCCCGCAGTTGACCAACCGATGGTCGTCGGAGTCGACGGAAGGAATCGACATCATGATGGCGCTGGATATATCCGGTACGATGCTGGCGGAGGACCTTCGTCCGAACCGTCTGGAAGCAGCCAAACAAGTAGCTTCGGATTTTGTGATCGCGCGACCGAATGACCAGATCGGTCTGGTGGTTTTTGCCGGTGAGAGTTTCACGCAATGCCCTCTGACGACGGATCACGCCGTACTCGTCAATCTCTTCAAATCCGTTGAATACGGGATGATTGAGGACGGTACTGCCATCGGTCTGGGTCTGGCGAACGCCGTGAACCGAATGAAAGACAGCGAGACGAAATCAAAAGTGGTGATTCTGCTGACCGATGGTTCTAACAACCGCGGTGATATTGATCCGCAGACGGCGGCACAGATTGCCAAAACCTACGGGATACGCGTTTATACGGTCGGCGTGGGCTCGTACGGACAGACTCGCGTACCGGTGAAGACGCCGATGGGGATGCAGTACGTGACGATGGACTCGGAGTTTGACGAAGGGACGCTGCGCGGCATCGCGGAGACCACCGGAGGCCAGTATTTCCGCGCGACGGACAACACCAGCCTCAAACGTATCTACGAGCAGATTGACCAGCTGGAGAAGACCAAACTGCGTGTTCGCGAGTACAGCAAACACACAGAGAACTTCGCTCCGTTCCTCTTCGCCGCGTTGTTCTGCCTGCTGTTAGAGATTATTTTGAGATATTTTGTTTTACGCACAATAAGCAACTAATATGCAAGAACGTCATCGAAATCGTTTGCTCTATTTCAACGAGCAGGCAGAGACCACAGAGAAATACGTGATTCCCTATATCGAGCAGGTCTTCCCACTGCACGAAGGAGTACGCGTGTTGGAGATCGGTTGCGGCGAAGGAGGCAACCTCAAGCCCTTCCTCGACCGCGGCTATCATTGTACGGGTATCGACCTCAACAAAGGGCAGATTGAGAATGCGAAAGTCTTTTTGGCGGATCATCCGCATCTTGACCGTCTGACGCTCGTCGCCGAGGACATCTACAAGATCACCCCGACGGAGTATGACCTCATCATCCTGCGGGACGTCATCGAGCATATTCACAACCAAGAGCAATTCATGGCTTTCCTCAAGCGTTTTATCGCCCCCGGAGGTGTCGTCTTCTTCGGTTTTCCGGCATGGCAAATGCCTTTTGGCGGGCACCAGCAGATTTGTCTCAGCAAACTGTCCAAGACGCCGTTCATCCACCTGCTGCCGGCAAAGGCTTATGCGGCACTCTTACGCAAAGCAGGCGAGAAAGAGAAGACGATTGAGGACTTGTTAGAGATCAAAGAAACGGGAATCTCCATCGAGCGGTTCGAACGCATTCTTCGTCACGAGAAGTATCAGGTGCTGAGGAAAACGCTATGGTTCATCCAACCTAATTATGAGGTGAAGTTTCACTTACGCAAGATGCGCGTCTGGCCCGTGCTGCGCGCTCTGCCTTGGGTTCGTAATTTCTACACCACAGCTGCGTACTACGTTATTAAGATTTGATATATATGTTTAGATTTGCGAATATAGAAGTTTTATGGCTGCTGTTCAGCGTACCGGTTCTTTCTTTGGCCTACGTATGGTACACGCGCCTCAAACGCCGCCAGTTAGAGGAGTTCGGAGATAAAGAACTGGTGGCACAACTCATGCCGAACGCCAGCCGCGTGCGTCCGAATGTGAAGTTCTCGATTCTGATGGTGGCTCTGACGCTGCTCATCATCGCTGCCGCACGGCCGCAGTTCGGGCAGTCCGAGCGCACGGAGAAAAGGCAAGGTATCGAAGCCATCGTGGCGCTGGATATCTCCAACTCGATGCTGGCAGAAGATGTCGCGCCGAACCGTCTCGACCGCGCCAAACAGATGCTCTCCAAGTTAATGGACAATATGGTGAACGACAAAGTGGGACTCGTCGTCTTTGCCGGCGATGCGTTCGTACAACTGCCGATCACCTGCGACTACGTCTCTGCAAAGATGTTCCTCAACACCATCAAACCCGAGCTCATCAAGACGCAAGGTACCGCCATCGGCGCGGCGCTGAGTACGTCCATCCGCTGTTTTGGCGAGCAGAGCGACGCCAGCCGTGCGATCATCATCATCACCGATGGTGAGAACCACGAGGACGATGCCGTAGCAGTAGCCAAACGCGCCAAAGAGGAAGGGATCCAAGTGCTGGTTGTCGGCATCGGTAAGCCTGAAGGCAGCCCGATTCCTGTAGCGGGTACGAATAACTTCATGAAGGACCGTCAGGGGAACGTCGTCGTGAGCCGTCTCAACGAAGACATGTGCCGCGAGATAGCGCAGGCAGGTGGAGGTATATACGTCCGTTGCGACAACTCGAATACAGCTACCAAGGCCATCCAGAAAGAGCTTGACAAACTGGCGACCCAAGAGATCGAGACCACCACTTATACCGACTACAACGAGCAGTTCCAGAGCTTTGCGCTCATCGCGTTACTGCTGCTCGTGATTGATTTCTTCATCTTCAACCGTAAGAACAAAATGATTACCCGTCTGGATATTTTCGGAGAGGGTTCGCGCCATGCGGTGACAGCCCTTTTGCTGCTCGTCAGCCTGAGCACTTTCGCGCAGAAAGAAGCATCGGACGTACGCCGCGGCAACCGCGAGTACAACAAGCAGAACTATACCGAGGCTGAAGTCAACTACCGCCGCGGTCTGGAGAAAAACAAGAACGGCTACGAGGCGCATTACAACCTCGGCGACGCGCTCTTCAAACAAGATAAGTATGCGGACGCGCAGGCAGAGTTCGAGACCGCAGCGAAGATGCTGGATAAGAAGGAAGACAAGACCCGTTACGCCAAGGCGATGCATAACATCGGTAACTGTCATTTCGCGCAGCAGCAGTACGACAAGGCCGTAGCCGCGTACCAGGAGTCGCTGCGCGCCAACCCTGCCGACAACGACACGCGATATAACCTCGTCAAGTCGATGCAGATGTTGCAACAACAGCAACAACAGCAGCAACAAAACCAACAGAACCAGGATCAGAAACAAGACCAACAGCAACAACAAGAACAACAACAAAATCAGGATCAGCAACAAGATCAGCAAGAGCAACAACAGCAGCAACCAGAACAAAACGACGACCAGATGGACAAAGAGACCGCGGAGCAGATTCTGCAGGCCCTCGAGCAAGACGAGCAAGATACCCAGGAGAAGATGCAGCGTCAGCAAGGCAAGAAGCGTCGTGTAGAAAAAGAATGGTGATGCTTGGACTGAGACTTCGCACGACTTCGTGATTAAAAATCACTTGTAGAGTGCCTTCGTCTCGTCCTGCGCTTCTTCGGTCCGCAAACGCTTTGCTGGTTTACGTCCCGAGTTTATTTTATGATTATGAGGAAATTAGTATTTATATTTTTAGCATTTGTCACCTTATCGGCTTTTGCGGATGAGGTGGTCTTCAAGGCGCAAGCGCCCAAACAAGTAGTGGTCGGTCGGCCGTTCCAGGTGACATACACCGTCAACCAACGGAGCCGCGACCTGCGGGCACCGGAGTTTACGGATTTCGATGTCCTCTCAGGTCCGTACACCTCGACCAGCAGCAGTACCTCGTTCGTCAACGGCAAACGCACCTCTTCCTTTGAGCAGACCTACACGTACATGCTCATGGCACAGAAAGCCGGTACGTTCACCATCGGTCCTGCGACCGTCAAGGTGGATGGCGAGCAAGTGCAGTCCAACGGCGTACGTATCCAAGTCCTGCCGGAGGATGAGCAAGCGGCGCAGAGCAGTCAGCCCTCAGCCGGCAGTCAAGCGAGTCAGCGTAGCCAGAATACGCAATCGAGTTCCTCCGGAGCCGTTAACTCCGAGAACCTCTTCGTCCGTACCATCGCGTCCAAGACCCGCGTGCACGAACAAGAGGCGCTGATGATCACCTACAAGCTCTACTTCGCGAACGTCGATGTAGCGCAGTTGACCAACAACACCAAGCTGCCGGAGTTCACGGGCTTCCTCAAGCAAGAGTTGGAGCAAGGCGAGATACAGACGGAGTTGGAGCACTATAACGGCCGCAACTATCAGACCGCCGTGCTCTATCGGACGATCCTCTACCCGCAACACTCCGGAGACATCAAGATCGACCCGGCGAACTTTGAAGCCGTGCTGCGCGTGCAGACGCGGTCGCAAGTGCGGTCGATCTTCGACGACTTCTTCGGCTCTTACACCAACGTCACGAAGATGCTCACGGCTCCCGGCGTGACGATCCACGTAGCAGCCCTTCCGAGCGGTAAGCCTGCAGGCTTCAGCGGAGGCGTGGGTAAATTCACGCTGACGCCATCTGTCTCGCAGACCGAGGTACAGACCAACGACGCCGTGACCATCAAGCTGGACATCTCCGGCGCAGGAAACATGAAACTGCTCAAGACCCCGGCTATCGATTGGCCCGAAGGCTTCGAGCCGTACGATCCGAAGGTGACCAATAACTTCAATACCACTACTTCGGGCGTCAGCGGCACCAAGTCCATCGAGTACCTGGCGATCCCACGTAGCGCTGGAGAATACACAATCCCGGCTGTCCACTTCAGCTATTTCGACATCGACGAGAAAGCCTACAAGACCCTCTCGACCCCAGAGTACACCATCCTCGTGAAACGCGGTGCCGGTGCTTCATCTAACGCGGGCAGCGAAGAAGGTGCGGTCGTGTATCACGCCCAGAAAGAGGACATTAAACAACTCGGTTCCGACATTCGGTACATCGATACGAAAAAGCCTAAGTCATCCAACATCAGACATCAGGTATCAGACATCAACCATATATGGTTGTTCTACGTTATACCGGCGTTCATCGCCCTGATTCTCTTGGTTGTTCTGCGCAAACAGATTAAGGAGAATGCCGACCTGGCGCGAGTTCGTTACAAAAAAGCCAACAAGGTAGCCAAGAAGCGTCTCAAAGCTGCTGCCGCGGCGCTCAAAGCGAACGACAAGGAACATTTTTACGAAGAGATCGAGCGCGCTGCGTGGACCTACCTCTCCGACCGGCTCTCTATCCCGACAGCCGACCTCAACAAGGAAAATATAGCGTCTCTACTCGCGCAGAAGAACGTGCCGGAAGCAATCATCACAGAGGTGAAGAACGTCCTCTCGACGGCAGAGTTCGCGCGCTACGCACCGACTACCGACCACGCTATGGACGACCTCTACGAGGCGACAACCAACATCATTAACAAACTCGAGGAACAGAAATTATGAAATATCTAAAAAACTTCGGCATATCGGTATATCGATATATCGTTATATCGGTCTTTCTCATCTGCAGTTCAGCCCTTTTTGCCCAAGACGCTTTTGACGCAGCGAACACGGCATACGCGGACGGTCGCTACGAAGAGGCGGCGACGATCTATCAGTCGCTCTTGAACGAGCAGCCCGATGCAACCCTTTATTACAACCTCGGCAACGCCCGTTTCAAGCAAGGCGAGCTGGCACAAGCCATCCTCAACTACGAGCGTGCGCTGCGTCTCAAGCCTAACTACAAGGACGCGCAGTACAACTTGGCTTTTGCGCAATCCCGCATCACCGATAACATCGTCGAGCAGGATTTCTTCCTTTCCTCCTGGGCTCGAACGGTGCGTAACTGTCTTAGCGAGCGCACGTGGTGGAGCACCTCCATCGGGCTTTTCATCTGCACCCTGATTGCCCTCCTGCTCTTCTTGCTCGGTCGCGAGTTATGGCTGCGTAAGACAGCTTTCCACGTAGCATGGATAGCGCTTCTCTTCTCCCTCATTGCCGGGCTCAACGCAGGCTCCCTCCATCAACGAAACACCCTGCGCAATGAGGCTATCATCACACAGGGTGTCGTTAATGTCAAGTCTTCTCCGGATCGCTCAGGAACGGACCTCTTCACTATTCACGAGGGCACCAAAGTGACCATTCGTGAGACTCTCGGCGAGTGGGTCAACGTGCGCGTTGGCTCGAACGAGGGCTGGATGAAGTCTGGTTATCTGGAACGGATTTAGTACCGCTCGTACGGCTAGAGTTAAGAATGTTGAACCGACGTGAGAAACCACTACCGGCTTCTCACGCACCATCACAGCGTCTTCGCTACTTCAACTTCCTCAAAGGCCTCGAGTATATCGCCTTCTTTGAGGTCGTCATAAGCCTTAAGGCTCAGACCGCACTCAGTATTCACACCGGCTTCTTTGATATCGTCCTTGACGTGTTTGAGAGAAGCTAACTCAGCGGTCTTGATCACGATACCGTCACGAATGACGCGTACCTTGTTGCCGCGTTTGATCTTACCTTCACGCACAATACATCCGGCAATCGTGCCCACTTTGGAGATGTGGAACGTCTGCAGCACCTCGAGCGTTGCCGTCACTTCTTCCTTCACCTCCGGGGCCAACATGCCTTCCATAGCGGCCTTTACCTCGTTGATAGCGTCGTAGATGATCGAGTAGATACGGATATCCACCTCCTCCGTCTCCGCCATCTTTCGGGCAGTACCGGTCGGACGGACGTTAAAGCCCACGATGATTGCATCCGAAGCCGCAGCCAGCATCACATCGCTGTCGCTGATGGCACCCACGGCGCCATGGATGACGTTCACCTGAATATTCTCCGTCGAGAGTTTCAAGAGCGAGTCCTTGATGGCCTCTACCGAACCGTCCACATCGGCCTTGACGATGATATTCAACTCCTTGAAATCGCCGATAGCCAGACGACGACCGATCTCCTCGAGACCCACGTGTTTCTTCGTGCGGATACTCTGCTCGCGTTGCAGTTGCTCACGTTTGTTCGCAATCTCACGCGCCTCTTGCTCCGTCGGCAGCACGTTAAACTCGTCACCGGCCTGCGGCGCACCATTCAGACCAAGGATCGAACAAGGCTCACCCGGACGTACCTCGGTGATCTTCTGTCCGCGCTCATTGAACATCGCTTTGATACGACCATGAGACGTTCCGGCAAGGATAATATCGCCCATATGCAGCGTTCCGTCCTGAACCAGCAGCGTAGCTACATAACCGCGGCCTTTGTCCAGCGACGACTCAATGACAGAACCTTTTGCACGTCTCTTCGGATTTGCCTTGAGATCGAGCATCTCTGCCTCAAGCAGCACTTTCTCCAGCAGCTCATACACGCCTTCACCTTTCTTCGCGGAGATCTCCTGGCACTGATACTTACCACCCCAGTCTTCCACGAGGATATTCATGTTACTCAACTGCTCGCGGATCTTATCTGGGTTAGCACCGGGCTTATCCACTTTGTTGATGGCGAAGACCATCGGTACACCTGCCGCCTGAGCGTGGTTGATTGCCTCGATGGTCTGCGGCATAACCGCATCGTCCGCAGCGATGATGATGATCGCGATATCCGTCACTTTCGCACCACGTGCACGCATCGCCGTGAAGGCCGCGTGACCCGGCGTATCCAGGAACGTGATATGCTGACCGTTCTTCAGTTTGACGTTATACGCACCGATGTGCTGGGTGATACCACCGGCCTCACCGGCAATCACATTCGCGTTACGGATGTGATCCAGAAGCGACGTCTTACCGTGATCCACGTGTCCCATGACCGTGATGATCGGGCAGCGCGGCTCTATATCCTCTTCGTTCACCACCTCATCCGCGTTGATCTCATCCGCCACGTGTGCAGAGACATATTCCGTCTGGAAGCCGAACTCCTCAGCCACGAGGTTGATGGTCTCGGCGTCAAGACGCTGGTTGATCGATACAAACAGGCCCAGGCTCATACAGGTACCGATAATCTTGTTCACCGGCACATTCATCATCACCGCCAGGTCGTTGGCCGTCACGAACTCCGTCAGTTTCAGCACTTTGGATTGCTCCTGCGCCTCCATCACTTCGAGTTCATGCTTCTCACGCTCCTGCTCGCGACGCTCGCGTTTATATTTAGAGGTGTTGGACTTGTTCTGCTTCTGCTGCAGACGGTTGAGCGTCTCCTTCAGAGCCTTATCCACCTCTTCCTGCGTAGCCTCACGAGGTTGGTTCTTCTTGTTCTTCTTGCCGGCCTGATTACGTTTGTCGTTAGGATCGACCTTCGCCGCATTGGCCTTGAACCGCTCACGTTTACGTTTCTCTGCCGCAGCTTGTTGTTGAGCCTGCTGCGCCTGCTGACGCTCCTCACGCTCTTTGCGTTTCTGCTCTTTGGTCTTCTTCGCCGGACGAGTAGAGGTATCGATGGAATCCAGGTCGATCTTTCCGATCACCTTCGGTCCATCGGTCACTTCAGGCTTGCTCAACGTAAAGATCTTCGGCTTGGGTTTTTCCTGCGGTTTCTCCTGAGCTTTGGCTTGCTCCTGAGCCTGAGCTTTCTCCGCTTCGCGCTTGGCTTCAGCCGCTTTCGCTGCTTCCTCTGCTTGCTTAGCTTTCGCAGCGCGTTCTGCTTCCTCTGCTGCACGCTTGGCCTCAGCCTCTGCCGCACGTTTGGCTGCCTCTTCAGCGGCTTTCTTCGCTGCCTCTGCTTCAGCCGCACGACGAGCTGCTTCTGCTGCCTCTTTCTCTGCCGCCTCACGAGCCTGACGCTCTGCTGCCTGACGGTCCGCCTCAATCTTCAATGCCACATCTTTACTGAACTCTTTTGCCAGCAACAGATACAGATCATCATCGATGCGCACGTTCGGATCCGAAGCAATAGGATGACCGTTCTTCTCGCACCACGAAGTGAGAGTCGCCATGCCTATATTTAATTCTTTACATGCTTTTATTAACTTTATCGCCATAAATAATTTACAATTTAAAATTTACAATTTACAAAGTTTTCTAACAGTTTGGTACTCTCTCGTTTGTCCGTACAAGTCTTACGGGTTCGTACCAGCCCCGCAAGCCCTTTGTTAATTGTACATTGTGAATTGTGAATTGCTTAGTCATTCGCAAACTCCGCCGCCAAGATGCGAAGCACCTCGTCGATGGTCTCCTCCTCGAGGTCCGTACGACGCAGCAAGTCCTCCTTGCTCGTGCCCAGTACCTCTTTGGCGGTATCCAGACCGATAGCCTTGAACGCGTCGATGACCCACTGATCGATCTCGTCGTTGAACTCGTCGAGGTAGATATCGTCCAGATCCTCCTCATCGATCTCACGGTAAACATCGATCTCATAGCCCGTCAGCATGGATGCCAACTTCACGTTGTAACCGCCCTTACCGATTGCCATACTTACCTCTTCCGGCAGCAGATAAACACTCGCCTTCTTGTTCTCCTCGTCGATCTCCATCGTGCGGATCTTCGCAGGAGCCAAAGCACGCTGGATATACAGATTGACGTTCGGCGTGTAGTTGATCACGTCGATGTTCTCGTTACGCAACTCGCGCACGATTCCATGAATACGCGCACCCTTGACGCCCACACAAGCGCCGACCGGATCAATACGATCGTCAAACGTCTCTACCGCCACTTTGGCGCGCTCTCCCGGGATACGGGCGATGTTCTTAATCGCTATCAGACCCTCTTTCACCTCCGGAACCTCTTGCTCGAACAACCGCTGCAGGAACAATGGAGCCGTACGGCTCAGGATGATCTTCGGGTTCTGGTTCTTGTTATCTACTTGTACTACCACCGCGCGAACCATCTCTCCTTTGCGGTAGAAATCCGTCGGGATCTGGTTCTGTTTCGGCAGGTAGAGCTCGTTGCCCTCTTCGTCAAGCAGCAGCATCTCTTTCTTCCACACCTGGTACAACTCACCCGTCACCACCTGACCGATCATCTCTTTGTACTTCTGATAAAGCACCTCTTTCTGCAACTCAAGGATTTTCGATGCCAAGGTCTGACGCAGGTTCAGGATCATACGACGGCCAAACGAAGCCAGCTCCACTTTATCCGTCACCTCTTCGCCGATCTCTGCCTCGTCATCCAACAACAAGGCGTCGCTCAACGCAATCTGCGTATCCGGGTTCGCCACGTCGCCATCCTCCATCACCAGACGGTTACGGTAGATCTCCAAGTCACCCTTGTCCGGATTCACGATCACCGTGTAGTCCGCCGTCGGACCGTACATCTTTGCAATAACGCTCTTGAACGACTCCTCCAACACCGTGATAAGGGTCTGTTTGTCAATGCGTTTGAAGTCTTTAAACTCCGAGAAAATGTCAATCAAATTGATCGACTCTTGCTTTTTTTCTGTTGCCATTTTTTGATATGTTGTTAAATTTATTTCTCTTTATCTCTAGTGCTTCTAGGGAATCTAGCCTCCTGGTCTCCTAGCCCCCTAAAACTTCAAATCGTACCGTACATATTTCGGTTCGTCGTACCGCCATGTATGCGTCACGACCTGCGTCTCTTTGCGTTTCTTGCCTTCAACCTTTACTTTCTCCTCGCAATCCACACTGAACGTCTCCTCATCCACGCTCACCAGCTGCCCTTTGTACTTGGTACTTTGTCCCTTTGTACTTATCATCACCTCCACATCATGCCCCAAATTCTTCTCATACTGCATCTTCGTCTTGAACGGATCCGTCAGACTCACACTTCCCACTTCCAACGAATAATCCAAATCTGACGGCTGATGGCTGACGGCTGAATTCTCTATCTTCTCCACTAAAAATCGATTGAGCTCCGCGCAGAAATCTACATCCACACCTGCCAACCGATCGACCTCCACGAGGATTTCATTCCCCGCAGAAACCTCCAGCGTGATCAACTCATAATCCGTACCTTTTAGGTACTCTCCGATCCATTCTTGTAATTGTTGTTTATCTATCATCTGTTCTCCTATTTTATGCAAGCGAGGAGACCTTTTCGGGTCCCCTCGTTCAAAATCTGCTGCAAAGATACTGCTTTTTTTTCAAATATGCAAATATTTCTGCAGAAAAATTAAATTTATCTAAATTTTTAGGTAAAAAAGCTTATATATGCGCACAAACGTGCGGCTGTAATTATAGATCGTTCATATAAGCTACAGTGAATGAACCGATTGCCGATACGAAGCCGTTCATTTCAAGATCGGACTCCTGCTCTTCCTCAGTCGGGTTATTCCAGGTATTAAAGTAATAAATGCCTTCCGGAGCGCCGGATGAAAGATTTACATTCGTTACTGAATATGCGTTTTCGTTAACTTCTATAGCTTTTGCTTTAGCAACAGCTGCCACTAACTCTGCATGATCCGTATACTCTTTTTCTTCATCTCCGATCACAGTGGAGCCTACCCATTGCTGCATCTTCTCACCTGCTACAGAGATCCCTTCCGGCATCTTCTTATACTCTTCGTCGCTCACTTCGGTAAACAACAGGTTGATGTTGTCCTTCAGCGGAGCAATCACTTGAGTGGAGAGTAGAGTCATCTTATTGTTATAATACATAACCACAACGAGGTACATGCACTCGCCCTTATCCAAGAGACCTTTTACGTACGCTATGCTCTCTTCTTCTGTCATCTCCTCATAATCCAGCGGCAGATTGTAGATGTACACTACTTGTTCTTTGGACTCAGCCTTAATACCCTTACGTACTTTCTTTAGAACCCGAGCTACTACGCCATTCATATTACTCTCTTTTACTTCAACATAACCTGCGTCGGTCAACGCTTTGTCCACTGTCGCAGCGTCAGATCCTAACAGATCAAATGCCTGAGAAGTAACTGCCTTGGCAGCTTTTTTGTCTTTACTGGGCACCGGTGCACCCTGATTACATGCCAGGAATGCAAATGCAACCATGGCCAATACAAGTAACTTTTTCATAATAAAATTTTTAATAATTGAAAGTTAAACAATGATTAATAAATGTTAACTCTTTCACTTTCGGCTGCAAAATTACTATATTTTTTTCATATATGCAAATAAATCTGCACT
>CALZRN010000043.1 GCA_945828585.1 uncultured Bacteroidales bacterium | reverse complement strand
TGTTAATTCCATCTTGGCGAAGGCAAACCATTTTTGTTTCAAATGTCCTCGCAATTTGCGATGACATATTTATATCTTCCGGGTTTGAGGTCACAATTTGTGACTTCAAAAAATCATCCTCATTGGATATCGCAAATTGTGATTTCCAATTTTCAAACTCTTCTTTTGAGAGTTGGAACATAAAGTCCGCAGGAAAACGCTCTATGTTACGCTGAACAGCCTGATTCAGCACACGTGTCTCCACACCGTACAACCTCGCCAAGTCGCGGTCAAGAATTACCTGCTTGCCGCGGATGACTTGGATGAGGTTTTCGATATTCTCCAAAGGTTGCAATGGAGCGGACTCAACTTTTTCTATGTCCTTCTTCTTTGCCATTCGTTACATCACAATATTGACAATCCGGCCAGGGACGACGATAATCTTTTTCGGCGTGTTGCCGGCAAGATATTTGGATGTGTCTTCGTGCGCAAGGACAAGTTTCTCCACTTCCTCTTTCGGTGTGTCTTTCGGGCACTCGAGCGTGAAACGCACCTTGCCGTTGAACTGCACAGGGTACTTCTGCGTGTCCTCTACCAGGTAGGCCTCGTTGCACTCCGGCCATTCGGCATTGACCACAAACTGGCTGACGGCTGATGGCTGATGGCTGATGGCTTGGCACTTGTGCCACATTTCCTCTGCGATATGCGGGGCGTACGGCGCTAATAGAACCGCAATCGGTTCAAGGATAGCGCGTTTGTTGCACTTGAGTGCGGAGAGTTCGTTCTGCGCGATCATAAAGGCTGGAATAGAGGTGTTGAACGAGAAGTTCTCGATGTCCCACGTGATCTTCTTAATCAGTTTGTGCAGGCTCTTGAGTTCTTCTTTCGTCGGTTCCTCATCCACGATATTCTCGTACATATTCCACAAGCGTTTGAGGAAACGATGCACGCCGTCAATACCGTTGGTGTCCCAAGGTTTGGACATCTCCAACGGGCCGAGGAACATCTCATAGAGACGCAGCGTGTCGGCGCCGAACTTAGCAATCACGTCATCGGGATTGACCACATTGAACATAGACTTACTCATTTTCTCCACAGCCCAACCGCATATATATTGCTTTGCGCCGGCGGTGTAGCCCGTGAGTTCAGACGAGGTACCATCGGCAAAGACGAACTCGGCATTCTTGAACTCCGGCATCCATGCGCGGAAGGCGTTGATGTCCAGCACGTCGTTGTTGACGATGTTCACATTCACGTGAATCGGCTGCACTTTGTTCTTGTACTCGGGGTTCTCGATGAGGTTGTAACTGATATAGAGGTTGCCCGTCGCACCCTCGCCAATATAGCGATAGACGAAGTTCGAGCGGCCTTGGATCATTCCTTGGTTAATCAACTTCTTGAACGGCTCATCTTCGCATACATAGCCGAGATCATAGAGGAACTTATTCCAGAAACGCGAATAAATCAAGTGTCCCGTGGCGTGCTCGGAACCGCCCAGATACAAATCCACCTGACGCCAGTAATCGTTGGCTTGCTTGCCCACGAGTGCTTCATCGTTGTGCGGATCCATATATCTCAGATAATAGGCCGACGAACCGGCAAAGCCCGGCATGGTACACAACTCCAGCGGATTGCCCTCATACTCCCAGTTCTCCGCATTGCCCAACGGCGGACGACCATCGGCCGTCGGTTTGAAGTCTTTCACTTCCGGCAACTCGAGCGGCAACTTGTCTTCCGGCAGCGTATAAGGCATGCCGTCCTTGTAATAAACCGGGAACGGTTCGCCCCAATAACGCTGGCGGCTGAAGATAGCGTCGCGCAGACGATAATTGACTTTCACGCGACCGATGCCGGTGTTCGTGATATATTCCTTCATCGCCTGAATCGCATCCTTAACTTCCATGCCGTTGAGGAAACCTGAGTTGATCATCTTGCCCTCTTTAGCATCGAAGGACTCTTCGCTCACGTCCGCTCCTTCAATCAGCGGAATAATCGGCAGGTTGAAATGTTTGGCGAAAGCGTAGTCGCGGCTGTCGTGCGCCGGAACCGCCATGATAGCGCCTGTTCCGTAGCCCGCGAGCACATAATCGGAAATATAAATAGGTATCTCGCCTTGGGTCAGCGGATTGATGGCATAGGAGCCGGTGAACACACCCGTTACTTTTCTATCCGCAATACGCTCACGTTCTGTGCGGTTCTTGCATCGCGCCAGATAAGCGTCCACTTCCGCTTTCTGTTCCGGTGTAACCACCCTTTGCACATACTCGCTCTCCGGCGCAAGAACCATAAACGTCACACCGAACACCGTATCCGCTCTTGTTGTGAAGATGGTCATGGGGGAATCATTCTCCCCTCCTTTTAGGGAGGGGTCGGGGGTAGGCTTTTTGATATTGAATTGCATCTCTGCTCCTTCGCTTCGGCCGATCCAGTTGCGCTGGGTCTCTTTGAGGCTCTCGGTCCAATCGATTCTATCCAAGCCCTCCAATAGACGGCCTGCATACGCACTCACGCGCAGACACCACTGCCGCATGACGCGCTGCTCTACCGGATAACCGCCGCGAACGCTCAAGCCCTCGCTCACCTCGTCATTGGCGAGCACGGTTCCGAGTTTCGGACACCAGTTGACCTTCGTATCTGCCAGATAAGCAATGCGGTAGTTCATCAGTTTCTCCTGCTGCTCTTTCTCGCTCATGGTCGCCCATTTCGGGTCGTTCGCCTCAAACTCTGCAATCAGTTTGCTAATCGGCTGCGCTTTCTGCGTCTTCGGGTCGAAATAGCTGTTGAACATCTGCACGAACGCCCATTGGGTCCACTTGTAGAACGCAGGGTCGCAGGTGCGCACCTCGCGGTTCCAGTCGTAGCAGAAACCGATTTTCTTGAGCTGCGAAATATAGCGGTCGATGTTCTCGAACGTCGTTTTCTCCGGGTGTTGACCTGTCTGAATAGCGTACTGCTCCGCCGGCAGACCGTAACTGTCAAAACCCATCGGGTGCAACACATTAAAGCCCTTCAACCGTTTGTAACGGCTGTAAATATCGCTGGCGATGTAGCCTAACGGGTGACCGACATGCAATCCCGCTCCCGAAGGATAAGGGAACATGTCCAACACATAGTAGTGCGGCTTGTCGGACTCATTGGAAACGGTATAAACGCCGTTCTCCTCCCACGCTTTTTGCCACTTTTTCTCAATCTCTGAAAAATTATATTCCATATAGTTAAATTTACGATTTACAAATTTACGATGTACGATTTATTTACGATTTGGTCATTGGATTATTTTTTTTTATTGACCTTTGCGACTGCAAAGGTACTACTTATTTTCGACATATGCAAGCATTCGGGCATTTTTTTTGCCTTTCTATCAAAAAATCTGCCTGCGCATACAGGCGGAATGCATGGAGAATTAAAAGCTTTTTAGTTATCAATATACGCTGCGGGGTTGCGGAGGAAATCATACACATTAACATAGTATATCCCTTTGTTATCCATGTGTGTGGGTTCCAACATGCCGGAAATGACTACACGGCGAAAACCATCCGATAGACGAGTCAGGGAATTTATCTCTTGGCGATATTTGTCTTCGTTTTGAAGTTTATATGCAGATTGAATATATACCCGGGAATAGCCCTTATTGCATACAAAATCCACCTCGAAAGTCTGGCGTTTGCGCTTTCCGTCCTCATCTTTTTTCTCTACAACTACTTGTCCGACATCTACCGTATATCCCAGCATTCTCAATTCATTATAAATGAGGTTTTCCATCAGATGTCCTTCTTCGTACTGGCGGAAACCGATACGTGCGTTACGCAATCCCAAATCCTCAAAATAGAATTTATAGGGGGTCTCAATATATTTGCGGCCTTTGATATCATAGCGGATAGAACGTTCTATCATAAACGCATCCTCTAAATAACTCAAATACTTGGTTACCGTCTCAATGATGCAGATATTTATCTCTATTAATTTGCATAGCAAAAATGATTTACTTTCTAAAAAAGTGTGTATTTCCGCAAAAATTTCGACTGCAAAGGTACAACTTTTTTTTGACATACACAAGAAGTACAGGTATTTTGTAGATTTTTTGCGTGTATTTAGCCTCCGTTTATTCTTCAATGAGCCTCTATTTAGCCTTCATTCCCGTTACCATCTCGTTACCATTACGTACGTCACTGTCCCGTTTTTTATCCGTTTGTTGCCCTAAAAAAGTATCCGATTTTTAAGATTTTGACATGTTGGAGTCAAGTAAGACTAAAATAAGACCTAAATAAGAGTTAAGTAAGACTTTAAACCTATCCCAAATAGCCCATTTTTGTCCTGAAAAATGTACGATTATTAAGATTGGGTCATTATACCAACATCCCTCTAACCTCCGCGTAACATACGCGTAAGGTCTGCTATTTGGAACGATCTTGGACCGATGTCGAAAGGAATACGATTGTTAAGAATAAGGAATAGAACGCCACTTAATATAACAGCAGTCGATTAGCCACTCTCGCGACACTATCAGAGATGGTAGTACAATTACATCCAATACCTCTTCCATTGCAGAGCCTGCTCGGTAGTAACACCGTATAGAGTACAATATCTTTCCAATTGGGACTGAGTATAGCGAGAGCCAAGCAGTTTCCAAACACAACCGGCTTTGTGTTTGGTCTCGGTTTCTGCATCGACAGTCATTTCATCGACGTACTCGGGCTTGAGACTAAAAGGGTAAATCGGATCCATCTCCTTCTGAATCGGGTTTTTCATCGAAATTACAGTCGCCCTCGCGATAGTTTTCATAGAAGTTGATTTTTGAGGCAAGCATTTCTAAATAGTCAGCAAGCGGAAAGTACTCTAATGGAGAATCATCATAAACGATAATCCGAATGTGTTTTCTCCAAGTAGCACTGAAGATTATAGTGTAGCGATACGGACTAATACGCCGCTTATCGAATTTCCGATAATTGAGAATATAAATCGTTCCATCCTTGCGTTCTTCTGCTTCTTCAGCTTCTTTCTCGACCTGTTTTGTAAACTCCAATTCATCTTTTACACCTTTCAAAAGATGCTCATACTCAATTTTAAAAGAAGTGAGGTTTGCAACGGTGTCTTTAAAATGTAATAGCATAACTCTCGCCGGGATATTTACCTTTTTCGGATTGTATTCAGTATTATCCGGAAGAATGAGTTTTGGCACATGCATCATGTATGTAATAAGATTATCGACAACATCAGTCAACTCCTTATCAGAACGGAAATACGGACTATTTTTCGTCTCCAAATCTTTCTTTATAGCATCAAACATGTCATTGGGAGAGAAGACTTTATCAAGAAGATATAAGTCATTCCAATACATAAAGAAAGGTTTATTGAAGGCCTCCCATTCATCATCAGACAACTGTCGTTTCAATTCGTGCTCCAGGACTGCGCGCAACCGTTCTTCTGTAAATGCATCGTCATCAAAAGGATTGAACGGATGTCGCTTGGAAGGTTTAAAATACTTTGCATTTTGATGACCGTGTTCCAAGGTGTTCCAAGTTGCGCAGTGAATACCTCCCCCAAGTCGCGTGAGCGACTGTGCGTATTTAATAGGATAAACCTCACAGTCCGGGAATGCCTCCTGAATGCGTTTGACTGCTGGCGCGTCAGACGGTTTACCGAGTTGCGCCATGAAGATCTTATTTCCCACGCGGAGGAAATTGAGGTATTCCCAACTAAGGTCTGTAATAAGCGAACCATCGTCAGCTATCGCCATCATCCCATCAACATGGCCATAGATGTCAGACTTATCCCAATGCACTATCTTAATGGAGCGTGCATTGAGCGCTTTTTTTAGGGCAGCGATAAGTAGTTTACGAGGATAATTGGGGTTCTCCAAGAAGATCTTATCGGTCATATAGACATTACCTCTCTTGTCCGTGAGCACATTACCTCCGTCAAGAACGATATCCTCGTACCGGAAAGGGGTCATTTCCATATCATCCCAAATAGGCACCATATCGGGCTTGTACCTATAGTAACGAGGTGCGCGCAGATAGTCCGGGTCGTAGCGGAACTGCGCAATGTCGCCTTTCCCGTCAACAGTGATGGGCATGTAGTCGCGTGCCCACAGATGAGTTTTCTCACCAGTGTACGGTAATTCCCAACACTTGACATGAGCTTCCCTAAAAGCCGCAATAAGGCTTTTATAAAAACGAGGAAAATGATACCGAATAGCCATCGGTATAAATACTAAATCAGTTTGCGAATCGTGTAACATAATCTTTGCATTTATTAATGATTAGTTATTTAGCTTTTGGTGCAAAGGTCAACTTTTTTTCGCAAACTTCCAAAAATATTCTGTTAAAAATTGTTAAAAGTTTTGAAGAAGATATTAACAATAAAAAAGAGGACTATGTCCTCTAATTTTATATATCATATTTCTTAAATCGCCATTTTCTCGGGCATTTCTTGAACACATGACCGGAATAGCGAAAATACTTGTCTAAATCAAAATCCTTCTCCTTGCACTCTATTTTAGAATATTTTCCTTCTTTATATTCGTACTCTGCCACATTCTGTCTCCACTCTCCTTTGGGAATATAAGTTTCCTTTTCAGGTTGCTCTTCATTCACCCATTTTATCTCAATAGTTTTGCCTAATGGTACTCCCATATAAAGCATTTCAGAATAAACATGCGTAGAATGAGAATCATATGCATGAGGATCATATGCACTACAGCCGATATGAAAACCTCGAATTAGGAAAGAAGCGCGATAGTGTTTATCGGGATTCTCAAATGTAACATCAACACCGGAAACATGAAGATTAAGCCTTCCTAATTCGAAATATGGAATATCTTTCCCCTTTCCTTCATTTTCATTAGTATGGTACATTATAGGATCTTTCAATCCATCTGCCATTTCCTCATGATAGTAAAACTCTATATCGTCTAAATATAAACGCTTTTTACCTTCAATAAGGAAATAGCCACCATAAAGCAGTTCCTTAGCCATTAAGCGAAATTGTTCATCAAGAGAATCCAATTTCTCCTTTTCGGTGGGTATGTCAACAACTCCTTTGAATTGTTTTAAAATATCGATCATATACCAAACGAATCTATATCATTTCTCCTTTTTCGTAGTGCTAGGAAAAGGAGGGGATTTATATTTCTTTCTTTATAAACTTTACAATGCAATCAATACAAATAGGCTTGCCGGATTGCGGATCAATGAACACATTTGCAGGGTGCATATCTTCAAGGTGCAATCTGTCGCTAATATAGTTCACACCATTGCCGTCTCCATTGTCATGAAAGCCTTTGGACGCAACCATCTCGTCAATCTCCGCTTTTGTGGCAAGTCTTTGACAACCGATATACGGTTGCGTGAGAATAATGCGGAACAAGCCATCCGAGTCTCGCGTAAAGCCAATAGTGGTCATCTGCGTTTCCGGAAACAAAGCATTGTGGAGCACTATCGCTTCTAACGCTTTACCTAATGTCGCATAGATGGATGTACGCTCTTTGACAACAGAGGTGTCACCGGACTTATAGTACACTTTTGCTTCAGCTCCTTTAGCTATTATCGGACCATAGATAGCATTGAACACTTTTTCGGGGTCCGAGAACCAAATTCCCTTAGCACGTGCCCACTGCTCTACGCACTCCTCTTGTTTAGCGTCTATTTCCCAATTACTTGGGCTGCTTGTTTGGCTTTTAGAAGAAAAGCGACCTGGTTCAAAGCTTGCTCGCGCGTAGCCACATACGGCATACGCCCCAATGAGCGGCGAATCTGCAAGGCAGAGGCCTGCATGCTCTTGTTGATTAAATCGATCAAGATTTGTTCTTCCATTGAGTATATCGTTTGTATAGTTATCTATCAGTTGTAGTGTATGAGCCGAGAAGCCGACATCGCGGATACTATCAAATATGTCAATTAACCGTTTCTCGTTCATGTCTTTGCAACTTCCGGCTGCAAAGTTACTAAAAATATTTGAAATACACAAGATTTTCAACAAGAAATGCAAAAGAATTCGTATTTTGTGCTGCAAAACCTTGTTATGTGCACAAAAAAATCTGCACTTTCTATGCAGATTTTTTCTTTCTCCTTTCCCGAAGTCCACAGAAGCAGCGCTCGGAGAGGGGACGATTTCTTATTTCGCCATAAGCGTTTTTATAAATAGGCATATTTAGGCCAGAATAGGCAGCTTTAGGCCGGAATAGGCAACTTTTAGGTCTGTTTGGGTATGAATATTATATTAATCGTTTTTATTAATGAGTTTGCGCAGGTGAGCTATTTCTTCTTGGGCGGTTGCCAGTTGTGCGCGAAGAGTTGCGTTTTCTGCGACAAGTCTTTGATATTCTTCGTCTTGTGCCTTGCGGAAACCTGTGCGCGCCGCGTACATCCGTTCTTTAATGCCGCCTTGTGTAACAAACAGTTTTTCCAACGATAGAAGATATTTGTTCATCATATAATCCACTTGGTGGCAGAGCGTCAAACCGATGTTTGCCATTTCCTCGTCATTCCATTTGGAGAAATATGGCTCGTAATCTTCCAAACGGTTGTATTTCTGCGTAAACGAACGCATCGCATTGTACCTCGGGTGCGCTTGATCCCACAACGGGAGATGTTTTCTCTGAATATAATCTACAAAATCTTCCTGTAATTCGCCAATACTGCTTCGTGCCACGTTCAAGAGTTTTAACTCCATTTCCGTGCTCGTTTTGCCATCCTCGGAGCCTTCGATAATATTCTGCTTGCCTGAACGAGCTGCCTGTATCATCTGGTCTACCGTACGGTCGCCGTATTTCGGCAGGAACCGCTCGCAAAAGACCACCGTCAGCTGAAAGAGCGCGTTCGCTTTCTGGTAGAAGAGCAAGGTCTTCCATCGGTTAGCAGGGCGTAGCACGCTTCCTTCAACTTGGGGCTTTTGTGGATTATTTATAGGCATAAATAGGCAGTTTTAGGCCGGAATAGGCAACTTTAGGCCTATATAGGCCTATATAGGCATATTTAGGCATAAAGAGGCTTATTACAGCAGCTTCTTGACTTGGTCATAGACATTCTGGGCGGTGAAGCCGAGTTTTTCGTCGAGGACCTTGTACGGAGCGGAGAAGCCGAAGGAGTTGAGACCCCAGATAGCGCCGTTTTCGCCTACGAGGGATTCCAATGTGCAAGATAAGCCGGCGGTCATACCGAAACGCTTGATACCTTTCGGCAGGACGGAGTCTTGGTATTCTTTGGGTTGCTCACGGAAGAGGCCTTCGCTCGGAACGCTGACAATCTGCAGACGGATGCCTTCTGCGCGGAGGAGTTCTGCGCCACTTAATAACGTACTTACTTCACTTCCAGAGGCTAACAAAACAATTTGCGGGTTTTCGTCTTGACTCACGATGTACGCACCTTTGTGGAAGCCTTCGAGGTTGACGTTGGGCACCGGAGCGATGTCCTGACGGCTGAGAATGAGGGCGGTCGGTGTGTCGTTGTTCTCCATAGCCAAACGCCAAGCAAGGGTCGTTTCCTCGGCGTCCGCCGGACGGAGAACGAGCATAGAGGGTTTGCCACTATGGTTGTGGAGTTTCTCCATGAGACGGATCTGTGCTTCTTGCTCAACCGGTTCGTGAGTCGGACCATCTTCGCCGACACGGAAAGCATCATGGCTCCAGATGAATTTCACCGGCAGCTCCATAAGTGCCGCCATACGAACCGCGGGTTTCATGTAATCGGAGAAGACAAAGAACGTACCGCAGGCAGGGATGATTCCTCCGTGAAGCGCCATTCCGATCATGACACACGCCATCGTGAGCTCGGAGACACCGGCTTGCAGGAATTGACCGCTGAAATCGCCTTTCTTGAAGGCGTGCGTTTTCTTGAGGAAACCGTCGGTCTTGTCGGAGTTCGAGAGGTCAGCGGAAGAAACAATCATATTCCCCACGTTCTCTGCCAGATGGCTGAGGACGGTCGCTGAGGCGTTGCGGGTTGCCGCTCCGGGTTTTTGCTCAATCAGACTCCAGTCGATGCATGGCATCTCGCCGGACATGAAAGTCTCGTATTCGTTGGCAGCGAGCGGATTAGCTTGTTTCCACTCGTAGTATGCCTCGTATTTCTTGTTGCAGAGTTCACGCAGTTCCGCTGCGCGGTCGTCGTACAGTTTCTTCACTTCGGGGAAGATGACGAACGGGTCTTCGGGATTACCGCCGAGATGCTCGATGGTCTTCTCGAAGGATGCTCCGGCTTTGGAGAGCGGCGCGCCGTGGGTCGAACATTTGCCTTCCCAGTTAGCCCCTTCTGCTGTCACGCAGCCCTTGCCCATGGTCGTATGACCGATGATGAGCGACGGTTCGCCTTTGTGCGCTTTCGCTTTGATGAGCGCCTCGCGGATAGCGTCGGGGTCGTTACCCGGGATCTCCTGTACATACCATCCCCAAGCCTTGTATTTGGCGGCTACATCTTCGGAGGTCACTTCGCTGCAACCCGTGGAGAGCTGGATGGCATTGGAGTCATAGAACATAACGAGGTTGTCGAGTCCGAGGTGTCCGGCGAGACGACCTGCGCCCTGCGAGATCTCTTCCTGCACGCCACCATCGGAGATGAAGGCATAGATAGTCGGGTTATGAATCTCGCCGTAGCGCTGGTTGAACCATTTCGCCGCGATGGCTGCTCCGACAGCAAACGTGTGTCCCTGACCAAGCGGACCGGAGGTGTTCTCAATCATTCGCTCAATCTCACGCTCGGGGTGTCCGGGTGTAACCGAACCCCATTGACGGAGATTCTTGAGGTCTTCGAGCGTGAACTTGCCTGCCAGACAGAGCTGTCCGTAGAGCATCGGCGCCATGTGCCCGGGGTCGAGGAAGAAACGGTCACGCGCTTCCCAACCGGCATTGTCCGGGTCGTATACCAAGAACTCGCTAAAGAGGACGTTGATGAAGTCTGCGCCACCCATAGCTCCGCCCGGGTGACCACTCTTTGCTTTTTCTACTGCTGCGGCAGCCAGGATACGAATGTTATCCGCTGCGCGATTCATTAACTGTGTTTGGTTCATTATATAGGTATTTTTTTTGTGCCTAACATTGTACTTACATTAGCCTTGACTGTCGGTTGACCGTCGGTTGACCGTCGGGATTAGACCGTAATTCGACCGTAATTCGACCGTGTTTCGTGAATTAGAATCTCCAGCCGAGGTAGTAGTTCAATCCCCATCCGATATTGTCTCTATTTCCGAATCCGGGGATGTAAATCGGCATCATCTGCTCGGCGGTCAGACCCTCTTTGTCTCGCGTGAAGAGAACCTTGAATCGTCCCATCCATCCCATGTAGAAGGCGGACCTCTCCTTCCGGTCTTTCTTATAGGGAGGGAGTTTGGCTATCTCTACCTGGCATCCCACAACTATTTCTCCCCAACAGTCCGCCTGTGTGCCGCTCGTCGCGTGCGAGGTATGTTCCCATCCTTGCACAGCCGTTCCTATACGGAGTCCGACCAAGAGGGCGTGCGGCGAGTCTTTCTTTTTCTTGAGCGGGTTGATGTCGCATCCCAGGCGGAGGAATCCTCCGTGACCATTGTATTGGATGCTGTCTCCCCGATGGGTTTTTCCTCCGGAATAGCCGAGTTCGAGGGTGGGGAAGAAGCGTCGCGCCAGTTGTACGTTTGCCGCTATCTCGTAGTGCTGCATGCCCCATTGATGGACACCGGCTATGACTATCGGCGAAGCGATGTCGAGTTTGATCTGCGTCGCGTTATAGATGCTGTCGTTCGTCTTTCCGAAGGAACAAGGAATAAGGAATAAGGAATAAAGACTAATCAGCATTAGTCGATACCAAAAAGTCTTTGCTCTTTCAGCGTAGCGGTCTTTATTCTTTATTCTTTTTTTCATTACATAAGCTCTTTTGCTTCGTTTTTAAGGTACTCCAAGGCCTTGTCTGTCGGCGTCGTGCCGTTGGAGGAATAGGCGGTCATCAGCGCTTGGATATATACCTGTACTGTAGCATCCGGCGGTAACTGGCCGGCGATAGCGATGACGAATGCCGCCATCTGGTCGCGGGCGTTGATGATCATATCCCACACTTCGTCGGAGACATAGACCTGCTGGCTCTGGTTGTGGTCGAACTCCGCTCGGATGGTCTGCAGCAAGTATTGCTGAACCTGTCCGATGGTCCAGGTGGTGAATGCGTCCGGCTGGTTTTGGCGAAGCTCCATGATCATGTGCTCCGGTTTGGTGCGCTCCAGCAAGAGCGTCAGGCGCTCGTACGCCCTGAGACGAATAGGAGAGATGGTCTTCTGGGATTCGCGTTTCAGCTCCCACTGACGTTTCTTCTCCTCGTTGCGGAAATTGGAGAATTGGATAATCCAAAAACCAAAGATGACCACTGCTACGGCGAGTATGATAATTAAAGCTGTACTCATAATAAAAACTACCTTTGCTTTTTCGCTGCAAAGGTAGTAAAATTTTTGCATATATGCAAGTATTTTCGGAAAAATAATTTTATTTCAACTTCTTGCCGGTGATTTTGAGTTCGCCGAGGGAGAGGTATTTCTTCGCTTGGGGCTTGCCGTTGGAGTCGTACCAAGGCAAGACGCGGAGGTGCAATGTTTGTCCGGCAGGCACCAAAATCGGTTGGTCTAACGCGACCGTGATCTGCTTGTTTTTCGGCAAGGCGGTGTTCTCATAAATGGTTGTTACACCGCTGAAATTATCGCCGAAACCATAGTTGATATGGATATTCATACCCGAACCGCCTTTCGCCTTAACCGGCAGGGTGATATGCTCGATGACGAGGCCTTTTTTCTTGTCCGCGGCGATGGTGTATTCGATGTAGCGGTTTGCCACTTCGTCTATCTCCCCTGCGGGCCATACCTCTTCCAAAGGAAGAAATACCAATTGATGCTTTTTGGTCTGGAACTTGAGGTTCTGCATCATCGCTACCGGAAGGGTTTCGCTGAACGGGTCGCCTTTGGCTGCGAAAGCAGCTTTTTTGCCTGCCTCTTCAATCCTCTGCGCGTACGTGTTATAGGCCTCGGCAGACGGGAAAACCATCCACGGGTGCATCTCTGTCAACTCCGGTGCATTGATGATCAGTTCGTACGCGAGCGAAGCGATAGCCATACCTCCCGAAGCGGAGGTGTGGGTCTTGTCGCCGCAGTTGAAATAGTTCGTCATGCAGTAGTCCTGTCCGGCGGATTCGTATAGTTCCTTGCTGCGGGCTGTCATGTCCAGAAACGGTACGTTCATTTCCTTTGCCACCTCCCGCATACAGCGGACGTAGTTCTTGTCGATACCATCTTTGCTCAGGTCATGCCGTCCTTCGGGGTTGATCTTTCCGTTCTTGTAGTACGCGCGGCAGATCGGGCTCATGAGGATCGGCGTGACGCCCATTTCCCGTGCTTCGTTGATGAAGCGGAAGAGGTATTGTTTGTAGGTTGAGTTCGGCTCTGTACCGCGCATGTCGGTCAGGGTGTCTTTGCCTTCCGCACGCAGTTTGGCGTTCTGTACATAAACGTCTTCGCCCTTGCATTTCTCGTCGTTATGGGCAAACTGGATGATGAGGTAATCGCCAGGCAGCATCTGTCTCTTGACGGACGGCCAGAGGTTTTCCGTCTCGTAGAACGTGCGGGTCGAAGCACCGGACTTGCCGCGGTTGTTGACCTCGATGGAGTCGGGGTTGAAGAAGGCTTGCAGATACATTCCCCAGCCGCGTTTGGGCGTGGCGGCGGGTTTGTAATCGCTCATCGTACTGTCGCCGATAGTGTGGACTCGCCGTGGAGCGGCAGATAAGGTACAAAGGGACAAAGTACAAAGTACAAAAGCAATGATCTTGCGCATAATGGTGTATTTTTTTAGGGAACTAGGATCCTAGGAGCCTATGAGACTAGGGTACTAGGGTACTAGGGTACTAGGGTACTAGGGGCCTAGGAGACTAGTTTGTTAAACTCTTTGGGAACGGGGCTCTCGAAACGCACCTTTTTCTCTGTCACAGGATGGATGAACTCTAGCACTTTGGCGTGCAGACAGAGGCGGTCAATAGGGCTGGATTCGTTGCCGTGACCGTACTTGCGGTCGCCCACCACCGGGCAGCCTTTGGATGCCAGATGCACACGGATCTGGTTTGTTCGTCCGGTCTCCAAATGGAGCTCGACAAGGGAATAAACAACCCCTCCCGACCTCCCCTCAAGGGAGGAGATGAGACGCCCATTCTCCCTCCCTTGTCGGGAGGGTTGAGGTGGGGTTTGTGAAGTTTTGAGTACCTTATAGTTCGTGATGGCGATATCGCCGCCGTCGTCCACAGGGGAGGAATAAACTACCGCATTGCGTTTGTCTTCGGTCAGCCAGGTGGTTAT
The DNA here is from genome assembly GCA_945828585.1 of uncultured Bacteroidales bacterium. Lineage (GTDB taxonomy): Bacteria > Bacteroidota > Bacteroidia > Bacteroidales > Paludibacteraceae > Colicola. The sequence continues at coordinate 1,733 of CALZRN010000043.1, read as the reverse complement.
TTTTCCTTCGCGGGGCTCGAGGATTCCTTCTGTGAGGGCGATATACGTCCGATCGGTTACCAAATCCCGCCAGTACTCGCGCATGTAATGCTGGAGTTCCTCCGAACGGGCAAAGACCAGCAGACCGGAAGTCTCCCGGTCAAGGCGATGCACGACATATATGCCCGCGCGCGCGTTCTGTTTTCTTACGTACGCGCGCAAGATGGAGAACGCCGTCGTCTCGGAGCTGCCCGGCGTAGCGGCTACGGTCAAGAGTCCCGGTTGCTTGTTTACTACAATCAGGTCGTCGTCCTCATAGACGATGCGCAGTTTGGGATGCGTCAATTGGCTGTTGCCGCGGCCGGAAGAGACGGTCACGATGTCACCCGGCTTGAGCGGAAAATCATGCCGCGTCTGTACGGCATTGCCGACTTTGACACGCCGCTGACCTAAGAGTTGTTTGACCGACGATTTCGCCATGCCGCCCATCTTGGCGATGAGAAAGTCCATGAGTTGCGCGGGTTCCGCGACTTTTAATACGGTGTCTTGTTTTCGTTTGATCATATTTTTCGGGATAACGGGATTACGTAAATGCGGGGTTACGGATTTTTCTTTAACCAACCCATATTCTCCGGCTTGGTGGCTTTGATCCAAGCAATGCCTGCCATGGAGTTGATCACCAGGAAGAAGGTGAACAGCACGATCGAGAACGCATTGCCGAGGAAAATGAACAGCCCGATGCCGGCGATGCTGTAGATGAACCAATAGATCCATGAGTCCGTCTTGCGATAGATGAGCCAGTAGTTGGCGAGGAATGAGGAGGAGATGAGAAAGCCGTTGAGGAGTAACCCCACCCAGGCCCTCCCCTCAAGGGAGGGAGTTAAGGAACCATAATTGACATAACTCATTATCAGGAAGTCCCCTGCGGTAATGAAGAGCAACAGCGCGACGGACAGGAAGAGTCGCGGGGTGTCAAGGAATTTCGGTTCGAACGAGGCGCCTCCGTCGTCTTTGGAGCGACTCCATTTATAGATGGACATCAGTTGGAACGGGATGAAGACGAAGAAAAAGAGAAACGCGCTGTCGTATTGGTTTTGCAGCAGAAACTGGATGCCTAAGAGGATCGACATGACGATGCCTGCAAAGAATCCGGTGTAGTTTTTCGGGTCGCGTATAGTCAATATATACGCTACTCCGATGATAGAAGCAGGAATGCCGACTACCCAGGCGGAATCATGCCAACGAAGGAGTAAACCCCTCCCGGCCTCCCCACAAGGGAGGAGATAGGTCTCTACGAGCCAGAGGAGTCCCAAAAGGGCTCCGAAGAGGATGATAGAGATGAGGGTGTTGCGTGCGAGAGCGCGCCAGAGTTGTGTGTTAGTCATAGCGATTTTTGAATGTAGGATAGGTCATCCTAGGTAGTCCTAGGTAGTCCTATGTAATCCTATGTAATCCTATGGAATTTTTTAATAAAAAACAACAAGGGGCAAGCATGTGCTCGCCCCTTGAAAATCGCAAGGATTACTTGCGGTTGCGGTTGCCGTAGCGAGACATAAATTTGTCCACACGACCTGCGGTGTCCACGAGTTTGGACTTACCGGTGTAGAACGGGTGACTCGTGTTCGAGATCTCGAGCTTGATCAGCGGATACTGAACGCCGTCGATTTCGATTGTGTCCTTCGTAGCTGCAGTAGAGCGGCTGAAGAACTGAGTACCGTCAGACATATCTTTGAAAACTACTACGCGGTAGTTAT
>CALZRN010000042.1 GCA_945828585.1 uncultured Bacteroidales bacterium | reverse complement strand
TACCCATACGATCCATCATTATGCGCAATCTTGGATGCCCGCATCGCATATCTGGCTACGCAAGATGATACTCAGTCTTGGAGGATGGCGTCTTAAACGTTTGGTTTCCAAGCTTTATAACGTAATAAAGAAACACTAAAATGAATATACTGCACGTCATAAATATTAGCTTTGTGTTGCGCCATTTCATAGGAGACCAATTCTTTTATTTCCCGCCAAAGGGATATAAATTGTTCGTTGCCTGCTCTCCGGATGAAGGACTGCCCAAAATGGCGGAATACTATCATTTCGAATATCTCGCAACCCCTGTAGCACGCAAAATATCTCTAATCAGCGACTTCAAATCGATATTCCGTCTTTGTCGGTATATTCGCCAAAACCACATTGACATCGTGGAAGGTCACTCGCCCAAAGGTGCATTATTAGGTATGATTGCGGCTAAATTATGCGGTGTGCCCAAACGCATCTATTTCCGGCATGGACTTGTTTACGAAACGAGCCACGGACTCAAACGAAAGCTACTAATCTGGATTGACAGATTGACATCGGCTTGCGCCACAAAGGTCGTATGTGTGAGCAACTCACTCATGCAGAAAAGTATCCGTGACCACTTATGCCCTGCGAGCAAGCAAGTACTCTTAGGAAATGGCACCTGTGGTGGCATAGATACACAGAAAAAATATAACCCTTCATCAATCGATCCTCAAAAGTTAGCTTCCTATCGCGCACAATACGGGATTAACGAAAACGATTTTGTCATCGGTTATACGGGGCGTCTCGTTCGGGATAAAGGGATTATAGAGTTAATAGACGCATTTGACCGTTTACCCGAAGAACTACATGCCAAACTGCTCTTGGTGGGCATGTTCGAAGAGAGAGATGCCTTGCCTGCGTCTATTCAAGAGCGAATTCGCAATGACCAACATATCATTTTTGCCGGATTGATAGATAAGGATATGGAGTATTTTTATGCGATGATGAATATCTATGTCTTAGCATCCTATCGCGAAGGTTTTCCGATAGGAGCACTCGAGGCACAATCCATGCAAAAGCCCGTTATTACTACCAAAGAAACCGGATGTATCGATGCTATCAAAGACGGCATAACCGGATTATACACTACGCATGACCCTGCGGATATTGCGCGGCAAATAAGATCGGCTAACGATCATCCCGAAATGGGACTCAACGGACGGAAATGGGTCGCTGAGCATTTTGACCATACAGTGATTTGGAAATATATAGAAGAATTATATAAACTATGAATATACTGATTACAGGAGCCGGAAGCTATGTCGGAACAAGTGTTGAGCGGTGGATTAAGAACCACAGCAACTACCGTGTTGATACATTAGACATGCTTAAAGATACATGGAGAGACACCGCTTTCTCCCAATACGATGTTGTGTATCATGTAGCCGGTATTGCTCACGTGAATGCCACAGCAAACATGGAAGCTTTATACTATAAGGTGAATCGGGATTTGACAATTGAGGTCGCACAAATAGCCAAAAAAGCCGGCGTGAAGCAATTTATCTTTATGAGCAGTATGATTGTTTTCCATGAAAGCCGCTCCTTGCAACCGGAAATGATTACGTCGGATACGAAACCCTGTCCGAACGGCTTTTACGGAGATAGCAAACTGCAAGCGGAGAAAGGCTTGCATGAGTTAGAGTGTGACACCTTCAAAGTGTGTATTCTGCGTCCGCCTATGATTTACGGACCTAACTCCAAAGGCAATTTCCCGAGGCTGATCAAGTTGGCGGCTAAGACACCTATCTTCCCCGACTTCCACAACCAGCGCAGTATGCTCTATATCGATAACCTTGCTGAGTTTGTGCTGCAAGCCGTGAATCGCCAATTAGCCGGCACGTTCTATCCGCAAAACCGCGAGTTGAGCGACACCGTGGAGATTATTCGCTATTTTGCCAAAGCACAACACCACCACGTGTATTTCGCAAAATGGCTGAACCCGTTTGTACGCATCGCCAGCCATTTCCTGCAACCGATCAACAAGATGTTCGGCACGTATTACTACGCGCCCGAGATGAGCAAAATGGATTTTGATTACCAACTCGTAAGTTTTGAAGAATCATTAAAACATATATTATAATGCCCATATACTGCACATATATCATCATAGCGGCTTTGCTCTTGGTTTTAGAGTTAGTCTATTTCCGCATTGCAGACCGGTTCAATATAGTCGATCGACCTAATGAGCGATCCTCGCATAATAGTATTGTCATCCGTGGAGGAGGAATAATCTTTTTGCTTGCTGCATGGATCTGGAGCGCATTCTTTGGATTTAACTATCCTTGGTTCCTCGCAGGACTGACTATCGTTTGCGGAATCAGCCTTTGGGACGATATCCATTCCCTGCCCGATTCGGTACGGCTTATCGCTCAATTTACAGCCATGTTCATGATGCTTGCGGATTTAGGGATGATTAACTTGGAGAACTGGTGGATGATTGCTCCGGCGCTGATTGTTTGCGTGGGGATCATCAATGCCTATAATTTCATGGATGGAATCAATGGCATTACAAGCGGCTATTCGCTAACGGTGCTTTTGCCGCTTATTATCCTCAATCATTCGATACATTTCATTGAGATGTCCTATCTGATCGTAGCGGCAATTGCGTGCGTGGTATTCAGTTATTTCAATTTCCGCCCGAAAGGAAAAGCCAAATGCTTTGCCGGAGATGTCGGCAGTATAGGTATTGCTTTCATCGTACTACTCCCTCTCGGCAAACTAATCCTACAAACAGGTGACCTGACATATATCCTTCTGCTTGTAGTATATGGTGTAGATACTATCCTTACTATTTGTCATCGTATTATGCTGCATGAGAACTTGGGACAAGCTCATCGAAAACATGCATTCCAAATCATGGCAAATGAGTTAAAGATACCGCATGAGGTTGTTTCTCTCGGATATATGATTCTTCAACTAATCATCTCATTGGGACTGATCTATCTCAGCAGAATGCATTGGGTTTACTTCTTGGTGGCTGTTATTATTTTATGCATAGCCTACCTGCTATTCATGAAAAGATATTATCACCTTCATGCTCAATACCTACAAAGCATTGAAAAAAATAATAATTTATGATCATCACTACTGAATTATTAGGATACCATCATATACGAAAGCAAAGATGGAGCGTATCAACCAATAAAAGATGAAGATATATTAAAATAATAATACAATGGAAAGAAAAGTTAGAGTTCGTTTTGCTCCGTCTCCGACGGGTGCATTACACATCGGCGGTGTACGTACCGCTTTGTACAACTATCTGTTTGCCCGTCAGCACGGCGGAGACATGTTGCTGCGTATCGAGGATACCGACTCGACGCGTTTTGTGCCGGGCGCAGAGGAGTATATTCTGGAGGCGCTTGATTGGTTAGGCATCGGTATTGACGAAGGTCTGAGAATGAGTCAAGAGTCAAAAGTCGAAGGTCAAAAGACAATAGAAGCCGTTGGCTCTCATGGACCTTATCGCCAGTCCGAACGCCGCGAGATCTACCATCAGTACGTGAAACAACTGCTGGACTCCGGTCATGCATATATCGCTTTTGACACCCCGGAGGAGTTAGAGGCAAAGCGCACGGAGATTCCTAACTTCCAGTACGACGCCCGCACACGCATGCAGATGCACAACTCGCTGACGATGAGCGCGGACGAGGTCGCATCCTGCATTAATGCAGGATCTCAATACGTCGTGCGATTCAAAGTAGAGCCTGACGAGGATGTGCATGTACATGACCTCATCCGCGGCGAGGTAGTGATCAATAGTAATATCCTTGACGACAAAGTGCTCTATAAATCCGCAGACGACCTGCCTACCTATCACTTGGCGAATATCGTCGATGACCATCTCATGGAGATCAGCCACGTCATCCGCGGCGAGGAATGGTTGCCTTCTGCCCCGCTCCACGTGCTTCTCTACCGCGCCTTCGGATGGGAAGAGACCATGCCTCAGTTTGCACACCTGCCACTACTGCTCAAGCCCGACGGCAACGGCAAACTATCCAAGCGCGACGGAGACCGACTCGGTTTTCCTGTCTTCCCGCTGGAGTTCCACAACCAGAAGGACGGCACCGTCTCGTCCGGTTATCGCGAGAGCGGTTACCTGCCGGAGGCAGTGATCAACTTCCTGGCACTGCTCGGATGGCACGGTTCGGGCGATCAAGAGATGTACTCGATGGACGAGCTGATCAAAGATTTCTCACTCGACCGCGTATCTAAATCCGGTGCCAAGTTCGATTACGAAAAGGGCAAATGGTTCAACCACCAGTATCTGCAACTGCGGTCGAATGAGGAGTTGGCAGAGATGTTCAAGCCGGTGCTGGAAGAGCACGTCCGCAATAACGAGATCACGTCATCACGTAATGATGAAGAGATTGCCAAGATCATCGGTTTGGTTAAGGACCGTGTGAACTTCGTGCCGGAGCTCTGGGAGCAAGTTAACTTCTTCTTTGTTGCGCCGACTGAGTACGACGAGAAATCACTCAAGAAGCGTTGGAAAGAAGATTCGCCGAAACACATGACAGAGTTACTGGAGCTCTTGGAAGTTCAGGAAGATTGGTCTGCAGAAGCATTGGATGCACTCGTTATGCCCTGGATTGAGAAGAAAGAGTACGGCGTTGGTATTGTTATGAATGCCTTCCGTATCTGTCTGGTCGGTGCAGCTCGTGGCCCGCATATCTGGGCTATCACCGATGTCCTCGGCAAAGAAGAGACTATCAAGCGCGTTCGTACCGCACTGAAAATCTTAGGATAACTTAGGTCAACCTATGACTACATAGGTCTACCTAAGACTCCCCACCATGACACCCCGCGAAGCGCTAAAAATATTCTTCGGCTACGATGATTTTCGCCCCTTACAGGCGGAGATCATCGATGCCGTGTTAGCGGGTCGCGACACCTTGGCACTCATGCCCACAGGCGGAGGAAAGAGTATCTGCTTTCAGATACCTACCCTCGTCATGGGTTCCGAGCAGGAGGACAAACGTCTATGCCTCGTTATCACACCTTTGATCGCTTTGATGAAGGACCAGGTGGAGAACCTGCTTGCACGAGGTATCCAAGCCGCTGCGGTCTATACCGGCATGAGTTGGGGCAAGCAGCGCATAGCGCTGGATAACTGTCTCTACGGGCCGTACCATTTTCTCTATTGCTCACCCGAGCGGCTGGAGTCGGAGGAGTTTCGCAAACGCTTGGCAGATCTGCCGATAGGCTTGATCGCCGTCGATGAGGCACATTGCATCTCGCAATGGGGCTATGATTTTCGTCCTTCGTATCTGAATATAGCGGCGGTGAGAGAGTTATTACCGGGCGTGCCGGTCTTAGCCCTCACAGCAACGGCAACGCCGGAGACCATCGATGACATACAAGCCAAGTTGGGCTTTGCCGAACCGAACGTCCTGCGCAAGTCTTTTCATCGAGATAACCTTCATTATGTCGTGCGCCAGACGGATAATAAAGCCGAGCAAGTGGCGCATATCCTCTCCCGTGTCCCGGGTTCGGCGATCGTCTATGTCCGCAACCGCAAGCGCGCACAAGAACTCGCCGAATGGTTAAGTGTCCAAATGAGAAATGACCAAATGGTAAATTTCTATCATGCCGGTCTGACAACCCAAGAGCGCAACGAGCGGCAAGAGGCGTGGAAAGAAGGCAAGACGCGTGTTATCGTAGCGACGAATGCGTTTGGTATGGGTATTGACAAAGCGGATGTGCGCGTAGTCATCCATGTCGATCTGCCGAACTCCCTTGAGTCCTATTACCAGGAAGCAGGCCGTGCCGGACGAGACGGAGAGACAGCATACGCCGTGCTGCTCTTCAATCCCAATGAGGATAAAGCGAAGATTAAGAAACGTATCGTTGACACCTATCCGCCGAAGGAGTTTGTAGAGATGGTCTATCATAAGACCATGGACTTCTTACAAATCGGTGCCGGTAGTGGTCTCGGTCATCGGTTCATGGTACACATAGACGAGCTCTGCCACGTCATGAAGCTGCCCGTGCTGCAGACCTACTCTGCTCTGCATATTCTTACCCGAGCAGGGTATATCAACTTTGAAGAAGAGCACGAGACACAACCTCGGGTTCAAATCAAAGTGCCGCGTCACCTGTTAGGCGAATACAATCTCTCCCGCGAACAGGTAGAGTTAATGGATATTTTGATGCGTTCGTACTCTGGTATCTATACTGAACTTCAATACATCCGCGAGGCAGATGAACCCTCAAAACATGAGATATTAGTCTCTTTGGCACAAAGAGGCATCATCACTTATATCCCTCGTTCGGTGGGATGTAGCCTTACTATGACTAAAGAGCGAGAAGTAGATCTCTACCTCTCGCCCTCTATTTTCGAGGAGCGTCAGATGCGCTTTATCTCGAAGATCAATGCGATGTTGGAATACGCAGAGCAGAATCAGTTCTGCCGGGAGCAAGTGCTACTCGCTTATTTCGGTGAGCAGGATGCTGTCGCCTGCGGCCACTGTGACGTCTGTATCGCCCAGTAACTCCTGCATCTCCTTCAACTCCTCTTCGTTAATTTAGCACATTATTCCGCAGAAAGTGTGATGCGACGGAAATCAGTGATTACCACGCCTTTAGCTTTCAGCACATCCTTCACGAGTTCTTTGGACTCGCTCATGATGTAAGCCTGCTCCACGAGGGTGTTCTCCTTGAGGAACTTGCCCAGACGACCTTGCGCAATCATCTCGATCTTTTTAGCCTGGTTAGCGAGGTTAGCCTCTGCCTCTTTAGCGACAGTTGCCTTAATCTCGCGAGCCTGCTGTGCTTGCTCAGCGGTGATCCAACCTTTAGCCTGGTTCGACTCGATGTGATCATCGGAATCTACGTGAGCGGGGTTGATACCTGCTTTGCGGATAGCGTTCTCGATAGCTTTGTTGATCTCGTCCTGTTTGGTCTTCTCAATAGCTACCTCGAGCTCATGTTTCTTAACCTCCTCAGCAACGTGATCTGCGTCGAGTGCGATCGGGCTCATGGCGGCTACCTGCATCGAGATACCGTGAACGGTCTCTTGGTCAGCGCCAGCCTCTGCTGCAACAAGCGAGCTGAGTTTGTTACCCAGGTGGTTATAAGCGTCCACTACCGGTGCCTCAAGGCAAGCGTAGTCGGCAAGCTCCATCTTCTCACCCGTAACGCCGGAGCGCTCAGTGATGATTTCCGCTACGGTGAACTGACCGATTTTGAGGTTCTTCAGATCCTCAGCAGTACGTACTTTGTTATCCAAAGCAGCATCCAGGAGCAGTTTTACCATACCAACGAAATCCTCATTCTTAGCTACGAAGTCGGTCTCGCATTTCACGCCAACGATAGCGCCAAAGCCGTCTTTTACTTTTGCCAGAACGCAACCTTCAGAAGCCTCACGGTCGGAACGTTTTGCTGCGATAGCCTGTCCACGTTTGCGGAGCAAGTCCTTCGCAACCTCGAAATCGCCGTTTGCCTCTTCCAGAGCCTTCTTGACGTCCATCATACCTGCGCCTGTAATGTCGCGCAGTTTTTTGATATCAGCTAATGTTACAGCCATAATTTCAATTAAAAATTAAAAATTAAGAATTAAGAATTATTCTGCTTCAGCGGGAGCTGCCTCTGCTGCTTTCTCTTCTGCTTTCGGAGCTGCTTTACGGATGCGTTGACGGCGCTCTTTCGGTTGCGGAGCCTCGGTATTAGCCTGGGCTTCTGCTGCCTCTTCGTCAGCCTTCTCAACCTTACGCTCCTCGAGACCCTCTTTGATAGCCTCGCATACAGCGGTTAAGATCACGTCGATAGCCTTGGTAGCATCGTCGTTAGCAGGGATTACGAAGTCGATGTTGTTCGGGTTAGAGTTGGTGTCCACAATACCGAACACAGGGATTCCAAGACGGTTTGCCTCTGCTACGGCGATGTGCTCCTCCATTACGTCAACCACGAAGATTGCGCTCGGGAGACGAGTCATGTCTGCGATAGAACCGAGGTTCTTCTCCAGTTTCTCACGCTGACGGGTGATCTGCAATTTCTCGCGTTTGGATACGTTCTCGAGGGTACCATCGGTCATCATTTTGTCAATCTGGCTCATTTTCTTAACCGCCTTACGGATGGTCGGGAAGTTGGTCAACATACCACCAGCCCAACGCTCGGTGATATACGGCATCTGCACCTCTTGTGCATGAGCAGCGATGACCTCCTGAGCCTGTTTTTTCGTACCGACGAACAGGATCTTACGGCCGCTGCGAGCCAGGTTCTTCAATGCCTCTGCTGCCTCTTCGATCTTGATAGCAGTTTTGTTGAGGTCGATGATGTGGATTCCGTTGCGCTCCATGTAGATGTACGGAGCCATTGCCGGGTTCCATTTACGTTTGAGGTGACCAAAATGTGCGCCAGCCTCGAGAAGTTGATCAAAATTTGTTCTCATTTTGAGTTGTTTAATGTTTATTGTTTAATGTTTATTAAATCTCCGTGTATTTTGGAATACTCGTTCACGCGCATAACACATTATTAAATATACGCGCACGCACATGCGTTTGAGACTCCAAAACAATCGTGTGGTAATCCCGCAGGAGTCCACACGATTTGGAGTTGTTCGTATTAACGTTTACTAAACTGGAAGTGCTTACGAGCCTTCGGCTGACCCGGTTTTTTACGCTCAACCTCACGAGCGTCACGAGTCATGAAGCCTTCTGCCTTGAGCGCAGCCTTGTCTTCCGGATTGATTTTCACCAGCGCACGAGCGATAGCGAGACGCAATGCCTCTGCCTGGCCTTTGAAGCCACCGCCGTCAAGCGTTACCTTGATATCGTACTTCTCTGCTACGCCGAGTTTGTTCAGCGGCTGGAGAACGATATAGCGCAGAATAGAAGACGGGAAATAAGTCTCGATGTCGCGACCGTTGATCACGATCTTGCCGGCACCTTCATTTACGTAAACGCGGGCTACTGCCTCTTTACGACGTCCTAATGCATTAACTGTTTCCATGTACTTCTATTATTTGAGGGTGTTAATATCAATTTGTTTGGGTTGCTGTGCCTGCATATTGTGCTCTGCACCGGCAAAGATGTACAGATTATTGATCTGACGAGCGCCAAGACGGTTCTTCGGGAGCATACCTTTTACTACGCGACGAACGAGTTTGTCTGCGCCTTTAGCCAGCAAGTCTGCCGGAGTGAACTCGCGCTGACCGCCCGGGAAACCGGTGTAGCGTACATATACGCGGTCGTTCCACTTGTTACCGGTCAGCTGCACTTTGTCAGCATTCACGATGATTACGTTGTCACCACAATCCACGTTAGGAGTGTAGCTCGGTTTGTACTTTCCGCGGAGCAGTTTCGCTACCTTGGAAGCCATGCGGCCAAGAATCTGGCCCTCAGCGTCTATCACAACCCACTCTTTCTTGGCGGTTGCTTTGTTCACCGACGCTGTTTTGTAACTGTTAAATTCCATTAATTTTAAAAATTTTAGTAAGACCGACGGACATCCTTTATGACTTTCGTTTTACGGGCGAACCCTACGTTATCCACCGCCCTGTCTTACGATTAATAATTATTGTTCATATGCGTCCGCGTGCATTACACACGCAAAACGGCTGCAAAATTACTACTTTTTTTTGACATGACCAAATTTTTTTTCAAATATTTTGCATTTTTTCTGCATTTTTTCGTTGGAACACGATAGTAGCGATCACTGTCAGGCTCAGGAGGAACGGATAAAAAAGCCAAGGCACGATACTCATCGCACTAATACCGGCTATCCCGGATGCCATCAGCAACTGCGCGCCATATGGCAGGAGTCCCTGTACACAACAGCTGGTGGTATCCAGCAGACTGGCACTTCTGCGAGGATCGATATTGAACCTCTCCGCCACTTGTTTTGCGATGTCTCCAACCGAGAGGATGGCAATCGTGTTGTTGGCCGTACAGATATTGGCGAAGGCAACCAGACCGCAGATGCTCCATTCCGCTCCCGCGGTGCTCTTCACATGTTGCGTCATGCGGGAAATCATGAAATCAAAACCTCCGTTATAACGGATCAGCGCAAAAATTCCTCCTGCCAGCAAAGAGATCAAAATAAGTTCGCTCATACCCATGACCCCTTTCATAGCGGCTTCTTCCCACCCGATGAGGTCATAACTGCCATCAATAATACCGGTTGCGCATGTAAGTACGCATCCTAAAGCAAGGACGATCGTCACGTCCATTCGGCATATAGCGCAGAAGAAAACGACGAAATATGGCATCACTTTCCACCAGTGGACGCTCCCTTCTGTCACAATTCCCGTGGTGCCCCAACCTAAGAAAATATACAGCGCGGTAACAAGGATAGCCGCCGGTGTAACCATCCGGATGTTAAAACGGAACTTATCACTCATCCGGCATCCCTGCGATTGCGTGGCTACGATGGTGGTATCGCTGATGACAGAGAGGTTATCCCCGAAGAACGCTCCTCCTACTACGGCTGCCGAGACAATCGGGAGAGTCATCGTGGTAGCTTCTGCCATCCCCGTAGCAATAGGCATCAGAGCAACGATTGTACCCACGCTCGTACCCATGCAGATAGAGGTTAGACAGGCGGCGATAAACAACCCTCCTAATGCAAAATTGGCAGGCAGGATACGAAGCGTCAAGTCCACCATTGCTCCTGCGGCACCCATCTCTTTCGCGGTAGCCGCAAAAGCGCCGGCTAACAAAAAGATCCAAACCATCAGCAACAGGTTCGGACTTCCTGCACCGCGCGAGAAAATAGAGATTCTCTCCGTCAGCGAAAGTCCGCGTGTCACCGCCACAGAGATCATTGCCGTGATAACAAAGATAAACAGCAGCGGCGCATTGCTCACTCCCCCATGGTAGATAGAGAGTATGATCAACAGTACAACCATCGCCACTATGGGGCTAAGTGCCAATAACCCTTTTTTCATTATTTTTCATTCATTAAAATCGCCTGCAAAAGTACTGCTTTTTTTTGAATTATGCAAATATCCGCGCATTATTATTTGATTTTTTGGAGAAAAAGAACGGGAGAAGGACAATGCGTATTGCAGGGCAAGTGCCTCCAATTAGGGTACGTAATGGGTAGTACAACAACTAACGAATATCAAACGAATAACTAACTTATCACTAACGATTGAACTTGGTTTGAGTTATTTAACGCTCCCTCCATGGCAATTCGCCAGGCACAAATGGCATTTCTTCTCCAATTTTTTTGTACTTTTTCTTGCGTATGTCAAAAAAAAGCAGTAACTTTGCACGAATTTTGGCAAATGGAAGATAACGGCAAAATAGAAGTGATCGGGGCAAGGGTGCATAACCTGAAGAATATCAGCGTGTCCATGCCTCGCAAGAAACTGACGGTGATCACCGGTCTGAGCGGCAGCGGGAAGAGTTCGCTGGCGTTCGACACGATCTTTGCAGAAGGCCAAAGGCGGTACATGGAGACTTTCTCGTCCTATGCCCGCGGATTCATCGGCCAGATGCAACGGCCGGACGTGGATAAGATCACCGGTCTGAGCCCCGTTATCTCCATCGATCAGAAGACCACCAGCAAGAACCCCCGCTCCACCGTAGGTACGGTTACGGAGGTGTATGATTTTCTGCGATTGCTGTTTGCCCGCGCCGGTATCGCCTACTCGTATCTGTCGGGAAAACCGATGGTGCATTACACAGACGAACAGATCGTCGAACTGATCTGCCGTGAGTACGCAGGTAAGAAAGTGTTGCTGTTGGCACCGCTGGTTAGCAACCGAAAGGGACATTACAAGGAGCTGTTTGAGACCATCCGCAAGAAAGGCTTCGTGTATGTACGGGTCGATGGCGAGGTCCAGGAGATAGTCGCCGGCATGAAGCTCGACCGATATAAGATGCACTCTATTGAAGTTATAGTGGATAGGCTGAAGATCGCAGAAGATAATGATCTCCGACGGTTACGGCAGTCGATAGACCGAGCTATGACGCAAGGAAACGGGATAATGATGATTGTTGATCACGACAAGCCTTCTGATGTCAGATTCTTCAGCCGTAACCTCATGTGCCCGGAGACGGGACTGAGTTATCCGGAGCCCGCACCACATACCTTCTCGTTCAACAGCCCGTCCGGATGGTGCCCGTGCTGCAAGGGATTAGGGAGGATTAAGCAATCAGAGGTCAGCCTTCAGAATGCCGAGGAGGTGGATGAAGCCATCCGCGAGGAGAACTGGTGGGAGCAGTTGCAGGTGTTATCAGCCAGCAGCTATCCGTCTTCAGAAGAAAATGAGGAGGAGAAAGAGGAGTGGATCGAATGCCCGGAATGCAAGGGAAAGCGGCTGAGCAAAGAGGCGCTGAGTTACCGCATCGGCAAATATAATATCGCCGAACTCTCCGCGATGGACATTGACGAGCTGCTGAATACGTTAGAAGAGATGACAGACCGTGGCGAAGCCACTGACCGAACACAGACCGCTTCGTTGACAGAACGTCAGCGATCCATCGCAGAACCGATATTAAAAGAGATATGCGCGCGGTTGCGGTTCATGCAATCCGTAGGATTGAGTTATCTGAGTCTGAACCGCAGCAGCCAGAGTCTCTCCGGCGGTGAGAGCCAGCGAATCCGTTTAGCCACGCAGATAGGCAGCCGGCTGGTGAACGTCCTCTATATCCTCGACGAGCCGTCTATCGGTCTGCACCAACGCGATAACGAACGGCTCATCCGAAGCCTCAAAGAGTTGCGGGACTTAGGCAACTCCGTCATCGTCGTCGAGCACGACGAACAGATGATGCGTGAGGCGGACTGGATCATCGACATCGGTCCTAAAGCCGGACGGTTAGGCGGCAAGGTAGTGTTCCAAGGCACGCCGGAGGAACTGCTCAAGACCGACACCCTCACGGCGGAATATCTGAAGGGAGAAAAGACCGTGACGGACGTCACCGACAGAGCACAGACCGCTTCGCTAACAGACCGCGTCAAAGCCACTGACAGATGGATCACCCTCTCAGGTTGCACGGGGAATAACCTCAAGAACGTGACGGCAAAGATCCCGTTGGGCAAGATGATCTGCGTCACGGGCGTGAGCGGCAGCGGTAAGTCCAGCCTTATCAACCAGACCCTCTACCCCATCCTCAGCCAGCGTTTCTACCGCAGCAAACAGGCACCGTTACCCTACAAAAAGATCGATGGAATCGAGCATATTGACAAGGTCATTAACGTCGATCAGTCCCCTATCGGTCGTACGCCGCGCAGTAACCCGGCGACCTATACGAACGTCTTCAACGACATCCGTGAGCTGTTCGCCCAACTGCCGGAATCCAAGATCCGAGGATGGAAGACAGGTCGATTCTCATTCAACGCCAAAGGCGGTCGGTGTGAGGAGTGTTCCGGAAACGGCTACAAGACCATCCAGATGCATTTCATGCCGGATGTGTATGTACCCTGTGAGATATGCGGCGGTCAGCGCTATAACCGCGAGACCCTCGAAGTACGATGGAAAGGCAAGACGATAGCCGACGTGCTGGACATGACGGTCAATCAGGCGGTGGAGTTCTTCGAACCGCAACCCACCATCCTTCGTAAGATAAAGACCATTCAGGACGTGGGGCTGGGTTATATCAAGTTAGGCCAAGCATCCACGAGTCTATCCGGCGGCGAGAGCCAGCGTATCAAGCTCGCTACCGAGCTCTCACGTCCTTCGACCGGCAAGACCTTATACATCCTTGACGAGCCGACGACAGGTCTGCATTTCGAAGATATACGCGTGCTCTTAGGTGTACTGAGGAGATTGGTCGATAAAGGCAATACCGTCCTGATCATCGAGCATAACACAGACGTCATCCGTGCCTGCGATTGGATCATCGACCTTGGACCCGAAGGCGGAAAAGGCGGCGGAGAGATCATTGCGGAAGGTACGATAGACGACATCCGCAAGAGCCGCAAGAGTATTACCGGAAAGTTCTTATAATTTCAGTGCTAAGCCTGCAAAATAGGTTCGCGGCACAGAAGGACCGTAGATGTAACTCGCATCGCGGTTCTCTCCTTTATCAATGTCCCGTTGGAACTGATCGAGGACATTCTTCACACCGCAACTGATCTCCAGACAATAGTGTTTGTACAGATGCACATCGTATGCCAGACGGATACCTAAGTCCCAAAAAGTAGGCGTCTTGGTCTCTTCGTCCTGCGGTATATAGCCCGCCAAGTGCGGCACAATCATCGATCCGGTAGCTTTGCCGTTGATAGAAATCGTGAAATCATGTACCGGTTGGATATCTAACAACACGTATGCATAATTATCCGGTGTATGGAGCATGCGTTTCTGCGGTGCGACGGTCGGACTCCATTGCTGCGGGACGGTATAACGGCTCTGCTGGAAAGTGTAACCGAGCTGGAAAGTGAGGAGCTGACCGTATGACAATTTTCCCTCTACGTTCAGCCCTCCGACCCATGCGCCCGGAGCGTTGGTACGGGTGAAGAGGATGTTTCCCGCGGCATCCTGACCATCCTCGCGAAGGAAGAAGACGTCCTGCAGATAGGTATAGAAGCCCTCCGCCGTGAGGTTCACCTCCAACCGGCCGAACTGACGGTACCAGTCAGCGCTGAGAGTTGCCGAATGGGAGTACTCGGGTTTGAGATTCGGGTCCAGTGTGATGAGAGACACTACTCCACCCACGGCAGCCACATGCAGGTCCTCGTCATACGCCTGCGGCGCACGATAGCCACTGCTATATCCCGCACGCAGTACCAGCCCGTCAATCGGTGTATAACGGAAGGTGGCACGCGGGTTGACGACAGGCTTGCGTAAGAGGTTATGCTTCTCTACGCGCGCGCCGACGAGCACGCTCCACAACTTGCCTTTCCATTCATTCTGCGCGTACGCACCAACCACATGCACTTTTTGAATAATGTCGCGGTTATAGCCCACCATACGGTCATGCAGGCCGTTGTAGTTATACTCGGCACCCACCGTCAGATCGCCTTTAGCAAGGCCGCATGGATACGAGAAACGGTACTGCAGACCTATGTTGGACGTCAGATCGGTACTGCGACCATATGCCGCGGTGTCACGCCCCGCACCGAAATAACTCTCACGACCGATATGCTGGATCGCCGAATAAGCGGAAACGAAATGTTTGTTATCGGGCGAGAACCAATCGAAAGCCACCGAACCGGCATCGATATTATGCCTTAGCTGCTCGGCTATATCTGCATCGTGAGGCTCGTAATCAAAGCGGTTACCGCCGCGGCGGAAGTCCGTCGTATGATGGTACTCCGCAGTGATCTTGCTATACGCAGAGGTTTTGAAGAACAAGCGTGCACCGGCTGTCGTAGCCCTCAGACGCGGCACTTCGCTAAATCCGTCGTTGTCGCGGTCGTAAGGGCTGCGGGTTCGATGAGAAGCAAAAAGATACGCACCAATCTTGCGGTTCTCGCTCATGACCGAAGCATTGAGATCGGTATGGATATCATAACCCGCATGCTCGTTGACATGACTGATATTGGAGATATTGACGAAGTTGCGGACGGGTTCCTTGGTAATGATATTCACCACGCCGGCAATAGCGTTCGCGCCATACATCGCCGATCCTCCTCCACGAACGACCTCTATGCGGTCAATCATCGCTGCCGGCACCTGCTCCAAACCATAGACCGAAGCCATGGATGAGAAGATCGGACGCGAGTCCATGAGGATCTGGGTATATTGGCCTTGCAGACCATTGATGCGCAGATCCGTCTTGCCACAGTTGGAACAGGTGTTCTCTACCCTTAGACCCGGCTGAAAATTCAGGGCATCCGCCACACACGCTACCGCCGTCGTCTCAAAGAGTTTGGGCGAGAGGACATTGACAATCGTTGCCGCCTCCTGAGGCTTGGTAGCATACCTATTAGCGGTCACAACAACGTTCTCCAACAGCTGCGCCTGCTCATGGATAGCAGCCTTGAGCTCCACCGTCTTATCTTCAACTATATTAACCGGCAGCTCCTCGGTCTCGTATCCCACGTAACTGAAGACGATAGTTTGGCGGCCCAAAGGAAGGTCTATGAGCAAATAATGGCCGGATTCATCGGTCACTGTACCGATATTCGTGCCCTTTAACTGAACATTCACAAACG
The DNA here is from genome assembly GCA_945828585.1 of uncultured Bacteroidales bacterium. Taxonomy (GTDB): domain Bacteria; phylum Bacteroidota; class Bacteroidia; order Bacteroidales; family Paludibacteraceae; genus Colicola. The sequence continues at coordinate 72 of CALZRN010000042.1, read as the reverse complement.
GCAAGTGTTCACCTGTTTCCGCATCCAAAACGTGCCCCGTGAGGTGCGCGTCATGCTGGGCAAAAGCAAGTG
>CALZRN010000041.1 GCA_945828585.1 uncultured Bacteroidales bacterium | reverse complement strand
GCGGTGTTAGCACATCGGTAGTGCATCGGCTTCCCAAGCCGAGGAGGCGGGTTCGATTCCCGTACACCGCTCATCGCGCGCAAGCGCGATATTGGGCGTGGACAAGCAGATCGGTCTATCGCTGCGGAGAGAAAGAAAAGCACACGTGCTTTAATCTCATCGGCAGAGGAAAGTCCGGGCAGCACAGAGCACCACAGCGGTTAACGGCCGTCAGGCAGAAATGTTTGGTCCCTGCTACAGAGACGAGTCGCGAAGCGACTTCGAAAGGAGTAAGCGACGCGGGTGAAACGAGCACACTGTGGGCTGCAATTCCAAGTAAACCGGCGTTTGAGCGCTGCTCGCGTGAGTCGGAGGGTAGGAAGCGAGAGAAGGGCATGGCAACATGGTGTATGGTGTATACTGTACGAACCCTCGAGATTAATGATAGACGCCCGAAAGGGTACAGAACCCGGCTTATAGATCTGCTACGCTCTCCCCAATAAATACCATGAAATTTCAAATACGAGCAGGACTTAAAGGGAATGTCCAGACGCCACAAAGACTTCGTCATGCTCTATATAAACGAATTATAATGCGTATGAAAAACAAATTCTTCTTTCTGGCAGCCCTGCTGCTGAGCGCTCAAATGGCCTTCTCTGCGCCGAAGATCGAACAAGTAGAACCGCTTTGTTGGTGGACGGAAATGCGGACTCCGTTGACCGTCATGTTCCATGGTCAAGACCTGAAGGATGCTGAAGTGAGCGTGCAACAGGTAGTGGGCGGCAAAGTCGTTCGCGGCGCATGTCACGGATTAGTGCCCCGCAGCCAGCACAACGCCGAGAGCCCCAATTATCTGTTTGTGGATTTCGGTGTATTCCAGCCGGGTACATACCGCATCACGCTCAAGAAAGGCAAGAAGAAAGCCACATACGACTACGTCATCGGCACTCGTCGTGAAGGTAGCCGCGAGCGTAAGAGTTTTGACGCCAGCGATGTCGTTTACCTGATCATGAGCGACCGTTTCGTAGATGGCGATCCTAGCAATAACAGCACTCCCGACACCCGTGAGAAAGCCGACAAGAAGAACCCGAACGGACGTTTCGGCGGCGATATACAAGGTATCATCAATTCACTCGACCATATCGAGAAATTAGGATGTACCGCTATCTGGCCGACGCCGATGTTAGGCGATGACGAAGAGGCATGGAGTTACCATGGTTATGCATGCTCGGACTACTACCATATCGACCCTCGTTACGGTTCTAACTCGCTGTATGCAAAGATGGTACAAGAGGCGCACAAGAGAGGTTTGAAGATTCTGATGGACATGGTTCCTAACCACTGCGGCGGTTCGCATTGGTGGATGAAAGATCTGCCCTACCAGGACTGGATCAATCAGTTCCCGCAGTTTACCAACACGAACAACTGCTTCACCGCCAACTACGACATCAACGCGTCTCAATACGACCGGAACCTGAGTAACCGCGGATGGTTTGACCACCCGATGCCGGATATGAACTTGGAGAACAAAGACCTGCTGAAATACTTCCAGCAATGGGCTATCTGGTGGATTGAGTACGCCGATCTGGATGGTCTGCGCGTGGATACCTATCCGTATATCGAGAAGATCCCCGGTAGCAAATGGCTCAGCGCCATCCGCGAGGAGTATCCCGGTATCAATATCGTCGGTGAGTGTTGGACCAGACCGGCTCCGGCTGTAGCTTACTGGCAAAGCGGCGTGAAGAACTTCGACGGCTTTGATTCTAACCTGCCGACCGTAATGGATTTCCCGACTGAAGAAGCTATCCGTCAAGCGCTGGAGAACGACGGTAACTACTGGGGCGGCGGTCTGACAAAGGTATATGACGCGCTCACGATGGACTACATGTATGCGGATGTGAACAAGCTGTTCACCTTCCTCGGCAACCATGATATGAGCCGAATCCGCGATGCAGTCAAAGATAGAGACATCCGCCGCGTGAAGTTAGCTTACGTGCTGCTCGCCACCATGCGCGGTATCCCGCAAGTACTGTACGGCGATGAGTATGCCATGATCTCGTCCAATAAAGAGAACCCGGGCGACCACTCCTACCTGCGTATGCCGCTGCCGCAAGAAGGCGAATTGAACGCAGAGATGGCAGATATGTTCGAGTTCCAAAGCCAACTCTTCCAATGGCGAAAGAAAGAGCCGGTGCTCCATGAGGGCAAGACCATGCATTTCCTCTCGCGTAATAACACCTATGCCTTCTTCCGTTATAATGACCAAGAGGCAGTATTCGTCTTCGCTAACGCTTCTGAAGAAGATCGCGAAGTACCTGTAAGCCACTACCGGGAGATTCTGGAACAATATAATCCCGAAGGCTACGATCCGTTAACCGGAAACATCATCAACCTCAGCCGCAACGGCATCAAAGTGCCTGCGCTGAGCACGATAATCGTTAAACTAACGAAATAAATGACCAAATGGCAAATGCTAAAATGGTAAATGAAAAGACGTGTCCGCGATGCGGCGCGTCTTTTGTCTGTACCCACGACGCGTTCTGTCAGTGTGTGGGGGTGCGCCTCAACGAAAAAGCGCGCGAGTATCTTCGCGCGCATTATTCGGATTGTCTCTGCAGGGGGTGCCTGGAGGAGATCTCTAGTTTCCTAGGATCCTAGGGTACTAGGAAACTAGGGTACTAGGATACTAGGGAACTAGGATAATCGATTAGCGAAATGAAGCAATGAATCGGGGGCGTTATTCAGGATATGAATGACGTCCTCTAACATTTCCTCGGGGTGCACTACCCCACGCTCCCAGAAGTTATTCTGTCCACCGTCCAGTCGCTGCTTGCGCCAGTTATAGACGCGGCCGGACTGATAGGCCTTGAACCAGGTATGTTTCTCGTCTATCTCTGCGAGTTCCGCCAACGTGTTTCCTCCGGCGCCGACCCATACATCCGCGTCGTGGAAATAATGGATCGTCTCTTCTATGGTCAGCGGGATAGAGATCTCGCGCTCATCATTGTAGAAAGGATAAGCTGCACCAGCATCCTTGAAGAGGTACGCCAGATAGTTCTTGCCCGAGGGTACATACCACGTGCCGCGGAAATTATTGCCGGACATGATAGAGACCGGCTTGGAAACCCCTCCCGGCCTCCCCTCAAGGGAGGAGATCGGATCGCCTGACAGACTGAGGTACTTCTCTTCCACTTTGTGGAAGATAGAGTCCGCCTGCGGTAGTTTGCCGACGAGCGCCCCGATGACGCGAATCCATTCTGCACGCGCCAGAGGCGAGTGCTCCTGCCATTCGTTAATGAAGATGATCGGCACGCCTAATTTCTCCAGCCGCATGGCCTCGATATTGTCATACTGACCATAGTTTACCTCCAGAAGGATGTCCAATCCTGCCTGCAGGACCCGTTCTGCTGAAGGCTTCATCGAATCACCGAGATCAATCTCCGTGCCTTTGACAGGTGTGTAGATGAGTTCGGGATTGCAGACAGCAGCCAGACAATCGATAGCGTCCAGGGCATAAAGGAATCCCACCTGCACGGTACTCATCGTCCCGATACGTTGCAAAGGACGGGTGATCTCCAGTTTTTGGTACGGCTGAAAGACCTCTACGATGACCGACGAGTCTGTCTCGGTAAGCGAAAAGCCCTCCGCGTACTTATTGCCCTGCGGCACACTCCCCTGCTCCGCAGGCTGCGAGGTGCAGCCCGGGAGCAGAAGAGATAAAATCACCCCGACAGAAAGAACCAACAGAAGCCTTACGTAGGCGTTGACTGTCGGTTGACCGTCGGTTGACCGTCGGTATTGAACCGTATTTGGATAGAGATCAGACATTATTTTGCGCCAAGATCATCAAATGCGAAATATGCCGGTGTGGTCATGCCGTATGAGTTCTTCTTGGAACTTGCCAAGCTGAACGTGATAGCATCTACTTTACCCAGTGAACTCAGATCCACATAAGCCCATTCCTGAATGTAGGTCTTGCCTTTTGCCAAGTCTACAGTCACCTCACTATTTACTGCCTTACCGTTCAGTGAACCATGAATAGTCAGCGTAAAATAGTCGTTGTCTCCAAACGGGGCACCTCCGTCATCCGACATTCCGTCACCGTTCAGGATTGCCTCTACTACCCACGGCGTGTTGCATACATAGAATCCCGGAACAACAGCAGCCTCTTTGAGGAAAACAGAGTCCAGCCCTTCATACGAGCCCGTCCAAACGACGAATTTCTGACCAGCATGTGCGCCACCTGCAGCGGACATATCGTTCTGATAATCGCCTTTGTACTCTTTGCCGGTCTTGTTGGAAACGATGTTACCATAATAATAGGTACCCCAATCGGAGACATTTACTTCCTGTTGGAAACGGAAGTCTCCGCTCTCGAAGATACCGCTCTCGGACATGTGATACACACTCTCCGAAGCGAGGTTAATGTTCTCGAAATCAGCTACTGCGAGCGCTTTTTCCGGCTCGTTTTTCTGACAAGCTGCAAAGGTCATCACCAAAGCAGCCACAAAAAGAATTGATTTTTTCATTTGTTCTGTTTTTTGATTGTTAATCAATGTTGATTATAAAAAGTGTTATTAGCACTATGGTTCTACATGTAAATCTATCGCGCCGGAGAGCTCGGTACTGAGTTCGCCGGTCTGATCGTAGTTCTCATCGACCGCGGTGTAGATACGGATGAAGTCAACAGTTGGCAGACTGACTGATTTTCCATCCGCATCTACCGCCCACGATATGTCGAATGAGGTTCCCGAATAATCGGTATTGGGTTTATTATCCGCGTATCCGAAATCCAATATCCGCTGCACGTTCTGTCCGCCGATCTGCTCGGTGAGCGGCGCTAGAAGCGAGCCCGTAAAGGTCATCGAAGAGGCCTTGATCCACTGCGGGTAATAAGGCTGCCGGTGGAAAGGATTGCGGATCGTATCGCTTTCGCGTGTGTAGGTTTTGGTATAGGAATGAACGGTCGTCGGATTGTCGTACTCGGAGCCTTTGAGTTCGTACCAAGTATCGTCGGGCTTGCCGTTGCCGTTCTCGTCGCGGCTGACCATCACAATACCCGGCTCAGAACTACCGTACGCCTCGTTTCCGGTCATCCGGAACGCATTACCAAGGATGCGGAGGTCATAGCCGTCCTTGTTCTCCAGTACGTGATCAAAGCCGAAGGTGATGTATCCACCCCATCCTCCGAGGCAGACGAGTCCGCCGGCATTATTGGCAATCGCCAACTCACATTTGCGACACATGGCGGCTGCATCATCGCCCTCTTCGTATTTCGGAAGGACGTTCACAAACTGCCCCATCGCGGGTACATACTCATACACGCGTGATATATACGGAGAGGACTTCGCGGGCTTCGAAGAGGCAGTGTCTGGATATAAATCATAGGCTTCGCTGACACGGCAGAGGTGTCCGGGGATATCTCCTGTATGCGCAGACCAATGCTCACGTCCGTCGTACCCGAAGCAATGCAGCACACCCGAAGAGACATAGTTCTTTGCGTCGGTGATATAGAGCACATCGGTCGTCGCCAAGAGGCCGTAAGGGTGCTCGAAAGAAGAGATATCTATCGGCTGGTCTTGCTCGGTGTAGTCGATGGTGGAGAAAGCCCGAAGGGTATGGGCGTCTCTATCTATCATGTACGCCACAGAGCCAAGAATGGAAAGGTTACTAATCTTCACCGACAGATGCTTAACAGTAGTGCTATGGTCCAGGATTACCACGTCTTTATCCGTACTTACCCACAGTTTTCCACTATCATCCGGGCGGATGCGTTGAGGGTTCGGGCCTACGGTGATTTTCTCAATCTCGGTGAAGGAGTTCAGGTCGATGACAGAGACGGTCGAGTCGTGGCGGTTGACCAAATATCCACCGGAGTTAACGACGTAGAGTTTGTCGCCGAGGATGCAGAGCTCGTCCGGCTGGTGTCCGACCTTTACTTCACGGGTGATTTGCAGGGTCGCTGTATCGACCTCAAAGACCGAACCTAAGAGTTCGGGATTTGCCACCGAACCGACATAGGCAGAGACGTACATCTTATCCCCTCGGAAAGCCATGTAGCGGCAGTTAGGTATCTCTATCTGGCTGATATGACGGGCTTTACGATCCATCACTTCGACTTTATGCGAGCAGTTGATGACCGCATAGAGACGACCGCCGTAAGCCTGTATATCGTTGCCGACGTCGCCTAATTCCTTGAGTTGATGGGGGTTCTGCGAACCATACCAATTGGAGTAATAATCGCCCTTCTCCAAGTTGATATAATCCAAGCGGGCTTTGTTAGAACCCATATTTCCTTCGCAAAGGACGTATAGTCCACCCTCGCGCACCTCGTCCGTGACGTGCGTGCCGATGGTCGGATAGATGACCTCGTCACCGCGACAGGAGTAAAGAGTAAGGAGTAAGGAATAAAGACAAAAATGTATCGCATTATACATACTAGTCTTTACTCTTTGAGCGAAGCGGTCTTTATTCTTTATTCCTAATATCTTAAAGCTATAGTGCATCGTACGTTTTGTTTGGGCATCGGGTAATTCTGGATCACTTCGTAATCCTGCCCGAGCAAGTTATTGAGTTCAATATTCGCTTTCAGCCATAAGGGGTGTACGGAGGATGGTGTACGGTGTACGGTAATCCCCCACTCTCCGTAGAGCGAGAGGTCATGCGTGTACCAGGGCTGCACGTAGTTATAGATCGTGTTCTCCTGCTGGCCGTAGCGTTCGCCGACGTAGATGAACGAGTAGTTCAGTCCATAATGATCGCCACGACGGCTGGTCCACTCGAGTCCGAGAACCGCGCTACCGCTGTGCCAAGGGATATACGGGATCTGGTGACCATAATACGTGTCCGATGGGTTCGTGACGTCGATTGCCTTCTGATAGGTGTAGTTGAGCCTCGTGCGGAGCACCCAACGCAGCGGCAGGAAGAAGGAGACATCGGCTTTGGCATCGACACCGTTGATTTTCACCGTGCCAAGATTGAGCATCGTCCATCGGAACTGCTGACCTTTGGGATAAGCGATGATCTTATCCGTGACGCGGTTGTAGTAGTAAGAGATCGCTACGCTCAAAGAGGAAAGACCGGCTTTGCCTGAAAGACCGTCCTTCGGACTAAAAGAGCGATTTACAATCGTATAGGCGAGCTCGACCGAGTGCTGGCGGGCTAACTCCGGACGGAGGGAAGCGTTGCCCAGATCCGTATAATAGAGGTCGTTGAAGGTCGGATAGCGGTAACTCTGCTTGTAAAAAGCGTTGAGACTGAGGTCGATCTTCGGGTACGGACGGAAAGAGAGGAAGATGCCCGGAGTGAATTTAGGCTGATTGCTAACGGCTGACGGCTGATTGCTGACGGCTGTCATCAGCACCGAGGCCTGAAGACGCAGGTACTCCTTGACATTAAAAGCCGTCGCTGCGGAGAGCCAATGCGAATGCCGCGCAAAATGGTCCACACCGTCCTCCAAGAGCAGGTTCTCCCGCGCGAGGGTGTTATACTGATAATCGTACGCGAGCGATAGATCCCACCAATTAAAGACACGGAACTTATTGGCAAGCGAGAGATACGCCTCCTGCTGGGTGTAGCGGTTATTGGAGGGCAAGAGACGCTCGTCGTAGTTCTGATAATGGGTAAAATCATTGGCATACTTCGCTAAGAACCGCGTACTCCACCGATTAAACCATTCGTCCTGCCACTGGGCTTGCACAAAAGTGTTGCGATCCCAAAGGCGCTCGCCGTTCCGCCAGACATTATTGACTATCGCGCCGGGTACGCCTCGCTCGGAATAATAATTATACACATGCACACGCCAGAAGCCCGTCGTGCGGTAGTAATGATGCAGACCCAACTCCGTGCGCACGGCGTTCACATCACCGTTCTGACGCACCGCCGTGGTGTCATACGCCGTCTCGCCGGAAGGCAATACACGGCGATAGCGGAAGGGATACTTGCCGTCCGAATACACGTACTCGGCATCGAGGGTCAGCGAGAGACTCTCCGTCAGCTTGACATCGACGCCTACGTTAGGGTTCGCAAGCGAGAAAGAGCCAAAACGCATCTGACCGCGTACGTGCACCTTCTCGTCCTCTTTGAAATAAGGTTTGCGGGTAGTGAGATACACGTTTCCCGCAGCGCCAAACTCCCGCGCAGACTGGAAGATATCGGATTTCTGACCGTTAAAGAGCTGTATCTCCTCCAGGTTATCCAGCGAGAAACGTCCCAGATCCACCTGCCCGTTCTGGGCATTACCGAGCTGCACGCCGTTATAGTACACCGCCGTATGCTGGCTTCCCATGGAGCGGATGTTGATGGTCTTGATGCCTCCCACTCCGCCGTAGTCCTTGAGTTGTACACCGGAGAAATAGCGCAAAGCGTCCGCTACGGAAAGGGCGTTAAGTCGTTGCAGTTCAGCGCCTTTGAGGGTCTGGGGAACAATGACATCTTTGGCTAACGCACGCGCCGTGACCTCCACCTCCGTGAGTTGGAAGCGGTTATATAGGGAATCCTGCTCTGCCTCGTTCGTCGCAAAAGCAGAGCGCGCCACAAGCGCAATAAACAGTATAAAAAAGATTCTTTTTGCCATTGTTGGTCCTACTCCAGGAGGACTTCTCAATTAAGGCTCATCGCAAGCGATCTGGCTTAGACCCGAAGGTCATCACAGTTGCCGGTCAGCCCGGGATTTACACCCGTGTTCTCTCGCGATCAGCTATTCACCACAAGGGTTATTTATTTTTTTGCAGGATCGGTCGTCAGATCGATACCTAATTTCTTAAATGTTCTCCAATCCACCTCATTGAGCATCACGGTCGAGTGCGCCTGACATCCTTTGAGGAGCGGCAAGGTATCCAAAGCCTTGCGGCAGTTCTCCTCTTGCAGGGAGAGCACCGAGAGCGCCACCAGAACCTCGTCCGTATGCAGCCTCGGGTTCTTGCCGTGAAGGAAAGAGATTTTCGTCTTCTGTATCGGACCGATATATTTCTCCGGAATCAACCGAACCGAATGGTCGATGCCTGCCAGCTCTTTCATCGCGTTGAGCAAGAGCGCAGCAGAAGATCCTAACAGAGGTCCTGCCTCGGCAGTAATGATCTTGCCGTCCGGCAGTTCGATAGCTGCTGCATGAGCAAAGGAGCCGTCGTGCAAAGCGCCACTTAGGGCTCTCCGTTCACGGGCAGCCACCGTCGTACGGCGTTCCGCTGTGGTGATGCCCACCTGTTGCTGAAGGATCGCCAGTTTCTTGATCTCTGACTCATTGCATTTGCCGTTAGCCAGATGACAGAGCGCCCGGAAATAACGACGGATGATCTCCTGTTTGGACGCCTCACGCACCGCCTCGTCATCGCTGATACAGAAACCCACCATATTCACACCCATCTCCGTCGGGGACTTATACGGGCTCTCGCCGTAGATCGATTTGAAGAGTGCGTCAAGTACCGGGAATATCTCTATGTCGCGGTTATAGTTCACCGCCGTCTTGCCCGTAGCCTCCAGATGGAAGGGGTCGATCATATTTACGTCATTGAGATCCGCGGTAGCCGCCTCGTATGCCACGTTCAGCGGGTGTTTGAGCGGGAGGTTCCATACGGGGAACGTCTCGAACTTCGCATACCCCGCCTCGCAACCATGCTTCTGCTCGTTGTAGAGCTGACTTAAGCAAACCGCCATCTTTCCGCTACCGGGACCCGGCGCCGTGACGATCACCAGAGGACGGGTCGTCTCCACATAATCATTACGTCCGAAGCCTTCGTCCGAAGCGATCAGCTCCACATTATGGGGGTAGCCCTCAATCAGATAATGATAGTACACCCGAATCCCTTTCCGCTCCAGACGCTGACGATACGCATCCGCCGAACGCTGGCCGGAGTAATGGGTAATCACGACCGAAGAAACCATAAAACCACGACTCATAAACTCTTCGCGAAGACGCAGTACGTCCTCATCATACGTGATACCGAGGTCCTGACGCACCTTATTCCGCTCGATGTCCTCTGCAGAAAGGACGATGAGGATCTCCAGCGAATCGCGCAGCTGGGTCAGCATACGCAACTTACTATCCGGCAGAAAACCCGGCAACACACGACTGGCGTGCATGTCATCGAAGAGTTTACCACCTAATTCCAGATACAGTTTGTTACCAAACTGGGCTATCCGTTCGCGGATATGTTCCGACTGAATACGGATATATTTGTCATTATCGAAAGCAGTTTGCATAATCGGGTACAAAATTACTACAATTTTTGCATATATGCAAATTTTTTTGTATTTTTGCAGTCGATTTTTATAACGACGAATATGATTTCACCTTTTACCCTTCCCCCGGAGGCCTCTGCACAAGCAGCTGCAGCGCTTATAATAAATAAGGTACACGCGTACATGCGCGCGAACCCTCAAAGCGAACTTCATCGTCTTGGAAAGATGTTCGGCGTGCTGGTGGTTGAGAAAGACGGCACGTGGCAGACGGCGGAGGGAGTGTCCTTTATCGCCGCGTTCTCGGCACAACTAGATGGTCGGTACGACCATGAGGGTTTTGTGCCGCCGGTATATGAGATGAAGACGCCGCCCATCGGCACAAGCAAAGAGGAGTCGCGTCGGCTGCAACGACTTTTGTTTGCGCAGTACCACCTGCTGAACGGCAAGGGCGAGCGCCGCAACCTGCTGGAGATCTTCCAAAACGAACAACCCATCCTCTCCCCGGAGGAGTGGTTTAATAAAGGCGAAGGGTTAAAGGTGAAAGGCGAAGGGGAATCCTCTACTCTGCCGCCATCGGGTGCAGGGGAATGTTGCGCGCCGAAGTTGCTGCAGTACGCCTTTCAGCATGGGCTGAAACCGTTGGCCTTAGCGGAGTTCTGGGTCGGCGCATCGCCGGCAAATGAGTTACGGAGGGAAGGACAGTTCTACGCGCCGTGTTCCGGGCGATGCGTACCTATCTTGCGATTTATGATGCAGGGCTTAGAAGTGGAGAAACCCGCCCAAGAGAACCGTACTGAAGACTTGTGCCGGCGGATTGAAGTGCTCTACGAAGATGCGTCTCTTATGGTTGTCAATAAGCCCGCAGGGCTCTTGTCGGTGCCGGGCAAGACGGAGGAACTCTCCTTGTCTGCCTATCTGAAGACACAAAATGGCTACGCGTATCTCATGCCGGCGCACCGCCTGGACCAAGACACCAGCGGCCTTATCGTCCTTGCCAAGACGGAAGAGGTTTATAAAGCGCTGCAATCATACTTCCAGCGGCGTGACATTCTCAAACGCTACGAGGCGCTGATTAAGGGCGAAAGGATAATGGACGAAGGGGTGATTGAATTGCCGTTGCTGCCGAATCCCTTTGACCGACCGCGGCAGATGGTATCGTTGGATCATGGCAAGCCGGCGATCACGCGTTATAAGATACGCGAGCGGCGTGCTGATGGTACGATCTTTGTGGATTTCTACCCGCAAACAGGACGTACGCATCAACTGCGAGTTCATGCGGCGCACCCGGAGGGTCTGAACGCACCGATCCTCGGTGACCGGCTGTACGGTAACGGCAAAGAGGAAAGCGAGCGTCTGATGCTTCATGCCGCAGAGATCCGTTTCGTACACCCCGTAACCAAAGAAGAGATGCATTTCTGCATCCCTTCTCCATTCTAACTTACGACTCGCTGTTATTCGAATCCTTATTCTGCGACTCTTCGTCGTCTTCTTCGTGGTGGTAGTAGTAATACGAGCGCACCGCTTTGTCATCACCGACGAGCTTGCCGTAGATCTTACCATATACCTTCCCATAACGACCTGATTTGCCATTCCTACTGCCATAACCGCCGTATCCGTAACCGCCGTAACCGCCGTAGCCGAGGTGTCCGTAGCCGTAGCCGCCGTAACCGCCGTAGCCGTAGCCATAACCTGAGCCGTACGAGTGACGACCTTCCGTCGGAATATCCGAGAGGATGAGCTGGATCTTCTCCGGCGCATCCACCACTTCAGTCATTTGTTCCAAGGTCTGCTTGCAGAAGGACTTATTGGTCTGCATACAACGGATGACGAAGAGGCAGAGGTCACTCTGCTCAATCAGCGCATACGCATCCGGCACCAGACCGATAGGCGAGGTATCGATGACGATGAAATCATACACCTCACGGGCTTTAGCAAGCGTTTCGCGCAGCTTGTCGGAGTGCACCAACTCGCCTGGGTTCGGCGGGATCGTACCGGCACGCACGAAGTCAAAGCCGAAAGGTGTGTCGTATACGTAAATATCCTCCAAACCGCAATCGCCGATCAAGTAGTTCGACACACCATTACCGTTCTCCAGACCAAGTTTGGTGTGGATATTCGGCTTACGAAGGTCCAGATCGACCAATAAGGTCTTCTTACCGGTCATAGCGTACAGCGCTGCGAGGTTCGTCGAGAGGAAGGTCTTACCATCGCCGGACTCCGTAGAGGTGACGCAGATGACCATCTTCTCCTTACGTTTCAGCACAAACTCCATACGCGTACGGATGGCACGAAGCATCTCCGCATAGCTCGATCGGGGCGAAGCGCGCACGAGCGTCGGGTTCTGGTTCTTAGCGTGACGCAGCGTACCAATCAGGCGGAACATTTTCAGCTTGACGACATCTTTCGGCGAACGGATCTTGTTGTTGAGCAACTCGCTGAGAATGATCAGCACCAGCGGAATCAGGAATCCGATAATCAGATACGTACTCGTCGTCTTGGATTTGGCCTTCGCATTCATGATCGCCGTGGTACGCGCCTTATCCATGATCGAGTTATCGGGGGTGTTGGACGCTTTCTGAATCTCAGCCTCAGCACGTTTCTGCAGGAAGAAGGTGTAGTAGTTGTCGTCGATGCGGTAGTTACGCTCGATGGCAACCATCTGGAGCTCTTTCTCCGGCAGTTGTTTGATGGATTTCTCCACCTCCGAGTAGCGGTTCTTGAGGTCGGTCTTCTCGATCTCCAAGGATGCCCGCATGGAGGTGACTACCTCTTCGATCGCCTGTTTGACATTCTCGATATCCTTGGTGTAGATCGCGTAGTAAACGTTCTTCTCCGTTAACTCTCCGCGTTGGATACGCAGGTCGTTGAGTTGCTGAACGAGCGTCATCAGCATCGGTTCGTTCACGCCCATCGTCGTTGGCGCAATGACTGCGCCGTTCTCGATATTCTGGTGGATATACGAGATGAGGTAGTCAAAATACGTCTCACGCAGACGCAGCTCCATCGATTTCTGCTCATACTCGGCAATACGTCCCATGAGCTGGCCGGCATACGAGTTCACATCGACGAACTTATTCTCCTGTCGGAAGTTCGTCATCGCGCCTTCGCTCACTTGCAGGGACGACTGCAGGTTATCCAGCTGCTCGTTGATGAAGCGGATAGAGTTCTCTGCCACCTCGTTCTTCTGCTCGAGGTTCTGCAGAAGGTAGATCTTCGCCAACTCGTCGATAAACTCGCAGTCTCGTTGCGGTGTCTCGCTGACCAACGAAAGCGCCAGAACGGTTGATCCCTCCGTCAAGAAGGAGAGTTGCAGCCGGCTCATGAACTCGTCCACCAGCGACTCATGCGTACGGAAACGGAAGTAGATCTTGCCGCTATTGACCATCAACTCGGTCGGCCAGATGGTGATCTCAAAGAGCTTGCATTTGATCGGCTGACCGTAATGCGCATCTAACTCTAAAGGCGTGTTTTCCTCCGTCGAAGAGATATGCATCGATCCGTCGGGGCGGAAGTTCAGTTGGAAGAGCGGACCATACGCACGCGGGTCCACCATCTTCGACTCAACCAACACAGGCGTCTGGCGGTACAGCTGCCTCGTTTTGAAACGACCCTGAGTGATGTACTCTACATTAAGGAAAGGCAAGGAGTCAACAACTCTGCTCATCAGGTCGTATGACCCGAGCATGATCATCTGGTTGTTCACGTTCTTAAATCCTGCGTCCACGCCGAAGCCGTTCATCAGCGCCGATGCCGAACCGCCGTACGTGCTGCTCTCCTTGATGACAATCGTGCCCTGCGAGAAATACGTAGGGATCCATCTCCGGTTCTTGAGCATCGCCAGACCCAAAGCAATAGCAATCGCAATCACAAACAGATACCAGTAATGCAGGAACGTCAACAACCACTCGAGCGGGTTAAAACTCATCAAGCTGTCTTCATCATCGTCGCCTTTCTGCTGAAGAGGATCCTGCTGATAGTACTGCTGATTGCCTCCGGGCTGGTAGTAATATGCCTGGTTGCCGTAATAAGCCTGATTGCCTCCGGGTTGGTAGTAGTTATTGTTACCACCCGGTGTGTAATATTGATTATTGTTACTCATAGTCGTTATTTATACATAAAGGCCACATAGTTCAAGACGGTCGTCAAGAGCGCCACACTGCTCGTGATCAGTCCGATAAAGGCGGAGTAGTTCGATACTTTATAGAAGCTGTCTTTCGTTCTCGCCACGTAGATGACGTCGTTGGGATAGACGTAGTAGTATTTCGAGTCGATGATACTATTCGTTCGCATGTCGAACTCCAGGATCTCCGGTTCCTGACCGCCGTCACGCGGACGGATGATACGGATATGCCGTCTGTCGCCGCTGTTCATCACATCGCCTGTCATGGCGAGCGCCTGGAAGATATTCATCTTCTCTTTGTAGATATAGAACTGTCCGGCATGCGCGTCTCCTATGACGGAGAAATACTTGTTGTACATCGCTACCTTGACGTCCGCATCGGGGATGATCTCCTTGAACGCCGCACGCAGAGTGTCCTGGGCCTGTGCCTCCGTCAGACCGGCAATCTTAATCGGCTTCAAGAACGGCATATCTACCGTTCCGTCCTGATGGATGCGATATGAGTTGGCATACTGCGAGCCGTAGTTCATTGTGTTGGCGCCGAGCATCTTACTCATCGTCTCGTCCCTCGTGATCAGGCGGTAGATGATCTCGTCGTTCACGCGCAGTTTATATGGTTCGTACGGCACGGAGTCATACACCGGCAACTTGTTGCATTTGGTCGGTTCCTGCAGGTAACCGATCACCCGGTGGCTGTAACAACCCGAGAGGGTCATTGTTACCAGTGCCAAAATCAAAATACTAAGCTTTTTCATTGGGCACCTCCTTCCGTTGATGATGACGATTGCTTACCGTAGTACTTGTTGACGTGGTTGATACCGGTCTGTACGATCGAGTAGATGAACACTCCAAACGAGATGGTCGCTGCCGTCACGCCGATGGCTGTCGTCACGTGGTTGATACCGAAACTGTATCCCGGGATCTGACGGATATAGATGATATCATTCGGCTCAATGTAGTAGTACTCGGAGTTCACGAGGTCTTTCGAACGCGCATCGAAAGTCTTGATCGTCGTCACACCGTTCTTCTCGCGCACAAGTTTGATCTCCTTGCGGCTATTAAACTCTCCTAAATCTCCTGCCAAGGCGAGTGCCTCAAAGATTGTCATCTTCTCCTTGTTAATCATGTACCGTCCGCTTTGGGCACCGATAATGGAGAAGGAGCGGTTGACGATATTCACCTCCACAGAGATCGTCGAGTACCCCGGGATCTCCTTGAGCAAGGTACCTAACTCCTCTTCGAGTTTGTGCTTCATGTCGCGGGTCGTCATGCCTTGTACGTAGATCTTACCGATAGTCGGGAAGTCGATGTTTCCTTCCTCGTCAATCAGATACGTGTATAAGTCATACGATCCGCCGAGTGCACCGTTACCCATCTGTTGACGCATCTGCGCAGAGTTCGCGCCGCCGGCGTTGTACATCTTCTGCACGTTCTCGTCCGTCGAATAAACATATACGTACAGTCTGTCGCCGATCCGCAACACGTAATCCTCAAAACTCAAGGTGTCCGCGTACGAAGGGATATAGCGGTCCGGTTCCTGCATGTAGTTCACTTTCCGCGCCGTCACACATGACGAAAGCAGAAAGCCAACTAAAGCCAGAAATAATATGTTTTGGATTTTTCTCATTTTCTCATTTACACATTTTCTCAGTTTCTCCTGCCCCTACAGGGGAAGGTCGGGAAGGGGCTTACCTTCTCTCATCCCATCCGAAAGGATGCGGGCTTAAGGGCAGTTTCGCTAAGGGGTGATAGTCGCCGACGAGTCCGATAGGCTCCGCATGACGTATCTGAGCCACCGTTTCGATGCACGGACGTGCTTCAGAAATACGGAAACCGTTACCCGCGAGGATCTGCTTATAACTCTCGGTATGCAACTCCGTAAAACCGGCAGAGAACTCAAACTCTTCCCCGTCGATATTCAATGTACGGTATGTCCGTTTCTCGCCCTGCACCGCATTAGCCGGCAGACAAGCCGCATTAATGCTCAGGAAGTAACGCACACGCGCTTTCTCCAACTCCAGATATCCGGCCACGCGATCAAAACTCATCACATGAACGATATTTTTCTCGGAAAAAAGTTCAAGAACTCTGAATATACTTGCCTTGTCCATCGAAAAACCTAACAAGACTTCCAAATCAGCAAGGCTGACGGGATGCGAGGCTTTATTCAACTCTCTCATCACAAGAATGCGGTTGGAGGTGGGCTTGACACCTTTCCCGTTAAGAAGATTTTCTATGCCGATATTACCCATATTCTTATTTTTTGTGCGAAGGTACAACTTATATATTGCAAACCG
>CALZRN010000040.1 GCA_945828585.1 uncultured Bacteroidales bacterium | reverse complement strand
TTTATTGACTAACTTGGCGGCTCGGTAGCGACTAATTTGTATAGCCTCCTTAATTGCCTTAACCGCTTCTATGTAATCTGCACGGTTCAGTTGCTCCATGTTATATTTAAATTCTTTCTTTTTGCAACTTCGGATGCAAAGTTACGGATTTTTTATGATATATGCAAATTTATTTGCAAAATTCGTACGAGAAAGTGGTTTTTGCAGAAGAAAGACAAAAAAACTCGCAGTTGGAGGCAGCGAGTTGGGGTGTTTAACATCTTGGAGAGAGGACGATGTTACTTTTCCATTTCTTCTTGCAAATAACTATATACGTAGCCGGATGACTGGAAAAACAGACCTGTTTTCGGGTCGCTGAGTTTTTCAAACAAACGCGAGTTATAGACCGTATCAAAGGCTTCTTGCATCGACAAACCATGCTCGTCCATAAGGCGAGCGATGAGGTCTTTTACAATCTCCTCTTTCATGTTCTGAAATTCAGCCTGCGATACGTTCATTGTTTAATCAATTGATCAATCGCCTTTTGTGTGCAAAAAGCGTATTGAAAAGTGATACCTTTGGGATATTGGATACGCTGAAGGAACTCCTCAAACGTGATATAGTTTTGCTTGTAACGAGTAATCTGTGCGCCGATCGTATCATTTGCAATCGGTCCATAGACGATATCGAAATCATGCAGCGTGCGCCCTTGTGGTTCAGTACGATGGTTATATACAAAATGCGCCCATTCTTCCGTGTAAGACTCAAAGCGTTTGTAACGTAACTCTTGCAAAAGCTTTTCATCAAAAGAATAGACGTTCACCACCGATGGTAGTTCTGCAAACTCCGCTTTGAATTGCGCCATTTCCAAGGCTTGGTTGTAGTCCTCCGAGAGATAGAAAGCACGCCCGAAATCCTTATTGGGCTTGGATTTCATAAGATCTATACGATCTATATCTACCGTTGTGCCATGATATAGAATCATAGATTGCCTCCTTTCCGCTGGCAGTATTCGCGCAGAGTTTGCAGATTCTCTTCCACAGAGAGCGTGTGCATGATATTATAGTGCTTTTCGCACAAGGCTAACGCTCCATACTGCTGCAGATAGCGGTATGATTGTACTTCAGAAACCTTGTTCAAACGGGCGAATTCCGCCACCAGCAGAACAAGATATTCGATTCTATCTATGACCGATTTTGCCATTTAACTCACTCTCTTTGCAACTTTCGGCTGCAAAGTTACGATTTTTTTTCGGATTATGCAAATAAATTTGCAAAAAACAGAATTTTGTAGCTGAGAACTTGCGTAATTCGGAAAATTTTAGTACCTTTGCAGCCGACTTCGACAATCAATTGTACATCGTACATCGTTAAATCGTACATCATTGGACCGCACTGAACATCCGCCGTTGCGCGGAGTTAGAACAACGCGGACTCATGACCGACGCCGGCCGGCTTTGCTGAAAGAAGGATAAAAAGGTGGATTTTTAGGGGAAAATAGAGAAAAATGGTATACACTCTTGTGTATGTCAATTTTTTTTTGTATCTTTGCAGCCGATTTTGTGTGCGCGAGTGTGTGGCACGCGTGTATAAATATAAATAATTGATAGTTGACAGTTGATAGTTGATAATTAATAAAGCGAATATAAAATACAAAATAATGGAAGAAGTAATCGTGCCGGAAGGCAAAGAACAACAAGAGAAGTATGATGGCTCGAGTATTCAAGTGCTCGAGGGATTAGAGGCGGTGCGCAAGCGGCCTGCGATGTATATCGGCGATATCTCGCTGAAGGGTCTGCACCACCTGGTGTATGAGGTAGTCGATAACTCTATCGACGAGGCGCTCGCCGGTTTCTGCGACGAGATCGCGGTTCATATCAATGAGGATAACTCCATCACCGTGCAGGATAACGGTCGTGGTATTCCGGTAGATATGCACCCGAAGGAGCATAAATCCGCGCTGGAGGTCGTGATGACCGTGCTCCACGCTGGTGGTAAGTTCAATAAAGACTCCTATAAGGTCTCCGGTGGTCTGCACGGTGTGGGTGTGAGCTGCGTGAACGCGCTCTCGACGAAGATGCACGTAGAGGTCTATCGTGACGGACAGATCCACTGCCAGGATTATGCGAAGGGCAAACCGCTGGCTCCGGTGCATGTGATCTCCGAGGAGGAGGCTACGGGTAACTGGGAGCAACGCAAGACCGGTACGTTCGTGCAGTTCTGGCCCGATGATACGATCTTCACGGAGACCGTTTATCACTGGGAGATCCTCGCCAACCGTATGCGTGAACTCGCGTTCCTGAATGCAGGTATCAAGATTGTGCTGAAGGATAAACGCGTCATGGTGGAGAAGACCCTCGAGGACGGCTCCAAAGTGACAGAGTGCAAGAAGGAGACCTTCTATTCGGAGAAGGGTCTGAGTGAGTTCGTACGTTACATCGACGGTACGCGTACGCCGCTCATCAGCGAGGTGATCCACCTCAATACCGACAAATACGGTACGCCGGTGGAGGTAGCGATGATCTACAACACCGACTTCAACGAGAACGTACACTCCTATGTCAATAATATCAATACCATCGAGGGTGGTACGCACGTAGCCGGCTTCCGCGCTGCGCTGACCCGTGTGATGAAGAAATATGCCGAGGACAGCAAGATGCTGGAGAAGGCGAAACTGAAAGATAAAGACGGTAACTCTACCATCGACCCGAACGATTTCCGTGAGGGTCTGACGGCGGTCATCTCCGTCAAAGTGGCTGAGCCGCAGTTTGAGGGACAGACGAAGACCAAGCTCGGTAACTCCGAGGTAGCCGGTATGGTTTCGAGTGCAGTAGCTGAGGCGCTACAGAACTACCTCGAGGAGCACCCGGATGATGCGAAGAAGATCGTGGAGAAAGTCATTCTTGCTGCTCAGGCGCGTATCGCAGCCCGTAACGCACGTCAGTCCGTTCTCCGCAAATCTCCGCTCTCCGGCGGTGGTCTGCCCGGTAAACTGGCAGACTGTGTATCGAAGGATGCAGCTGAGTGCGAGCTCTTCCTCGTCGAGGGAGACTCTGCAGGCGGTACCGCCAAGACCGGACGTGACCGTGTACACCAGGCTATCCTGCCGCTTCGCGGTAAGATCCTCAACGTCGAGAAAGCGATGGAGCATAAGGTCTTCGAGTCTGAAGAGGTACGGAACATCTTCACGGCGCTGGGAATCACCTTCGGAACCGAAGAGGACCCGAAAGCGCTCAACCTCTCCAAGATCCGCTACCACAAAGTGATCATCATGGCCGATGCCGATGTCGATGGTGCGCATATCGCTACGCTGATTATGACGCTGTTCTTTCGTCACATGAAAGAGGTGATCGAGCAAGGCCACCTCTATATCGCTTGTGCGCCGCTCTATAAGTGCTCGAAGGGTAACTACAGCGAGTACTGCTGGAACGACCAGCAGCGTCAGGCGTTCATCCAGAACTACGGTAACGGCGACGAGAAGCAGATCAAGACCCAGCGTTACAAAGGTCTCGGTGAGATGAGCGACGAGCAGCTCTGGGAGACGACTATGGATCCGGCTCGCCGTGTGCTCAAGCAAGTGACGATCGAGAATGCTGCTGAAGCAGATCGTATCATCGCCATGCTCATGGGAGACGATGTGGCGCCGCGCCGCGAGTTTATCGAAGAGAACGCTACGTACGCAAACATCGACGCTTAATGAAAATTGCAGTATATTGTTCGGCAAAAGACAGTATCCCCGAGGAGTATTTGGCGTTGGGGGATGAGTTGGGTACGTGGATCGGCGAGAACGGCCACACCTTGATCTATGGCGGCGCTACGGGCGGTCTGATGACGCGCACGAGCAATGCGGCGAAAGCGGCAGGAGCTACGGTCATCGGGGTCATTCCTCCGCGCATCAAAGCGGCGGGACGAAAGGCGGACAACTGCGACGAGCTGTACATGGTGCAGAATATGTCCGAGCGCAAACAGATCATGCGCGACATGGCGGATGTGATCGTTTGTCTGCCGGGCAGCTACGGCACGCTGGATGAGATGATGGACGCTACTTCTTCTGCAATCGTGGGAGAGCATCGTAAGAAGACCTTCGTGCTGAACTACAAAGGCTTCTACGAACCCCTCAAACAGCAGATTGCATTGATGCGGTCTCTCCATTTCATCCCCGAACAAGAGGCCTACAAACCCATCTTCGTGGACACATTGGAAGAATTATATGATAAAATAAATAATTAATTTATGAAGGTTCGTGCTAGTCGAGTGTAAGCTCGCTTACGCAACTCGACGACGCCGAAGCTCCAGAAAAAACGAAGTTTTTTATGAACCTATTTGCTGCCAGATTAACCGGCAAAATGAGCTCGACCGATGCGTTCGAGAAAACCATCCACGACATGCAAGAGCGTGTGAAACGCTGGCGTGCTATCGAGAAATCGCCAGAATTGGCGGAGTACAATGAGCTCAAGAAGATCGTCGAGAGTTCGGATTTCCAAGAGAAGAAGAACACTCTCAAGAACCGTAAGTACAAGGACACGGATGAGGGTCGTAAGATGGCGACGCTCAATCGTCTGTCTTCTACCTTGCGCATGAAGGGTTACAAGTACGCGCAGGACAACGAGACCTTCCAAGCCTTCCTGAAGTTCCGTGACAGCGATGCCTTCCAGAACAAAGAGGACAACTCCGTGACTGCTTCCGAGCGTCGGATGTACAACATGATCTACCGTTCGGCGTTCTACAAGAACTACCAGAAAGTGCTGAACTCGCCGGAGTTGAAACAACTCATAGAGCTGGAGAAAGAGACTTCGACCGAGGACTTCAAGCAGCGTAACGCACTCTGGGCAGATGAGAAACGCTGGGAGCACTCTGAGGAGTACAAGACCGAGAAACGCTACCTGGAGCTGGCTAATTCCGAGGATATCAAGTTCTTTTTCACTTCCCGTGAGGAGAAGATCGACTGGGCAGAGCTCTTCCGTCCGTCTTTCGACGATGACATGACGTCTTCCAAGAACTGGAAACCGGGTTACGGATACGCGAATCCTGCGATGAAAGACGGTCACTCGCGCACCTCTGAGCTTCAGGCGTATAACGGCGGTAAGAACACCTTCTTTGCCGAAGGTCGCATGGATATGGAGACGCGCCAGGAGACCAAGAAAGCGGTCGCTTGGGACGAGAAGAAAGGATTCACGGAGCATGTGTTCGAATATACCTCCGATGTGATGAATACCAAAGAGGCGTTTGCGCAGGAGTCAGGATTGTTCATGGCGAAAGTGCGTACGCAGGGTATCGGTCACCATTTCTTCGGTCTCTCGACGGGCAAGCAAGGTAGCCCGATGGTAGCCCTCTATCACTATAACGGCTCGACCCACCAGATGGGATATGTCGATGGTCCGAAGACCCGGATGGTTGATCTGACCGGTGTCCTCCGCTCGATGTACCACGTCTATACCTTCCGCTGGACGAAGAACGAGTTGATCTGGTATGTAAACGACATGGAAGTGCTTCGTCTGCCGAACCGTCTGCCCAAAGAGGCGATGTTCTATTTCGCACAAAGCTGGTTGCCGGGTAACGAGAAAGGCGGCGAAGGCAAACTGAAAGTACAGTGGGCTCGCGCTTATAGCACGGTAGACTAATTTGTAATCCGTAATTCGTAATTTAAACTATGTTCCTCATTGCCGGGCCTTGCGCCATAGAGAATAGAGAGTGTGTCCTGGAGACGGCAGAGACTTTGAATCATCTCTGCTATGACTTGGGTATCACCCTCTATTTCAAGTCTTCGTTCGACAAAGCAAACCGCACCTCTGCGTCGGCGCGCGGAGTAGGGATGGATGAAGGACTGAAGATACTCGAGGAGGTGAAACGCTCCTTCGATCTGCCGATCGTGACGGACGTGCATGAGTCATGGCAGTGTGCGCCGGTAGCCGAAGTAGCCGATGTGCTGCAGATTCCGGCGTTCCTCTCTCGTCAGACCGACCTACTGCAGGCAGCAGCCAAGACCGGACGGATTATTAACGTCAAGAAAGGTCAGTTCATGGCGCCGTGGGATATGAAAGGGGCGATAGAGAAGATCGAACAGGTGGCGCCCGGCGCAAGCAGAGAGGGACATCTGTGGCTCACGGAGAGAGGTTCGTCCTTCGGTTATGGCCGTCTGATAGTCGATATGACGTCGCTCGTAGAGATGCGCCGTTTCGGCTGCCCGGTGATCTTCGATGCTACGCATTCGGTCCAGCAACCTTCTTCCCAGGCGGGTATCACCGGAGGGAATAGAACTATGGTGCCGTATCTGATGCGTGCTGCGTTAGCGGTCGGTATTGACGGACTCTTCATCGAGACGCACCCCGATCCCGACAAAGCCATCTCCGATGCAGCGAACCAAGTGAAGCTCTCAGACATGCGCGCCCTGCTCGAACAAGCGTTACGAATCGACGAACTCGTCAACTAGAAGAACTAGAGAAACTAGAAAAGCTAGAGAAACTAGAAAAACAACATATCATCATGGAGCAAACCATCACCATCTATTGTAAAAATACACATCTGTATCACGACGTACCGCGCGGAATATCGTTGATCGAACTGAAAGACCTGCTGGGTATTCAGTTGCCGTATCCGATTATCGCTGCGCACGTGAACTACAAGGTGGAGAACCTCGATTTCCTACTGTATAAGCCCAAAGATATTGAGTTTTTGGACGCCAGCTCGCCTTCAGGCATGCGCGCGTACGTGCGTACACTAAATATGGTGTTGGCATGCGCCATCAATGAGTTATTCCCGGACATCGACCTGCGTATCGAGCACCCAATCAGTAAGGGTTACTACTGCACGCTGCAGTGGCATCAGTCCAAAGAAGCAGACTCCGAGGATGAGAAAGAGCCGCCGGTAGTGACGCCGGAAATGGTGCAAGCTATCAAGGCGCGGATGCTCCAGATCATCGCGGAGAACCGACCGATCTACGAGGAGGAGAAACAGACCAAAGAGGTCATCCGCATGTTCGCCGAGCGGTACAATAACGAGTCTTCGATCTTCGAGGCGCTCGGAAACCCCTACTGCCGCTATTTCCGTATGGGGGATTTTATCGATTATTATACGAACGTTCTTCTGCCGTCTTCGGGCTATATCAATGTGTTTGATCTCCAGCCTTTCCAGGACGGCTTGTTGCTGCGTATCCCGAACCGAACGAACCCGACCATCCTCGAGGATGCTATTCCGCAGGATAAGATGTTCTCCATCTTCCAGGAGTACAACCGTTGGAACAAACTGCTGCGCATCAATAACGTCAACGATTTTAACGTAGCCTGCAAGCAGAACAAGTCTTTCGGGCTGATCAAGTTAGCGGAGGCGCTCCATGAGAAGAAGATCGCGCAGATAGCAGATGCTATAGCTGAGAAAAGGCCGAAGATTGTCTTTATCTCCGGTGCTTCTTCGTCCGGTAAGACTACTTTCTCCAAGCGTCTGCAGATTCAGCTGCTGGTAGATGGTATCCGTCCCGAGGTGCTTTCCATGGATGATTATTTCGTCAACCGTGTCGATACGCCGAAAGATGAGAATGGGCAGTACGACTTTGAGACTGTCAATGCCGTCGATCTGCCCTTCTTCCGTGAGCAGATGCATGATCTGTTAGACGGTAAGGAGGTGAATCTGCCGACGTATGATTTTACCAAAGGCGAGCGCGTCTTTAAGGGCAATAAACTCAAACTCCAGAAGGACTCTGTCCTCGTCATCGAAGGCTTGCATGCACTCAATCCGTGCATCCTGCCGGACGTGCCGCGCGAGCTGACGTATAAGATCTACGTGTCTGCCCTGACGACCATCAATATTGATAACCATAACTGGATTCCGACGACGGATATACGTCTTCTCCGCCGCGTGGTACGCGATTATAAGTACCGTGGATTCTCGGCGCGCGAGACCATAGCCCGTTGCCCGTCGGTCATCCGTGGCGAGACCAAATGGGTCTATCCCTTCCAGGAGGAAGCGGATGTGATGTTCAACTCCGCGCTGATCTTCGAGTTCGCAGTACTCAAACGCCATGCGGAACCGATTCTGCAGGAGGTGCCTAAGTTCTGCGACGAGTACAGCGAGGCGCACCGGCTCTTGAAGTTCCTACAGTATTTCGTACCGGTTCCCGAACGCGAGATTCCGCCAACTTCCTTCCTCCGCGAGTTCGTCGGTGGTTCGTCGTTCCGCTACTAATGGCACGAATTTTGCATTGAATCGTTAGATATAAGTTGGTGATAAGTTGGTTATTCGTTAGAGATTTATCCTATATGAAACTAATATTAGTCATATTATTATCCGTTTTGGACTCGATACCGGGTATCCAAATCGTGCAGGACTCTGCTATGTCGGTACTCTTGGACGAAGCGATACACGGAAAACGCGAGTTGGTGGAGATGGACGGCTATCGCGTCCAGATCTACTCTTCCAACCAGCAGCAGACGGCGAAAGGCGAGGCGCTGGAGTTGGAGGAGAAGGTCAAAGAGACCCTTGATCAATCCGTCTATGTCCAGTATCTGCCGCCGTTCTGGAAAGTGCGTATAGGCGATTTCCGTACCTATGAAGAGGCGCGGGAGTATAAGAAAGTCATCGTAGCGCAATATCCCGAACTGATGGGGGATACGTATATTGTGCGTGATAAAATACAAGTGTTGCAATAATGGATCTACAGGAATTTCATCCCTCTCAGCAGGTGACAGACGAGATCGCTAAGGCGGTAGAGAAGACCTTGGTACAAATAGGTGAAAACCCGACCCGTGAGGGCCTGGTCAAGACTCCCCATCGTGTGGGAAAAGCCTTGCAGTTCCTCTGCAAAGGCTATAACGAAGATCCGGAGGCGATTCTCCGCTCTGCGTTATTCGAGGAGGACTACCGCCAGATGGTGGTGGTCAAAGATATTGATTTCTACTCCCTTTGCGAGCATCACATGTTGCCGTTCTTCGGCAAGGTGCACGTGGCGTATATCCCAAATGGACGGATCACGGGCCTAAGCAAGATTGCCCGCGTGGTAGATGTCTTCGCGCGGCGGCTACAGGTCCAAGAACGCCTCACGACCCAGATCAAGGAGTGCATCCAGAATACCCTCGATCCCCTCGGTGTGATGGTGGTCATCGAGGCGGAGCATTTATGCATGCAGATGCGTGGCGTACAGAAACAACACGCCATGACCGTGACCTCGGATTTCACCGGGGTCTTCAATCAAGCCAAGACCCGTGAAGAGTTTATGAAACTGATAAAGGGGTAGTTGTTACTCTTCAAAGGCGACACACGCGCCATTTGACGAGAGCACATAAATCGTATCGGGAGCGCGATAATTCTTGGAGAAAATGCTGCGAGTACGCATTACTGCGTCACTCGCAGTATCGTTTTTATAATGTAATCCGGCGGCATCTATCATCGATTCAAAGAGAACCGACGAGTTGTCGCGACTATCCTTATGTGCCTGTACTTGGGCAATCTTCTCTGAATGCAAGGATGCATACTCATCGCTGTACCACACTATCAGCGGTACGTGAAAAAGCCACCGACTCACCCTGTAGTTTCCGTGTAGCACAAAGTTGCGCTCGTCATCGTAAAGGTTTTCGCCGTGGTCAGACATGTACATCACGATGGCCGGTATATGTTCTTTTTCAACAATCGATATTAGAGAATCCAAGAAATAATCTGTATATAAAATCGTGTTGTCATAGGCATTCACAAGCCTTTGGCGGTTGGAAGGTTTAATCATGGATAAGGTGAAATCACGGCCAAGCGCGGGGGTATATTGCTCGAAAGATTCCGGATAGCGTGTGTCGTATCGCCAATGACTACCCATTGTGTGCAAGACTATAAATTGTTTCTCACTTCTATTTGTCAGACTCTTTTGCAAGTGTGCCAGCAGGTATTCGTCATAGTTATTGGTGGTACTCATGTCTTTTCCTGTCTCATATCGTTGGTCCACAGCCTCCAGAGTACGCTCTATACATAGGACGCGAGATTGATTGGTAATCCAAATACTCTGAAAACCTGCCTCTTGAAACGCCTCAGGAAGGGTCTTCTCTGTGTTAAGAGACTCTTTGTCGGAAGCAGTGATACGGCTGATCATGTGGGGGACAGATTCTTCGGTGGTACCCGCTTGTGAGTACATGTTCGGATAGCTGATGATGTTCTTTCGGTGTCGTAGTCGTGGCGTCGTCTCTCGCTTATATCCGTTCAGTGAGAAATTCTCGCTCCTGGCTGCTTCACCAATCACAAGGATGTATAATTCCGGCATGGTGTCCTCCGGCACTTCGATTCCGAAATGGAATGTGGACAGTTCTTTTTGGGCACGTTTGGCATTATAGCGGTTGGTAAGGACGGATTGGGTATTCAGATAAATGTTATAAGGATAGATCTTGTTGAATTTCATTAAAATCAAATCCTTGGCAAAAGTGATAGCCTCTTTTTTATCCTGTATCTTGTTTATATCACGCGCATACTGATAGAAGAAGAGAAGAGCGCCTATCAAGAGAAGAGGAAAACCGATACACGCCGTCCATAAACTAACTTGGCGTGGAATAATCCACTCGTTTGGTTGACGACTCGCCAATACGAAATACCCCACCCAAACGATCAAGGTACAAAAAGCTAAAGGCCATACAACACTCAATACACCGATTACTTCCTCCCAGTTGGTGGAATAAAAAAGTCCGACAAACGTAGCTGTCGCAGGGTTATGGTTCAGGTACAGGCTGGCGATCTCTATCGGAGCGCAGAAAAGAGTAAGCGCACCAATCACGATAAAATATGTCCTCCTGCGTAGAAAGAGCATCGGAAAAAATAAACCGATACATACTACTATCAGATAAGCGATTGATTTGAGAGGGGAGGATAAGTCGCTGGCTACAAAGCACGCTAAGATATTCGGGAAAAGCAGTATAAGGAATAATACTGCACTGCTAAATACTGTTTTGGCTTTGTCTGACATCTTATCGTATCACTAAAATCTTCACCGCCGCGTGACCTCCATTCGCGTTGCAAAGGGCGGTATAGACGCCCGGCGTAGCTCTGCGTCCGTCCGGCAGTTTGCCGTCCCAGACAGCGGTGCCGCCATGGCTGCGCGTGCGGCATACTAACCCTCCGCCGGCATCGATGATGCGCACTTCGGAGTTGTCCATGAGCCCTGTGATGGTGATTATGCCGCCGTAATCCGGACGTACCGGGTTAGGGTAGGCATATGCGCCGGACATATCCTCCTTCGCTTTGCTCGCGTCGCTGCGATAGGATGCGACACCTTTGTCCGTTCCCACGAATAACTCACCGGTCTCGGGGACGAGTGCTAAGGTCATGATAAAGTTGGACGGCAGCAGGGAGTTCGTCTCCGTGAAATGCGCCACGGTGATGGTATCGTCTTCGATGAGGTAGAGACCGGAGCCGGCGGTACCGATCCACATCCGGTTGCCTTCGTCCGCGACGATGCACCGTATCTGCTCTTCGCCCAAGAGGTAATCGCCTAATCCCGTACCGTCATTACGCGGAATGATGATGCGCCGGCAGGCGTTGGACGTGAAGAAATCGACCTCTCTGGGGATGATCAAGATACCTTTTTCTGTACCAATCCAGATGCGGTTGTTCTTATCCTGCGCCAGGCAGTAGAAGAAACTCGGCGTGAGGGTATTATTATTCTGGTCAACGAAGGTGTTCCGCTTGATACAATGGTCGTCGTAAGCGGAAGTCGGAGTGCCGTTGTCGAAATGGAAAATCACGCCGTGGCTCTCTCCTCGTTGGTCTAACATCCATTTATAGCGTCCGTCACGCCTGTCGGGCCAGATACCTGTCGGGGTGGTTAGCGTCAGCTCTTGTCCCTCGCTTCGCATACTCAGACCTACCCATTGGCCTTCTTTCGTTCTGACATGCAGCGGTTTGCCTATCTCTGTGGCGTTCATCACCCATAGGTTGCCCGTGCTATCCATCATCAGTCCGTCGGTTCGGGTGTAGAAATCCGGATTGATGGTACTATTAACGGGGCGGAGCGTACTATTCTCGGCGTTGTATAGTTTGTACGGCGCGAAGTCTTTAAATTCCATCACACCGCCACCGTAGGACGCTACATAGAAATGGTTCGGGTCCTGATTATCTACCGCCACGCTCACGGGATCGATGATCACTTTGCCTATGTTCGTGGTTATCTCGTATTCGGACACGCTGCGCCAACTATTCCCGTCGTAGATATTGACCCTTGCCGGCCGGGCGTATTCGGATGCCCAACGACCGCCATTCACCGAGTAGATATGTCCGTGGGCGGCGTGAAGCGAATACGTCAGATTGGTACTCGGACCCTCCGTGTGGAAATAATCATCGCCGTTGCTATTCAGCCTGATCAATCCGAAGTTGGCCTCGCCTAACCAGTATTCGCCTTGGCTATAGACGGCGTCGTTGATGACATAGCGGTCGCATATGCCGGATAGTTTTCCTGAGCTGTCCATCTCGTACAGGATATGGTTCTCTGTGCAAACCAACATCTTGCCGTCTCCCGCATGAATCCAATCGATCTTCTTGCTGTCCACGAGTTCCCATGCGCCGTTTTTATAGCGGTACAGCAAGCTGTCTTGGAGGGAATAGAGCTCGTCGCGATAGATAGCGGCATGGGTCAGGTTGTTGAGTTGGGTGTGGCTCGCGTGCCAGAAATGATAATCCGCCAGGTTGTCATGCAGGCAGGCGCTGTACACACTGTCGCTGCTGAAGGCATATATCGAGTCGTTAAGTTCCACTACCTGCAGGATCTCCAGGTTGGTTGCTTCGTGGCCGACGTAGTATGTGTCGCTCACTTCGCCTCGCTTGCAATCGATTGCGATGATGCCGAACGTCATGGCCAAATAGGTCTTCTTTGCGCCTGAACTAATCGCGTTGATCTGCGTAGAAATGGTACCGGCTTTGGTATAAATATCCGGTATCTGGCGCACATTGCCGTCGCTGTCCATGAGGTCGATACGTCCGTTGCTATAGGCGATCTCGAGGTCTCCGGAGGTCTTGTCCTGACATATATGCGAGATGGTTGTTCCGTTCAATCCCTTGCTCTGATCCCAGTATTCAAGAACCTCGTCCGCGCGGTTGAAGGAGTATAACTCGCCGTTCGCGACAGCGAAGATACGTTCCCGTGTTCCTACTATCTCTGTGGGGTTATTGTAAGACAGGTGGAGCCGCCATTGCATCATACTACCTTCATCCGGGAGTTCTTCTTCATCCGTCGTTTGCCCTTTCAGTCCTTCTCCGCTGCCATTCGGGTCGAAACGTACCAGACCTTCAGCCGTTCCTATCCATACTACGCCGTTTTCGTCTGCTGCCAGCGATACGATGCCGTTAGCAGGCATGGCGGAGTTCTCAGAGGTATAATGCGCCGTAATCTCCGTCGCGGTGCTGTCTAAGACATATACTCCTAAGTCGTTCGTGCCTATCCATATCTGTCCCTCTGTGTCCACGGTGATGGCTTTTATACTCAGCGTCGTGATCGGGTTCTCGCCGTTCTCGTCTTCAAAATCCGGGCGTACGATAGCGTCCGAGAGGAAGAAATCTGTTTCGCTTTCGATATAGGCGGCGCCTTGTGTGGTCACGATCCATAGACGGTTCAAGGCATCTTGCGCAATACCGTAGAACAGCTGCGGTTGGAAGGTCCTGCCGTGTTGGTCTGTCCACTTATCGCGTGTGTAGTAGCGGTCGTCTGCTTCGTCCCATCGGGTACCTCCGTCGTCCAGAAGGGTCACGCCTATCACCTCGCGGCCGACGCTGAACCATTTATGATTCGGATTCTTTTTATCGACAAACAACCCCGTAGGAGTAGGAAGCGCCATCGGTACTCCGCTACTTGTACGGACGGTGAGAGCGTGCCATTGTCCGTTGGCGTCCAGGCACTGTAGCTGTTTGTCGCTGCCCGTGGTGAAGAACCATAGGTTATTATCTCCGTCGAAGAAAGCACAATCCAATCGCGTGTAAAACTGCGGATTCGCAGGGATGACAGCGACGATCGTATTGTCTTCCGCCGGCAGGTATTGCTTTACGAGGGTGTCTGCGCGGAACTCATACAGGCCTGTGCCGTAACTCGTAACGAAAATGTGCTTCGGGTCGCGCGGATCAACGGCCGTGTTTACGAAATCCAGGGCCTGAAGACCGGTCTTGGATTGTATGTGCGCAGTCTCTATGTTTACCCATTGCTCGCCGTTATAATGCATTACTATGCCGGGACGGAAATATTGCGACGCCCATCGTCCGCCGGGTACTACCCATAACTCTCCGTTTCTGGCGGTGAGGCTGTAGGGGATGTTGGATGACGGTCCGGCAGGTTTATAAGCCATCCGTTCGGTAGCGGTGATACGGACGATACCTTCTGCACCGCCGGCGTACCAATCGCTGTTAGCGTCCTGATAATGAATACCTTTCTCCGGATTCGGTGCGATACGTCCGGAGCGCAACTCGCGTTTCCAGAACCGGTAATCGACGATGTTATCGCTCATTCTTGCGCAAAAGAGGCTATCGGTCGTGAAGGCATAGATACTGTCGCCGAGGATCACTACGTCTTGTACATCCGTCTCCGCACCGTTGGGGCGCAGCCAGTAGCTATCGACTAACTTGTTCTGCCTCAGGTCCATCGTCTGCACGCCGTAGGCGGTGGACAGATACGCTGTACGACCGAGAATAGTGATGTTATTCACGGTCTTGCGTTGCGTCATATCTTTGTCGTAGAGATCGCTTATATACAGTACCCCGTCCGGGCGCAACATATCTATCTTGCCGGTCTTATAGACGATGATGAGCTGTGCTCCTGCTTCGTCGTAATGGATGCAGGAGATGCCGGCGCTATGCAATCCCGATTGGCTGGTGTATATCCGAACCTGCTCCGTGGCTTTCTCCACACTATAGAGACTGCCGTCCGAAACGGCGTACACCTGATCCGGTGACATAGCGATCTGCGTAACCTGATTGTAAGCAAGATATGTGGTCCATCCTAGACCATACACGTACGTCACCGTAGCGATACAGCATAATATGGTTAGTATCTTTTTCATTCCTTCAATCCATCAATCCATCATTCAAAACTCTTACGAGTTCCTGGATCGCTCTTGCGCGGTGGCTGATGTGGTTTTTCAGCTCTGCGGGCAGCTCTCCGAAGGTCTTGTCGTAGCCTTCGGGAATGAAGACGGGGTCGTATCCGAACCCTCCTTCGCCAAACTCCTGCTCTGCGATCCGTCCGCGTACGATGCCTTCTACTTGAATCATTCCACCATTAAGCGGAGCGTCACCATTCATCAATAATGTAATGACCGTCCTAAACTGGCAATCTCTATTGTCTTTGCCCTCCAACTCCCGCAAAGCCTTCGCGCGATTGGCATGAAATATCTCTTTTTCTGTCAGCGGAGCGGTCTGTGTTCTGTCAGCGGAGCGGTCTGTGTTCCTTTTGTACCACCGTGCGGTATAGACGCCCGGCTCGCCGTTCAGCGCGTCGATCTCCAGTCCCGTATCATCCGCAAACACACCATCAAGGGTATTTACCATTTGGTCATTTACCATTTGTTCATTTATGTAGTTCCAAACGGCTTTGGCTTTGATAAGGCTGTTTTCCTCGAGGGTCTTTCCGGTCTCTTCTATCTCGGTTTCGAAGCCGATCTCATGGAGGCTGAGCACTTCGACGCCAGCCGGCATCATTGCCCGCACCTCGCTTAGCTTATGCGCATTATTCGATGCAAATACCAATCTCATATCTATTTCACCCATGTCTGGTTGCGTCCTAAAAAGCCGCGCTTGTCCAAGCTCCCGCGGAGGACGAGGTTACCGTTTTGGAGGTATATCTTACCGTAGTAGAACTTCCCGCTTTCGGGGTCAAGCACTTTGCCTCCCACGAGTTGTCCGTCCTCGGCTTTCATGCCGCGGATGATGACCAAGCCTTCTACCGGCGCGTTCTTGTCCTCGCCCTGGCATGCCTCGCATTTGGGATGCAGCTCCTGATACATCAATAGCTTGCTGACTTTTCCGTAATAGAGTCCGTCGGACCCTTTGTATATCGTTACGATGGATCGTTTCTCGCCGGTCTTGTCATCGACGGTCTTCCAATCACCAACAATCTGGTTGATCTGAGCTTGCGTACTCAGCGTAGCCATAATAAAGAAGAGAATACTTATTTTTCGCATAATTTCACGTTTTCGGCTGCAAAGTTACGCAAAAAATCCCACATAATCAAGCAAAAACACAAGAAAATGCATTTTTTTTTCATTTTTTTGCAAAAAAATTTGGTCATGTCAAAAAAAAGCAGTACTTTTGCACTCGCTTTCGAGAAGCAACGATCTTTTACTTGATACAAAGGTTTAAAAAGAATGCGGAAATAGCTCAGTTGGTAGAGCACGACCTTGCCAAGGTCGGGGTCGCGAGTTCGAGTCTCGTTTTCCGCTCTTTTTTTTTGCCGTTAGGCAAAAGAGAGTCCAATAAACCTCGGGATGTAAAACCTAGTTTTGCAGACCGAAAAGCGTAGCACAATACGTAGGCGTAATCGAGCGGCGTGCCGCGAGTCACGCGAAGTATTGATGCAAGCGCGCCCAGATGGCGGAATTGGTAGACGCGTGCGTTTCAGGTGCGCATGCCGCGAGGTGTGCAGGTTCGAGTCCTGTTCTGGGCACAACGCTCTTTGATGGAGCATCGATCTTTAACTTACGAAACTCGGGATGTAAAACGTAGTTTTGCAGACCGAAAAGCGTAGCATGACACGGAGCGTTATACAAGCGTGAAACGCGCAGTCACGCAAGTGTCAATGCAAGCGCGCAGGTGGTGAAATTGGTATACACGCTACTTTGAGGGGGTAGTGGTCGCAAGA
>CALZRN010000039.1 GCA_945828585.1 uncultured Bacteroidales bacterium | reverse complement strand
CAAAGGCAAGTTTCATTGCGATTTTCTTAAATTTGCGGCGGTTTGGAGCCTTTCCCCTGAAGAAAGAAAAAAGAAAAAGAAAAGAACCAAAAGAATAATAAAAAAGAAAGCCCGACCCCGACCACCACCGTAGGTGGTAGTCTACCACCTTTAAAAATAAAGGTGGTGGTACTGCGCGTACGCGCGTGAGGACGCCGCTAAAGCGGCATGGCGGTCGGTCGGACTATTTTTTAGAAGATTTTTTAGGCTGTCCTTCGGCCTTCATCAGGTCGTTCCCGGGACATGGTCCCGTGATGGTCGTGTGCTACCATCCGCCTTACCATCACGGGATCATCTTCCGAGGAAAGGCAAAACACAAAATTACCATGGTACGACATTTTTTGGCACGGTATTTGTAAGTATCTTAGCGAAAAGAGTAAATCACACTATTCTATAGTGGTTTAATAAAGATTGTTTGTTATTCCAAAATGAAACAAGAGCCCGTCGGGAGACGGGCTCTTGCAGTTGTTTGCGTTCGGTTTACTTAAACCATTTACCTTTGATTTGGTAGGTAGGCTGCGGGGCGGGGTGAGCTTCTTGTTCCGCCTTGATAGCCTTGACGGCGCTGGAGCGTATCTGCTCTTTAGGAGCTGAAACTGCTGTGGCAGCTCCGGTAGCGGTAGCCTGCTGACGCTGGATGGCTACAGACTCCTGCTGCATCCTCATCCGGTTGTCAAACTCCTCCATTTGGAGTTCCCACTCCTTGCGTTCGTTGGCATCCAGTTTGGCAGAAATGGCTTGGCGCAGCGCTTTGGCTTCGTCGTAGCAAGCTCCGTCCACGGGCACATCTTCCAGCGCTTTGGCGGTAGCATCGATATCGCGTTTGGACCACGCTATCTGCGCTTTGTTGAGCGCCATATTGCATACCTGATCGCGCCACGCGTGATAGACCACTACGGATTGATCGAGAGCCTTCCGGTAGCATTCTTCGCATACCTGCGGCACGCCTGTCAGCTGCTCAAGCGCAGCAGTGTATTCCTGGCGTGCAGCTTTGGCTTTCGCCTCGGCGATGACGAGGTCGCACTGGGTGTTGTAGTAATTGATGATTTCCGTTTTGCCTTTGTCCACCAGTGCTTTGAATGCCGGATCGTTGACCTTGACATTCTTGAGTGCATTGAGATAGGCTTTGTCGGGAGTCTGTCCGACGCCTTTAGCCTCGATGGTGGTAGAGGAGAACAAGCGTCCCTCGACACCGTCGCCCACATAGAAATGGATAGCGAGCGTGTAGGCGTGCATAGGCGGGGCGGTGGGGGTGATATCCTGGGTGAGCACATCTGCCGAACAAGTGATCACAAAACGGCTATTGGAAGTAGCCGCGCAACCGTTTTTGGCGGCTATCTGCGTCATCTTGTTGATGAGTTGTTTGTGCGCATTGGCGGGGATATTGCTATCCTCTATCACTGGCGTGAGCGCGACGCGGTCTTTGTCGCTGATGTGTTGGGCTTCCGCCTCCTGCGCCTGAAGGGGCGCGATGCTCAACAGACAAGCGATACCTAAAAAGAAGCGTTTCATATTATTTCTCTCCGATAATTAGTTGAACCTGCCCAAGTCCTTTGGTGGAAAGATTGGACTCGATAGTGTATTTGTTTTTGAGCATTTTCTGCAGATCGCGCGCCCAACTGCGTGCGTCCAGATCGCGTCCTTTGGCATTCTGCAGGGGTATTTGCACCTGCTCAATCGTCATTCGGTTGCCCGAAGGACTCATGTCGATGGAGCCGAATTTGCCTTTGACGGTGTTATCAGCCACCCAGTCCTCGATGATCTCATGCAGTTCATCGCCGTCAAACTCAGC
The DNA here is from genome assembly GCA_945828585.1 of uncultured Bacteroidales bacterium. Classification (GTDB taxonomy): domain Bacteria; phylum Bacteroidota; class Bacteroidia; order Bacteroidales; family Paludibacteraceae; genus Colicola. The sequence continues at coordinate 14,951 of CALZRN010000039.1, read as the reverse complement.
CATCAAGCCATCCTCGAATCCCTCCCAGGTGAGGATGCGCATCTTGATAGGCCGTCCGTTAGCCACGAGTTTGTCGAAATAGCTCTTGAGGCTGCTGCAGAAAGGGTCGAATTGTCCCTGGATAGCCGATTCCATCATAATAGGCAGTTGGAACGATGAGGTATAGACAGCCTGGCTGGTAGTAGGCGGCACGCCGGCTACCACCACGTCGGTATAGGCATCCAGTGCTTCCATGCTGAAATTCAGACGTGTCTGGCTGCCGCCTTTCTCTGCCGAGGTAAACCACTCGATTTCGATCCAGATATCGGCTTTGGCCGTACGGCGGAGGATATCGATAGGCGACTCGGCAATGACATCCCCGTATTTGGAGTTGGTCATCGCATCCTCGGCGCTCTCGGTCTTAAGGGTTTTGAGTGCAGCCTCCAGATCCTTGAGCGGGAAACCGCGGTTAGCCATGCGTGCATTGATGGTGTTGATAGCCACTTTGAGATCCGTGCTATTGAGCAGCGCTTTCTCGTAATCGGGCACATACTCCGTTTTGCCCTGGTTGTCGTAGGTCTGAATGAATCCGTTTTTGTTACACCACAGCGCGCTCGGAACTACCATGATGGTCGGCATTTTGCCGGAGACCTCCATCGCCTTGATGATGCCGTCATCCTCCAGGCGCTTGCGTAACTGGTCGACGAGTACGATGACCACAACGCCGATCTTGTACTCCTTGCCGACTTTGATCTGCTGATCGGGAATGCCGTTGCCGATATAGGAGACATAGCGCTGGTAGGCACCGCCTGTCTTGAAGAACTCCTTGAAATAGTCTTTGTTGGCTTCCTCGATCTCCGGATCGTTGATCAGCGGTTCGCGTCCCACGATGCGAGTGCCGTCCATACTGGATGGGAAGCCCTTGAAGATGATGCCGTGTACGGCGTTTTTGCCGGCTTGTCCTTCGGCGATGGTAGGTTTGGAGGAATAGGTCCACACGCGCACGAGTGTCGCTCCTTCAGCGGCTTGTCCTACGGCTGCCTGCAACTCGTAGCGCCACTGTGCGGTTTGTTTGTCAGCTTTGCGTTGACTTTGTGCCATGCCGTTCAGGCATAGGCACGCTACAGAAAGAAAAAGTAATACAATACGTTTCATATAATTGGTAACTGTCAATTTATCTGCTATCCGTTAATCTGTCTGATCAACATGCCGGGCACAATATCGTTGGCCTTGGTTTTGTCGCCGTCGATACGGAAGAGTGTTCCTTCGGTTTCCCCGTCTTTGTCGTTCTCTATCAGCGCGTTGAACCGATTGTCCCAGATACGGTTTTTCACAGGCTTAAGTACTGCTACGCGGCGGTATTCGATTTTTCCTTTGACCATTTTGCACTCCAGCACCTCGAACTTCATATCATCCTCTACACCCTCTTTCTCGCCGATCATAGCGCGGAATCCGGTAGGTGTGCCTTTCTTGGGATTGTACTCGATGGCGGTGATAGGCGCTTTGACGCGGAAGGCCTCAAACCGTTTCTGCAGCTTGGCGATATTCTTGTCGATCGAGCGGACGGTGATCATCTGTAGCAGGTCTTCTCGGTTGTATTTGCCTGCGACTTTGGTTTTCTCGTAGTTAGACGACTCGGTGCCCAGATACGTGAGGCGGAAGGAGCTATTATCCTTGATAAATGCTGCTATGCGTTCGGGATTAGGCTCGGCGGTGTAATATTTGTCGTAGAAGATATTGGAAATGCTGTCGTTCCACTCCAGTTGGAAGAGATAGGTGTGAGTCATCACTTTGAATCCCGTGAACTTGTCAGCAATATCTCCGACATCCTCGGCGAGCCGTCTGCCGGCATTGCCACCGCTGAGTGCATCCAGCAAGCCACCCAGCACAGCAAAGGTGGTTTTAGCAGCATCCGCGCGATCCTCGGCTGTGATATAAGTCATATCGCTCACCAGCACAAAGGAGTGGGAGATCAGCTCTTCGCTCACATTTCTGAGAGCTGCCATTCCTTCTACAGTAAACCGTGCTTTCTCTACATCCAGCACCGATGCGTTGTAATCGCTGCGATCCTCGATGAGTTTGGTGCTGAAACGAGCGTCTTGCAGCGTTTCGCCTGTAAGGTTAAACCATTTGGCTACGATGCGTTTGCCGATGTCGGCTTTGTTCATCAGTTCCAGCAAGGCGTCAGCGTTCGCCTGTTTCTCCTCGGCCGTAAGCACGATGCTACTGCCGTATGTCTGACGGTGCAGTCCGTTGCCTTTGTGTTTGGCAACGCCGGTGATTTTGGAGTTGTCCAGCACGCGCAGGTCAACATCGTGCATATCGTATTTGTCCTCGGGCGGAAGGTCTTTGAAAATCTGATAGACATCGTAGCCAAACTCATCCTCCGGGTGATAAACCATCATCGAGGTAAGTGCGTTGCGGTAATACTGGCTGACGTTTTTCTTCTCCGCCTCCTGAGCCTGTAATGCCAAGTGGCAGCAGAGCACGCCGGTTAGTATAAGAATAGTCTTTTTCATAGTGCTGCCTCCTTTATTTGAATAGTTGTTCCACGAATGAATCCACATCTGCTACGACATAGAGGAAATCGCCTCTTTGTCCATCCGCCCCGTCCTTGCCGTCTCTGCCGTCCTCGGCTTTGCCCGAGCATCCGCTTCCCTTGCCGTGTGTGCCTCCTTCGCCGCCCTTGCCGCCTTTGCCGCCCATGCCGGCGTCGATAGTGGCAACAATGCCGTCCATGCCGTAGTATTCTACCACATCAGGGCTGACGCAGAACATGAAAATACCTCCGTCCGTACCGTCTTCGCCGTCCGTACCATCCTCTCCGGGTTTACCGCAGGTGCCGGCTATATGATGGGTGTTGCCGTCTTTGTCCTTGTAGCTGCTTTCGTTCGTGCCGTTAGCGCCGTAGTGACCTTTCTTGCCATCTGCACCGTCCTTGCCGTCGCCGTAGATGACGAGGGGCAATTCTACAACGCGCAGCATTTTGTTGTCCAGATCACAAAGCATACCGATATGGGGTTTTGTTGTGGTGTCTGTCATCATCATACTCAAAGCCATCGAGCGGCTTTCGCCCGAGAGGTACAGCTCTTTGGTCCACGACATCTGGAGATCAAAGGTATAGGTGGCTCCCGAGGGAACATGTGTGCAGACGATCTTGTGATTCATCGGGTATTTGCCCAAGGCGATTGCTATCGTAGGCACTTTCAGTTCAATGCTGTTGCCCTTCATAGTGATAGCATCGCTATTGGTGGAGAAACTGAAATCGCTCATCTCTACCGCTTTGTGACGATGATTGATGATGAGAATCTCGGTATTATTGGTAATCACGGCATATGAAATCCTGTCTTTTTTGATATTAAACCGCGCGCCGTCGCCATTGATAGGTTCGCGTCCGTGCGAAGTGTTCATCAGCCGGTAGTTGGGGATATAAATCCGGTATTTGTCGGCGGCGTTGTACCGAATAGCAAACGCATCGTTATCACCGGGGATGATATAGCGGTTTTTCTTGGCTTCCACCTTGTATCCCACAGCTGCTTTGGTGGGAGTGGTAGGGGTGAGGAACTTGCTGTGACGCTCTGCGCGTGTGCGTTCGTATTTTTTAGCCATAGCCTCCGGCATCGGGGCTTCTGCGAGCACGGCTGCCGGAACGGGGCGGCTCAACTCCGCCAAACGTTGTCCGTGGCAGATGCCGGCAAGCAGCATGGCACAAGTCAATAAGACAGTTTGTTTCATCTGTATCGTTTTTTATAGGTTTGTCAAGGAATAAAACACCGTGTAGTCACTTTTTTGCCCAACACGGTATAGGTGATATCCAGCCAGTTCTGCTCGTCTTCGTAGCAGCCGGTGGAATAGTCGTATGTGATGGTAGCCGCGTCACCCGTCAGTTTGGTTTCGATAGCCGTCAGACAATTGCTATGTGTTTTAGGAACCAGCGTGTGTGGCAGTTGTTTGTCGCCGTAGAACAAACCCGCTACCGTCTTGCTGCGGTCGGAGGAGATAGCCTCCACGCGCAGATTTTTTCTCAGCATCTGTTCGTAGTTGCTGCGGATCATAGCACATATCTCTCTGCGGCTGTCATCCTCGTGCAGGCTGGCGGCAAACTGTTTGAGATGCGCGTGGCGGATGAGCATCTGATCCAGGTTGTCGTAATCAGCAAAATTTGTCGAAGCAAAGGCTTGCAGGCTGTCGTTTAGCATTTTCTGCCGCGATTCGTATTCCTCCACCAGCAGCCTCAACTGGCTGTTGGACAGCGGGTATTTGAGGTGGTAGGTGTAATAGGTAGATTGGTCCTTTGTACGACTTTTCAGCCAATAGTAATCCGCGGCGTGCGATGGGGACACATTAGCCAGATAGGGAATGTCGGCTGCCTGCACGCTGAGCTTGCTGTCCAGCTCTCGGTGCGACTGGATAGATCCGTTGTCCGTCACTTCGTGCAGCGTGATAGATGTGGCAAAGTGCACGCGCGTAGCGATAGCGGATACGATCTGCTCACGCACGTTGGTCATCGCTTTCTGTTGCGCCTCATCCAGCGTGATTCCTTCAGCGCTCACGATGATATAGCCCTCCTCCATACCGCCTATCCAATCGGGCGTATGGCGGGAGGATTTCTCTACGACTTTGTCAGCGGCAACTGCTGCCCCTATGAGCAGCAGTGCCGTGGCTAAAGTAATCCATCGTTTCATGATTGAAAGAGGGAATTATCAGAGACCCAGAGCTTTGTCCAGTTGCTCGTGCAGGTTCTGGCCTTTTTTCTCCAGTTCCTCGCGTACGGCTTTCTTGGCAGCCTCTTTTGCCATCTCGCTGTTGTAAGCGATACGAACCAATACCTCGTGGTTCTTCTTGCTGTTGATGCGGAAGCACTCCATTACAGGTACGGTGCGGCCGATCGACTGCGAGATCAGGTTCTTGCTCGACATAACAGTCTCGGAGATAGAAGCAGCCTCTTCGGGCGACAGCTGTTTGTTGGCTACCGTGTTCTCCAGCAATGCAGTTACCTCAGTCTGGATGTTTCCTGCCAGATTGGTGACAGCCAGCGAGTTAGCAGCAACTTTGGCAGCATCGTAGTTCTCGCCTACAGACGAAGCCTCGCCCATAATGTATTTCGGGAACAGGTTGGAATCAAACTCATACTGCATCAGATACGAGCGCTCCAACTGTTTCTCCAAGGGCAGTGCTCCCGGCTTTACCTGCCAGCCTTCTTTTTTCAGACGTTTAGCTTCTTTGCGGGTGTTTTTGTCCACTTTGGCTTTGAGGTCTTTCTTAGCCAGTTTCTGAACTTCCTGACGCTCTTTGATGAGTTGTTTTCTCTCTTCTGCCGTCTGTGCGAAAGCGCAACTGCATGCAACGATTAAGGCCATTGCTACCGTCATCATTTTCTTCATAATGGGATGAATTTAAAGTGAATAAAAAGGTGTTATTTTATTATTTTTTGCCTAACGCATAAGCTACCATCAGCCATACCAGGAGCACAACGCCGGAGGTGAGCAGATAGGTGGGCTGCGAAAGGCCTGTTCTCAGCGCAAAGACAAATTGCACCGCAATGACCGCCACGGCAAAAATACCGTTGAACACTTTGAAATTGACATTACGTGCTTTGTCTTCCAGCGCTACGGCCATTGTTCCCGCCCATGTCAGGAATGTGCTGATACCGCCCGTTACGGCTATCACCCAGCGTAGTTCTTCCGTGCGGCAATAGGAATATAGTGCGTACGCAACCAGTACACCTAATGCCAGCGACAAAATAGTCATAATAGGATTGATTTTCATTGCTGTATGTGTTTTGGGGGTTTACGATTGAAACAACGGTGCTAATTCTGCTACCGCAGAAGCCTGCTGCCAGGCTGCCATGCCTTGACACCACACAAGTGTCTGCGACGTGATTTGCCCTGTCGGAACAAACGGTCGCAACTGCTCAATGGTGAACGGACCGTATTGTTTTCCGTTAATAGCCAGAAAATAGGCGGTAGCCTTGGGAATTGGAGGGGGAGTCGGTTGGGAAGCAGACGTATTCGCTGCATTCATCATCTGCGGTATTTGTTGCACAACGGCCATACCCAAGCCCAGTTCCACGACTTTGTCAAACATACCGGAATCACTCATAGTACTGCGTATTGGAGGTTACATTGCCCTTATAGATTTGCCAGGCAGTTTCTCAGACTTACCCATTCCGGCGTCCCTTGTTTCCAAACCTGCGTATTCTCGTCTATCACGTCAGCGATAGCCAAACCCTTGAGTTGCTCCAGCGTCAACGGGCCTTTCTGCGCACCGTTGAGCAGTACAAAAAACTGTGCTTCTACAGCTTTGCGCTCCTGCTCTAGGCGGTCAAAGACGGGCGAAGAGGCGGCTTGGGGGACATTGCCAACTGCCACAGGCGTCTGCATAGCCTGTATGTTCTGTAGTGCTTGTTGCGTCATCTGGCTGTTTACACCCGATTGTACCATTTGGTTCTGGGTGTAAAAACCGCTGCCGGCACTAACCAATGCGTCAAATTCCTGAGGGTTCATATTGTTTCCCTTTCTATTTTCAGTTTTCAGATTTTCTTATCTCGCTCTGCTCGAACGATGGTCTCAACGTGCAACTTACAGCACAGGCGGTGGTGGAGGAACGCTACCCGGCATAGGCGGAGTGGGCGGTGCCTGGAATAGAACCGCCAGTGCAGGAACGGCGCTTATTGCCGCCCATTGCGGCATACCTTGTGTCCACACCTGTGTCTGCATGGTAATCTGTCCTGCGGCAGCCATCTGGCGCAAGGTGTTGGTATCAAACGGACCAGCCTGCTGGTTATTGATCAACACAAAATAGGCTGCTGCCTGCGGGGTGGGCGGTGCAGGAGGCATCTGACCCGGCATAGGCGGAGGCGTTGGGGCACCTGCTTGTGCCACTTGGTTGTTGAACGCATTGCCCATGTTGCCCATCATCTGACCCATTTGACCAGCCATGCCTGTAGCCATACCCATGCCCATCATCATGCCTGCGGGGTTCATGCCGCCGTTGCCCATATCCATGGAGGACATATTGCCGATGTTCTCCATGCCGGTACGCATAACTTCTCCTTGTACGTTGACGGTGTGAGCTCCCAGATAGGCCTGCTCTGTAGCGAGGTCGGTACGATGCATCGTAGAATCGGTCTGCGCGTGCTGAGCATATTGGGCTTCTTCGCGCATACGAGCCAGCATATCCTCCTGGTGATCCATCTGGATCTCCGCCTGACGAGCTACCGCTCCGTTGCGCACAGCGGCATCGGTAGCCAATTGGCTGAGCACATTGGCCTGGTTTTGCATAGAGATATTGTATGCCTGGCGCGAAGTCAGATCCTTGAGCTGCTGGTAGTCCTCGCTGCCCTCGTTGAAACGGATATCGGTGATATCCAGTCGTGTCGGCCAGATACCCAGGCTATCGCGCAGGTCTTTGTATATCTTTTGGTAGATAAGGCGAGACCATTCCTCTATCATCTCATTGGCCTGAAGCACAAAGACGCCTTCCGGTATCTTGGAGAACGTACCTTTGATAGAACTGGTCACCATGGCTTCAATACGTTGCTCCACCTCGTCCATCGTGGTGTCTTTGCCTCCCCATTGACGGAAGACTTTGCGTGCGGCTTCTTTGGTGGTTTCTATGCGGAAATCCTCAAAATTCAACGTAGTCATTCCGTTCTGCTTCTGGAACATGTACAGTTGCTCCATCTGCATATCGGTGGGCGCAGCGGCAAAAGTGAGCGTACCGTCCACTGCCATCTCGATGGTAAACATGGAATACTCTCTCTGCGAAGGACGAACGGTGAAGAACGGCACGGTGAAATGAACCTGCATACCACCCTCGTTGAGAGTGATGAAATATACCTGTGCCTGGAACGGCGTACCGCCGGCATAAGCCGCGCCGATGATATTGGCCAATACAGGCATGTTTCCGGTGTCGATAGTGCCGTTGCAATAGCCTAATCGAACATCCGACTTGCCACCACTATTCGGATAGATAAAGATGGCAGCTTGCCCTTCGTTCACCAGCAGACTGCTGCCTGTGCGGATGGCGTTCTCCTTGTTGGTAGAATTGGCTTCCTGGCCTTTCGGACGCCATTTGTAAATCAGGTAGTTTTTTACATCACCAATGTTGATGGCATCCATGATACCGCCCTCATTCGTTTTCTTTCCAAAACCAAAAAGTCCCATAATTATTTACGATTTTACGATTTATGCTTTATTGGTAGGCTGCTACAATCTTGTTGAGCCGCTCTTCCACGCGTGCTTTGCTGTAATACCCCGATCGGTTGGCAGCAAAATGCAGCGCTTTTTGTGCGATGAACTCGTGTGCAGGAGAAATCAATCCCGCCGCACACATCAGTTTGACGCACTCCTCTATATAGCCGTAGTATTCCGCGTCGGTAGGCTTGCTCTCCACGTTAATGTAGCCTTCCGCCTGATCGTATTCGCCTATGGAGAGGAGGTAGTTGTACAAACCGTGGTTAAGAGGCTGTGTGTAATTGCCCTGCCCGTAGAATTCCACCAGTGATTTGGCATCTTCCCACATGCCTTCGTCCAGATATTTGCTTAGCAGCGTGACGTAGCCCTCAATCACGTCATCTTTGTCCTTCTTGTATCCCACCACATAATTGCGTGCGGATTTGAGATTGTCTTTGTCCACCGCCTTCGTGACTGCAGCTACGCACCGGTTGGCATTGTTGGCAGCTGTGTCGCGGAATGCAATCAACACGCCTCCACATACCAGCAATGCGATCACCACGCAAGCGGCTATCACCAGCGATCTGGTGTGCTCGCGCAGCCAATCCTTGCGGTCGGCATCTTTCTTTTTCTGCTGAATGGACGCATACAAGCCGTCAAACTCATCGGCAAAGGTTTTCAGTTGCTCATCCTTTGGGAAGGAAACCTTGATCTTCTCGATAAGTTCCTGATATTTCACCATATAGGCGTCAGCCAGCGGGCTGTCCAGATTTTTAATACGTGGTTTCAGTGCCGTAACAAACTCCAGCAGGTCGGCTTTGGAATTGGGGATAGGGAAGGTTTCGATAGCCTGGCATTTGTCTTCGTCATATTCCAACAAAGCCAGCTGAGCTGCCAGAATGCGCGAACTCATATTTGCCTCTATGCCGCTGAACTCCCAGCCGCATTTGGGGCACACGGATGCCGATTCGGGAACAGTAGTTCCGCACACAGGGCAATGCAATGCCTCTCCGCCTTTAGTCTTGTATTCGCTCATAATGAAATTAAATTTAAAGTGTAATAAAATGACTTAAAATGTTTATCCGGGCGCAAAGGTACGAAAAAAATTTTATATATGCAAAAAAAGTATGATTTTTTTCTAAAAACAATATGATTTTTTTCTTAAACAATAAAAAAAACGCGTGCACCCGTAAGTACACGCGAAAAAAGGTATAACGGCGTTGCATACCCGTTGCGCCGCACAGGTGGCCGATACGTTTGGGTTTGGAGCTTTTCCTCTGGAGAAAGAAAAAAAGAACAAGCCGTCTTTGGCACGGTATTTGTAAGTATCTTAGCGAAAAGAGTAAATCACACTATTCTATAGTGGTTTAATAGAGATTGTTTGTTATTTAGAAGAAAGGCTGCCGGGAGGCAGCCTTCTTTACGAAATCTTTGGGATATTAGAATTTGTAACGAACACCAAGTCCGAGACCGGAAGCATATACATCATAACCGAATGCTGCGCCACCTCCGTTATAGCCAAATGCTACACCGAGGGTCGGACGGAAATCCAGCGACAGTTGGAGCGGGAACCAGAAGTCGTACTCAATACCGAAACGGCCGGCTGCACCAACGAAACCTGAACCGTCGGCCACCCAAGAGGTCTGGAAAGCACCACCAACACCCATGTACCAGTGCCACTCACCCTTCTCGTTCCAAGGTACGGTAGCACCGAACGGATCAATCCAATCATAGGTACAAGCAGCCTCCAAAAGTGCGAAACCAGGAACACCGACTTCCAGAGAAACCATGTTCTGACCTAATTGGTGCTCATAACTGACTTGTGCACCATAACCCAAACGAGCACCGACAGCGCGAGGTTGTGCGTAAGCTGCGAGGCTGGCTACAGCCAGAACAGCAATCAAAAGATATTTTTTCATTGTTTAAAAGATTTTTTTAGTTGTCTAGTTGACTAGTGGACTAGTAGACTAATTACTTATTCAGCGCCAGAGCTACGTTTACTGCGCACGCTACAGTACATCCTACCATCGGGTTGTTACCGATGCCGAGGAAGCCCATCATCTCTACGTGTGCCGGAACGGAGCTGGAACCTGCGAACTGAGCATCGCTGTGCATACGGCCGAGGGTATCCGTCATACCATACGAAGCAGGACCTGCTGCCATGTTATCCGGGTGCAAAGTACGACCTGTACCACCACCGGAAGCGACACTAAAGTACGGCTTGCCGGCGAGGATACGCTCTTTCTTATACGTACCTGCTACCGGGTGTTGGAAACGAGTCGGGTTGGTCGAGTTACCGGTGATGGAAACATCCACGTTCTCGTGCCAGAGGATAGCTACACCCTCACGAACATCGTCTGCACCATAGCAGTTAACCTTCGCACGCGGACCGTTCGAATACGCTTTGCGACGAACCTCTTTCAGCTCACCGGTAAAGTAGTCGAACTCGGTCTGTACATACGTAAATCCATTTATACGGCTGATGATCATAGCAGCGTCTTTGCCCAGACCGTTCAGGATGCAACGAAGCGGGTTCTTACGCACTTTGTTCGCCATCTCGGCAATCTTGATAGCACCCTCAGCAGCAGCGAAAGACTCGTGGCCTGCCAAGAAAGCAAAGCACTGGGTCTCCTCGCGCAGCAGACGGGCAGCCAGGTTTCCGTGACCGATACCCACTTTGCGGTCATCCGCTACAGAACCCGGGATACAGAATGCCTGCAGACCAATACCGATAGCCTCGGCAGCGTCAGCGGCGTTCTTGCAGCCTTTCTTCAGCGCGATAGCCGTACCTACTACATACGCCCATTTGGCGTTCTCAAAACATATACGTTGGGTCTCCTCGCAGGTCAGATAAGGATCGAGGCCGTATTGCTCGCAAATCTGGTTAGCCTCCTCGATGGAAGCGATACCGTTAGCGTTCAGAGCGGCGAGAATCTGTTTCTCGCGGCGGTCTTGCGACTCAAATTTTACTTCACGAATCATAGTCTCTCCTCCTTAGTTTTTGCGTGGATCAATCGATTTAACTGCACCTTGCTCTTTGGTCGTGCGGCCGTATGTACCGGTTACGCTCTTCAGAGCCTCGTCTGCCGGAACACCTTTCTTCACAGCGTCCATGAACTTGCCCATGTGAACGTACTCGTATCCGCAAACCTCATTGTCCTCGTCCAGGAACTCCTTGGTGATGTAACCCTCGGTTAACTGCAGGTAACGAACGCCTTTAGCCTTGGTGGAATAGAGTGTACCGCATTGGGAAACGAGTCCCTTACCGAGGTCCTCGAGACCTGCGCCGATGGTCAGACCGCCCTCAGAGAACGCACTCTGCGTACGACCGTAAACGATCTGCAGGAAGAGCTCACGCATAGCGGTGTTGATAGCGTCACAAACGAGGTCGGTGTTGAGTGCCTCAAGGATGGTCTTGCCCGGCAGAATCTCAGCCGCCATAGCAGCCGAGTGAGTCATACCCGAGCAACCGATGGTCTCAACGAGCGCCTCCTCGATGATACCGTCTTTTACATTCAGACTCAGCTTGCATGCGCCCTGTTGAGGTGCACACCAACCGATACCGTGCGTCATACCCGAGATGTCCTTGATCTCCGTAGCCTTCACCCATTTGCCCTCTTCAGGAATAGGTGCCGGTCCGTGCTTCGGACCTTTGGCTACTACGCACATTTCTTGTACTTCTTTCGAATAAATCATGTGTTTAATTATTTATAAATTTTGAATTTGCTGTTTGTTTTTTCGTTCAAAATATTTTGCGCTGCAAAATTACAACTTTTTTTGCATATATGCAAGCAAATGCGCGTTTTTCTTGCAAAAAATATGTTTTTGTATGGTAGAATTTGCATATCTCAAAAAATTATTGTACCTTTGCATCGAATTTCCAAGGCTCCGTTTTTTCCCTTCATTTACCCCGAATAGGTAGCCAAATCAGCTCCGCTATCTCCATACACATTGTTCGTATTGCATTTTCTTCGCTGTCAGGCACCGTTGAACAGGCCATGAGCAGAGAGGTAAGTACAGCAAAAGCCACTCGCAAGTGGCTTTTGCTATTCACAAAGGTTGTACACAAAGGATTAGTAACTTGTACGCGGTGTCGCGGCATAACTAATCTTCAGCGCGTACGCACGACGGAGTTCCTGTTTGATGTCAGCAATGACACCCATCTTGGTCTCCTTGTCGGCCTTGATAGAAACAGTCATCATACCTTGGTCGGACTCTTTCATAGACGAACGCTCATTAATGATATATTCGCCAATCTCCTTTACCTCAGCGAACTGGTCGTTCAGCTGGATACGAGTCTCTGCTCCATACTGCTTACGAAACTCAGCAGTCGGGGTACCAACGTAGATGTATCGCACAAGGGATTTATTCTCCAGTTTGGTGAGCTCCGTCGCCTGCGGGTTCTTGAACTGCACTTTATAGCTGACCTCTTTCATAGACGTAACAGACATGAAGAAGAAGAGCAGCATGAAGATAATATCAGGGAGAGACGACGTGTTCAACGCCGGCATCTCGCGTTTCTCATTTCTACGAATCTTAGCCATATCAATTACCGTAATTTTTAGGTTCAGCCTCGGAAATCTTCTGAGGATAGATCTTCTGGATCTGTTTCTGTTGATCCTCTTCGAGTTCGTTGTAAGCCTTGTGGAAATACTTCTGCGCGCATTCTTCACGCAGTTCGTTATACGCAGCTACGAGTTCGTTCTGGACATCGAGGTACGCCTGATACTGGGTATCCACATCGTTTTGAACGGAGATGACGTGATCCTTGGTATATTTGATGATACCGAAAGGAGCGCCAAAATCCTCTTCCACGAGTTTCGGATAGTAGTCGACGTTCTGCTCGTTCTTAATGAACTCTTTGGCTCTCTCACGAAGTTGCTTCACATCCATCAACTGGCCTTGCACCATCAGCTGGTTAGCGGAGTTGATCTTGACAACCAGAAGGTTGCGTTTGTTGATATCCTTATCCTCTATCTTCTGATCAGGAGGAATAGGAGCAGGCAGACGGCGAGCCAGTCCCTGGTTCACATCCATAGAGGTGGTCACCAGGAAGAAAATCAGCAACAGGAACGAGATGTCGGCCATAGAGCTGGCGTTGATCTGTGGGACTTTCTTTGCCATGATAAATGTGATTTACTTCGACAGTTTTTTAGTATAGCAATAACCCCAAATCATAGTACCGATAGTACCGAGAACGAGGAAATAGCAAGCATAGATTACTGCGTCAGCCAGTTGTGCCCAGAAACCTTCGTTATCCGTGCCCTCATAGCCGATGATGTTAATTTTCTCAGGGCTACCGAGGAACCAGCAGACACATGCCAACACGATGAAACCACAAACGACGCCGAGAGTCATGTATGCCTTACGGCGGTTGTTCTTCCAGTTATTGGCAAAATCTACGCAAACCACAGCCAGGGTGAGGAGAACTACGAGTCCAAAGAGGATGTAGTTCCAGATGAGGAATGCATCGGTGAATCGCGGTATATCCAGGAAGTCACCGGCAACCTCGAGACTACCGTTAGAGCCACCGAAGAAGAACAGCGCGATGAACGCGATGCCCAGCGCCAGCAGCGACCAGAGGGTAATCTTAGGAATCATTTTATAGTTTTTCATAATGCTTCAGAAAAGTTTAAAATTAAACATTAGAATTCAGCTATCAGCTTTCAGCCTTCAGCTTATTTCTTAGCCACAAGGGCACGATAGTTACTTTTTCTGAGCAGCATCGTACTCAACAACGATATCGAGCAAGCTAATCGAGCTGTCCTCCATCTCGTTAACCAGACCCTCAACGAGGCTCAGGATATAGTTGTAGAACAACTGCAGAACAACAGCAATGATCAAACCGAGGAGGGTAGTCAACAGAGCGACCTTGATACCACCGGCAACAACGGTAGCGGAGATATCACCTACTTGCTGAATCTTATCGAAAGCCTCGATCATACCGATGATGGTACCCAAGAATCCGAGAGACGGAGCGATAGCGATGAAGAGGGTGATCCAAGAGAGGTTCTTCTCGAGGAGACCGAGCTGAACGCCACCATAGGAAGCCACAGTCTTCTCAACTACATCGATGCCCTCGTCGTAGCGGCTGAGACCCTGATAGAAGATCGAAGCCACCGGACCACGTGTATTGCGGCAAACCTCCAGAGCTTTCTCGATACCACCCTCTTTGAGAGCAGCTTCTACGTCAGCGAGAAGTTTCTTGGTGTTGGTCTTGCTAAGGGAGAGATAGATGATACGCTCAATACAGAGAGCCAAACCGAACACGAGAGTAACGAGGGTCAGCGCCATGAAGCCTGCACCACCTTCGATGAACTTCGTCTTAAGGGTTTTGTGGAGAGCCACGAGACCGCCAGCCTCCTCAGCCGGAGCCTCAGCTACTTCTTCTACTGCCTCAGGAGCAGCTACTTCATCTACGTTTTCAACAGCTGCTTCCTCAGCAGGAGCTGCTGCCTCTTGTGCCATTACTGCTGCGCTACCGAAAGTAAGCATAGCCAGCACGGTAAGGGTTGCAAATACTTTTTTCATGAGATAAATTGTTAATTGATTATTTGTGTTTATTGTATTTCGGTTAATTGTTGCGAGCCCTTCCCCGGCTCGACGCTCTCCACGGGGATTGCTTCGTAATCCCCACAAGCTGCCGCTGGCACCTTGTTCAAAGCTTTTGCATCTATCCGTGTCCGTAAGCGAGCTCACTTCACCGGCTCGACGCAAAATCTTTGCGGAGAGACGGGGATTCGAACCCCGGAAACCCTTTTAGAGTTTACACGCTTTCCAGGCGTGCCTCTTCAA
>CALZRN010000038.1 GCA_945828585.1 uncultured Bacteroidales bacterium | reverse complement strand
GGATGACGCCTCATTCTACTGTCTCAGAATCTCAACTGTCTCATGTCATTTTTTTTGCATGGCGATATTGACAATTTTGGCGATATCGCCAATATCGCCACTTTCGCCAGTGCATTTTTTTCTTTCGTTCATTGCGTCGGAATGCTATTCCGACATCTTTTTACTACGCCGCGCGAGGGACGAATCGTTAGTTATTCCTTAGTGATTCGTTGGATATTCGTTAGTCATTGTACTACCCAATACGTACCCTAATAGGAATCACTTACTCCGCAGTACGCCCTGTTCTTCTCTCATCCCTTTTCTCCTAAAAATCAAATAATTTAGCGATTTTTTGCTTCCCGCGTCATACTTCCGCTGCGGATAATAGATAGCCTTCGTCCCCGACGTATAGGGATATACCCTTCTCGGAGGCGTATTTTCGCGAAGGGGTACGCGAAAATCCGTCGAGCAGGGGGCGAGTTACTCCGAAAGGGTATATCCCGCTATCCGCACGGCCCAAAGGCTATCTATTATCGCGAAATTTCATTTCGCCAAGCAAAAAATCGCAAAAAAATTTGCGTATGTGCAATTTTTGTTGTACCTTTGCAGCCGTTTTGCGGCTGAAAAGCAAGCGAAACAACGAAAGGTACAACAAATGAATGAATTTTTAGAGACAGAAGAAGCCATCCTGAAGATGCTCAAGACCGTTTTCGACCCGGAGATTCCGGTAAACGTGTATGACCTCGGACTCATCTACGGTATTGATATCAAGGAAGATGGCACTTGCGACATAACGATGACACTCACTGCGCCATCCTGCCCTGCGGGCGATTTTCTGGTAGAGGACATCCGCCAGAAAGTAGGTTCCGTAGAGGGCATCAAGGACGTGAACGTCAACATCGTCTTTGAACCCGAATGGACCAAAGATATGATGTCCGAAGAAGCCAAACTCGAACTCGGCTTCTTATAAATTTGAAATCATAAATTTGAAATCATAAATGATTTACTTCCTAAGCGACGCACATTTAGGCAGCTTGGCCATCGAAAAAAGCTGGGCGCACCAGAAGAAACTCATCAACCTCCTCGAGGAGATGAGCAAGGACGCCGTTTCCATCTACATGCTCGGAGACATGTTCGACTTTTGGATGGAGTATTACATCCACGACAAAAGCAAACATCAATATCACCCCTTCTGCCGCGAAATACGCAGACTCATCAAAAAAGGCATCCACGTCCATTTCTTCACCGGTAATCATGACCTCTGGACCTTCGGCGGTCTGGCAGAACTGACCGGCGCTGAGATCCATTACGAGCCATGTACCATCCTCCGTTACGGCAAGGCAATCTACCTCGCCCACGGCGACGGACTACTGCCGTCCAACTGGGAGAAACTCTACCCCAAAGACGTCAAGAAACAGATCAAGCGGTTCATGAAACTGCGCGAGATCTTCCGTTCGCCTTTCCTGCAGTTCTGTTTCCGCACGCTGCCGCCGGCTTGGGGCAACAAACTCGGCTACGAATGGGCGAAACGCAGCCGCCTCAAAGAGCTCGAAAACCCTTGTCCGTACAAAGGCGAGAGCAAAGAGGAACTGGTGCTTTTTGCCAAAGACCAGGAGAAACAAAACAACCACCGCGACTACTACATCTTCGGTCATCGGCATATCGAACTCGACCTGCAGATCCCGTCCGGCAGCCGTGTCATCATCCTCGGCGACTGTTTCAAGCAATGGACCTACGCCAAGCTCGATCACCACGGCAATCTCACCCTCCATAATTATGATTCGTAATTTTTGATTCTTAATTTTTAATTTTTAATTTCTGATTTGTTGTGCACACTCGCGAAGAACAATTAGCCGCCTTCGGACGGCTGTTAGATATCATGGACGACCTCCGGGAGAAATGCCCGTGGGACCGCAAACAAACATTCGACTCACTCCGGCAAAACACGATCGAGGAGACGTTCGAACTGGCTACCGCTATCTCCCGCCACGACATGACGGAGATCTCCAAAGAACTCGGAGACGTGCTTCTCCACGTTGTTTTCTATGCCAAGATGGGTTCCGAGACAGAAGACTTTGACATAGCCGATGTCTGCAACCGGCTCTGCGACAAGCTCATCTTCCGTCACCCGCATGTCTATGGAGACGAAGCCGCCAAGAATGCCGAAGACGTCAGCCATCTATGGGAGCAGGTCAAACTCAAAGAGAAAGGCGGTAACAAGACCGTCTTAGGTGGCATCCCGGACGGTCTGCCTTCGCTCGTCAAAGCCTATCGCATCCAGGATAAAGTAGCGAACGTCGGCTTCGACTGGGAGAACCCCGAAGACGTCTGGGACAAAGTGAAAGAGGAAATAGCGGAGTTCGAAGCCGAAATGAGAAAATGTCCCAATGACCCAATAAATGACCAAATGGTAAATGAATTTGGTGATCTCCTCTTCGCCCTTATCAACGCCGCGCGCCTCTATAAGATCCGACCGGACAATGCCCTTGAGCAGACGAACCTCAAGTTCATGCGCCGCTTCAACTACGTGGAGCAAAAAGCGCGCGAACAAGGCCGCGCGCTACAGGAGATGTCCCTCGAAGAGATGGACGAGCTTTGGAATGAAGCGAAGAAAACGGAAAAGTGATTTTTACTCTTCCCCTTTCGCTACAATAGGAGTGAACGTATAGGTGACGGGGGAATATTTGTCGCCGGCCGTATTGGCTACCGTCAAATCGATAGGCTGACTTCCGGCGCGCTGGGGAATAAAGCAAACCGTGACATTGCACATTAAGACCTGGCGGTCCGGCGGAAAAACAAGTTGGCCTTTCTCCAAATCGCTCTGGGGATCAACGATTGCAGCGACAGCGGAATCCACTTCCAGTTTGACCAGGTGATCCAACGGATCGCTTGATACCTGAAAGGAAGTAAGGATATTATACCCGCCATACAGCAAAACAGGCAAACGCAGCGTATCACCTATACGGACGGTATCCCCTAAATAAAGAGTGTCCTTCACACCTTCGGGAGACGTGCGGTACATTTGCGAATAAGAACGGATTGTAGGAGAAGAAACAGCCGAGTCATTCAGACACGAACTCATCATACACGCGCAACATAGGAGCGCGAGCGAAAATACAATAGGATGAAAATATCTCATAATGTGCGGCATAAAAGACTCGAACTTTCACTCCTTGCGGAACCAGATCCTAAGTCTGGCGCGTCTACCAATTCCGCCAATGCCGCTGAAATCGCAAATCGCAGGGTTGGTACAACCCGAGATTTAGAATTCCCTTTTTGCCGTCGGCAAACGGAATTCGGGTGCAAAGGTACAAAGAAATTTTGAATTATGCAAGAAAATTCGCAAACTTTTTATCATATTTTGCAAAATGGCGTAAAAATCGTCCATCGTTGGACACCTTCTCCCGTCGCGTACGTGGGTGTGATGGTCGGCGCAGGAACGCGACACGAGACTCCCGAAGAAAACGGAATGGCGCATTATATCGAGCATTGCGTCTTCAAAGGCACAACTCACCACTCCGCCCGGCAAATCATTCATGCCATCGAAGGCATCGGAGGAGAAATAAACGCCTATACGACCAAAGAGGAGACTACTTTTTATGCAGCCATCCTTGCCGAACACGTCCAACTCACGCTTCATCTTATCGCAGAGATGATTCTCCAGCCCACCTTCAAAAAAGAAGAGACAGACAAAGAGCGGATGGTCATTATGGATGAGATAGAGAGCTACAACGACAGCCCGTCCGAACTCATCTACGACGATTTCGAGAACCTCGTCTTCGCCGGTTCCAGCCTCGAGATGCCCATTTTAGGCACCAAAAAGACACTCAGACACATCTCTTCCAAACCCTCCTACCCGCTCGAATGGATGAAAACCCACTACACACCCGACCGGATGGTGGTCTTCTGCCAAGGAGACGTCAAACCCGAGAAAATCTTCCGCCTCGCCGAACGCGAGTTCGGTCATCTATCAGGCAAAGCCGGTCTATCAGGCAAAGCCGCTCTGTCAGGCAAAATCAGTCTGTCAGCGAGTAAAACGAGCGGTCTGTCAGGCGAAGCCGGTCTGTCTTCTGTCAGCGTAAGCGGTCTTGATAGCCCGCGCACCGCGAGCTATCACAAACACACCCACCAAGTCCACGCGATGTTAGGCGGAAAAGCCTATCATTTGGGACATGAAAGGCAATTACCTATGTTTTTGCTCAATAATATCTTAGGAGGCGGAAGTCTCAACAGCCGACTCAACCTCTCGCTGCGCGAGTCCAAAGGTCTCGTCTATACCGTCGAATCGACCTATACGCCGCTCAGCGACACCGGCTACTGGTGCATCTATTGGGCGTGCGACCCGGAAGACTACACCCAAAGTCTGGCGTTGGTGCAAAAAGAGCTGGACAAACTGCGCGAGACACCGCTCACACCTTCCGCACTCCGCCACGCGCTTATCCAACTGCGAGGACAATTAGCCATCTCCGCGCAGAATCAGGAAAACGCCGCACTCGCTATGGCAAAGTCGATGTTATACCATGGCTCTGCACCAGATTGGCAGCAAACCTTCGAAAAAATCTCACTCACGACACCTCAAGAGCTTTTTGACATAGCAAATGATTTGTTTCTGGCGCAAAATCGTTACATTTTGACATACAAATAGCGCAAAAACGTTTTTTTTTGCATTTTTCTTGCAAATAATTTGGTAATATCGAAAAATTGTTGTAACTTTGCGCGATTTTTCATTTATGCGCGTGTGCGTATCCTTAAAATTTATGCATACATACGCGCGAGAAAAGGGTTATAGAAAACAAACAATTAACAAATTATAACAAACAATGAAGAAGATTTTTACACTTATGTTTCTTGCCTCGATGAGCATTGGGTTGTTCGCGCAGAAACAAGTAAGCGGTGTGGTAGTCTATGAGAATGGGGAGCCGGTGATTGGCGCCAGCATTCAGGCACAGGGTACCACACAGGGTACGATCTCGGATTACGACGGTAAGTTCGAGATGGAGGTACCGGAGTCTGTGAAGACTTTGATTATCAGTTATGTAGGTATGACTACCCAGGAGGTAGCTGCCGGCAAGAACCTCAAGATCACAATGTCCGAGAACAGCGAGGTCATCCAGGAGGTCGTTGTTACCGGTTACGGTAACGTCAGCAAGGGAGGCTTTACCGGTTCGGTAGAGACCGTAAAAGCAGAGGATATCGAGAAGAAGAATCCGTCTGATATTACCAAGGCTCTGGCGGGCGAGAGTGCCGGTGTTCAGGTGGTTACCTCGAGCGGTCAGCCGGGTACGATAGCCGACATCCGTATTCGTGGTATCGGTTCCATCTCCGCCAACAGCGCTCCGCTCTACGTAGTAGATGGTATTCCTTTGGATGCCGGTTCGATCAGCTCGATTGATCCGGGCGATATCGCTTCTACCACCATTCTGAAAGACGCAACAGCTACTTCTCTGTATGGTAGCCGTGGTGCCAACGGTGTCATCGTCATCACTACCAAGAAAGGTAGCTCGAATGGCGACGAGGGTAAGATTGAGGTGGACGTAAAGGCCGGTGCCAACATGCGTCTGCTCCCGATGTATGATGTGATCGACAGCCCGGAGGACTACGTAGTGCTGGCATGGCAGAGCTTGTACAATCAACAAAAAGTTATCAACAACAAATCGGAGAACAGCGCCATCAAATATGCCCACAACAACCTCTTTGGAGCCAATGGTATTCCTGTTATTTACAATCTCTGGGACCAAAAGGGCAACCTGTTGATTAATGAGTATGACGCAGCAGGAAATGTGAACCCGTCCTTCGCTTCCGACCCACAGCGTCTGGCGCAGTTCCAGAACATGACCAGCTGGTATAACACATTGTTCCACAACGGTCTGAAACTCGAGGCTACCGCAAAAATCAGCGGCGGTAACGACAAACTGAATTACTATACTTCCTTCGGTTATCTGAAGGACGAGGGTTACTATACCGCTTCGGATTTCCAGCGTTTCAACGCCCGTTCGAACATTAACTATCAGCCTAAGAAATGGTTGAAAGGCGGATTGAATATCCAGTATTCATATGCAACGGTCAGCAATCCGGGACAGGGAGAAGACGCGAACAACGGTTTTGCTTTCGTAAACCAGATTCCGGCTATCTACCCGGTATATGTATATGATCCTGTCACCGGTCAGGTTCGCGTCGATCCCAAGACCGGCGGTAAGATGTACGACTACGGCGACAACGGAAACGAGAACATCGGAGAAGAAGGTGGTCGTCCCTATGCGTTCGGTCTCAACCCTGCCGGTGCTTTGGAGTGGGATAAACAACGCACAAAGATGCACCAGACTGTAGCCAATACATTCTTGGAGTTCAAGCTCTATGAGGGTCTGAAATTTACCATCAACCTGGGTGCTCAATATGCCAATAGCAACAAGAACGCGCTGGAGAACAAATATTACGGAAACGCAGCGAACGTAGGTCGTGTAAGTCAGGTACAGTACAACTATCTGGCGGTTACGAGCAACCAGTTGTTAGAGTACAACAAGTCCTTCAACGAGCACACTATCCGCTTGATGGCAGGTCATGAGACCACCTATTTCACCTACAATGTGCAGTATGGAGAGAAGAAGAATATCGTAGAGGACAATTCGAACCAGTTGAGCAACGGTGTAGTAATGGACGATGTAGCGGGTTACGCTCGTACGAGCACTTTGGAGTCCGCTCTGGCAACCGTAACGTATGAGTACGACAGCCGCTATCATATCACCGCTAACTATCGTGCCGATGGTTCTTCCAAGTTCGCGAAAGGCCACCGCTGGGGTCACTTCGGTTCGGTAGGTGCAGCATGGAGCTTCACCAACGAGCATTTCATGGAAGGAACGGAAGCTGCTGACTGGCTCAAGAACGGTAAACTGCGTTTGAGTTGGGGTGTATTGGGTAACCAGGATATCGGCGACATGCTCTATTCCGACAAATATAACGTAGAGAACGTGGATGGCAACAAGGGTTATATTTGGGCATACAAAGGCAACCCGGAGTTAACCTGGGAGCGCACCAGTACGATTGACCTCGGTCTGGAGTTCAGCATCCAGAAATACCTCGATGTAGAGTTTGACTACTTCTATAAGAAGACCGATAACATGCTCTTCCCGCGCAATGTAGCACCTTCTTTGGGTTACAGCGGTTACTACGTAAACGACGCAGCGATGGAGAACCAAGGTGTCGAGTTCGCGTTAAAAGCACATGCGCTGGATATGCGTAATATCAAGTTGGATATCCGTTTGAATGGCGGATACTATCGCAACAAGATGTTATTGATGCCTATCGACGGCTACGACGAGAACGGTAAGCCGGAGCGTATGGTAATGTCCGGCGGTATGTCCCAGGGGCACTCTACGTATGACTGGTATATGACCCATTACGAGGGTGTTAATGAAGAAGGACAAGCCATGTACACAGCATACTACGATGCGGACAAAGGTGGTTTCGGTCATACGGACGCAAACACTATCTTGGAAGGCGAGACCGGCGACAACTATATTGCATCGGTACATGAGTACAAACTCAAGCACCCGAATGCAAATATCAAAGAGACTTCTGTTCCCGGAGAAGAGTACACGTACGCAGGTAGCAACTACGTCGGTAAGAGCGCTATGCCGGACCTTGACGGTGGTTTTGGTGTTGATTTCGAGGCATATGGTTTTACCTTGAGCATCAGTTGCAGCTACCGTATCGGCGGCTACGGATATGATAACATGTACGCTATGTTGATGCACAGCGACAAAATCGGTAGCATGAACTGGCACAAAGATATCAAGAACGCATGGTCGGAGAGCAATACGAACACCAATATCCCGCGTCTGTCCAACGGTGCAGACCAGTACGCTAACGCATCTTCAGACCGCTTCCTGACGAGCAACTCTTATCTGAGTCTGAACAACATCAACCTCGGTTATAAGTTCCCGAAGAAATGGATTGAGAAGATTAAACTCACCAACCTGCATATCTGGGTAGCAGCAGACAATCTGGCAATCGCAACGGCACGTAAGGGTTACAACCCGATGATGTCTATGAGCGGTACCAACGGCTACGACGATTACAGCCCGCTGTCCACCGTAATGGCAGGTGTTAAAGTTCAATTCTAAACCATAGGAGATTACTAATATGAAAAAGATACAATATTTATTTGCAACCATTGTGTTGGGTTTGGGTCTCACCTCCTGTGGTGACAGTTTCTTAACCCAATATCCGGAGGGAGGAACCCTTCTGGAGGAACAATACCAGAGTCTGCCAGACCGTCTGCAGGGAGCCATATTCGGTATCTATTCCAAGTTATACGAATACGGCGGCGATCATCAGACGTTTGGAAAACGCTCGCTGGATATGTACAGCGACATCCAGTCAGGCGATATGGCAATGAAAAAAGCCGGCTACGGCTGGTTTGAGATGTACGAACGCGGATACTATTATGCATATAACCGTAGCTACGCATGGTCGTTCTTCTACGAAATCATCAACCTCACTAACATTTGCGACATCGCCATTGAGAGTGACCTGAAAGAGATTCTGGACGACATGGCTACCGGAGCTGAGCCGACAGAAGTTATCGCTCAAAACGGTTACTACTACGGCCAGATCTTAGCGCTCCGCGGATGGGCATATTCCAATTTGCTGGACATCTACACCGACCCGCGCGATGCGGATGTAGCGGATCTGGACGCGAGAGCTATTCCTGTATATGTTGGAGCGGACATTAAGGGAGACACCCTTGGCGCGCCGCAATCGACTGTGGACGAGGTATACAGCCGTGTCTATGAAGACCTCTCCGAGGCAATTGATCTGCTGGACTACTACAGTAAGTATAACCAACGTGGTTCGAAATTGGAGATTGATACCGACGTAGCGCGTCTCATGCTGGCGTACGCTATGCTGAACCACGGCGACAAGGACTACGAAATAGCAGCAGGTAAAAACTGCTATGAGATTGCGTTGGAGCAAGCTAAAGCAGTAATTGACGGCGGTAAGTATCCGTTGCTGCCGTACGAAGAGTTGACAACCACCGGTTTCTCCGATGTGAAGGCTGCAAACTGGATGTGGGGTCAGGACGTGACGATAGAGACCACTACCGCGTTGGGTTCCTTCTTCGGCCAAGTAGATATCCATACCTATAGTTACGCCGCAGCCGGTGATACCAAAGGTATTGACAGCAAGCTCTATGACGAGATTGCCGCTAAAGGATGGGACGCACGTGTGGCTTGGTTCCGCGCCGGCGATGCAGCCTTCGCTTACTGCCCGGATGGCAAATTTTATAGCCCCAAATACAAGAACATCACTGCTTTGGATAAGGTGGACCGTGACTGGCTTTGCGACAACGTATTCATGCGTGTAGAGTCTGCCTACCTGATTGCAGCAGAGGCAGCATGGAGCAACGGCGATAACGCTACAGCAGCGGAATATCTGCAGAAACTCTGCGACGAGCGCGTTATTACCGGACAGGAGAGTGCATACAACACTTGGGTAAGTACACTAACCAGCACCGATGCCGTAAAAGAGGCTATTATCTACAACTGGCGTGTTGAGATGTGGGGCGAGGGTTATTCCATGCAGATGCTGCGTCGTCTCCAGAAGAAGCGTACGCTGGGTACCAACCACTTGAGTCGGAGCGAAGCCGTTCTGGATATCACCTCCCCAGCCGGAGAGCAGTTCCAGTGCGAGATTCCGACCTCCGAGACACGTTATAACCCGAATATCGGAGATAAGACCAATCTAAAAATAAAAACTAACTAAAACAAAAGTTATTTTATTAACAACTAAAAAACAAACATTATGAAAAAGTATCTGATTGTATTGGCAGCTGCCGTTGTAGCATTGGCAAGCTGCAAACCGGGTAGTGGTGAAAGCGGAAGCAAGTACACCAAAATCAGCTTCAAAGAGTCTGCTCTTGAGTTAGCTCTTGGCGAGACTGCAAAACTGAAAGTACTCTACGAACCGACCACTTTGGATGCTCCGGTATGCGAGTGGGCATCGAGCAACGCAGAAGTTGTTACCGTAGATCAAAATGGTAACATTGAGGCATTGGCAGAAGGTGAAGCAAATATCACCGCTAAGTGCGGAGAGTTGACCGCAGCATGCCAAGTAACTGTTAAGAGCGCTTTAGACATGATCAAGTGGGGCGGCTGGAGTCTCTGGAATCTTGACAAAGAGACCTTTTTGAGTCAGGATACCCTTCCGAGAACGCTGAGAAGCGGACAACAAGTAAGCTGTCTCATGATCCCTGCTACATACAAAATCTGGAGCGATGGTATTTATTTGGATGAGGAAGGAGCTCTTAATGGAGCCGGATATGTTATTGACCTGGAGGGTACCGCTCTCTTGATCACCGATGATCTTGGTAAAGGAAAGAACTTTCATTATCTAGGTGTTAGTCATTTAGATATTCTTAAGAATTTTGACATCAAGGATACCACGTTTGCGAACTGCGCATTCGCCGGAGCTCTTGGCAATGCAGAAGACCACATGAAATGGCTCAATGACTCAACTGAGACCGTAGAGCCGGCATTCAGAGGTCGTATCTATGCGGTAGATTTTGACGCACAGCAATACATTGATTATTTCAGTGGCATTGTTGGAGAAGGTGTTTTCGAAGGAGATGAGAATTCTGCGCTATACAAGATGAACGTATCATGGTTTGAAGAGCCGCAAGTTTGGGGTTTGCTCGCACTGGAAGATTATTCCAATTTTGCTGAGCCGCTGCAATGGGCTCCTCTGATTGATAAATACTATGAATATTTGGGTGAGGAAAAAGCTGCTCCTAAATATACAGTTAAAGAGTTCAAAGCTCCGAAAGAAAGCAAGATCACTATTCCTGCTGACAAACTGTTCAAGAAGTAATTCCTAATAAAAATCTAAAAAAATCCTGCATACACTTGCGTATGTGGGATTTTTTTTGTACCTTTGCAGCCGTATTTTGGTTAATTATGCATTTTTGCATCGAAAAATATATGTATATGAAAAGATATTTCATTCTTTTAGCCGCTGCAATTGTATGTAGCACAAGCGTTTGGGCAGTAATGGCTACTCCTGAACCGATCGTAAAAACCCAGGCGGATGGAAGTACCATTACGCTGAAATTAGTGGGCGATGAGTACCACAGTTATTACACCTCGATGGATGGCACCCCACTCCGTTTGAACGAACGCGGAATGTGGGTAGAAGATGCGAGTGTGGCTATCATGCCGGAGAAGGTGCGCAGAGCGCGTCTTATGGCGCAGCAGCAACAGTTTGCCGCCACTTTTCCTCTGACCGGTTCGCCCCATAGCGTAGTTATTCTGGTGAACTTCTCTGACTCGAAATTCCGCTACAAACAAGAGGATTTCGACAAGATGCTGAATGTATCCGGCTATAGCGATAACGGCGGTGTAGGCTCGGCACGCGATTATTTTATCGCGTCCTCCGACAGTATCTTCTCGCCTATTTTTGACTGCTACGGTCCTGTCACTCTCTCCCGCACTTCTGCATACTATGACCAGCATACCAGCGCAATGGTTGTAGAAGCATGTAACAAAGTGTCGGACGAATTAGGCATAGACATGTCTCAATACGATACCAATAATGACGGTCGTCTGGACAATGTGTTTATCTACTATGCAGGTCATAACGAAGCGGAAGGCGGTCCGTCCACCACCATCTGGCCTCATCGTAGTATCGTCCCGAGCGGCGACCGCGTGAACGGCAAACTGATTTACGACTACGCTTGTACATCCGAGTTGCGCGGCTCTGCCGGCAATTCCATGTGCGGTATCGGTACGTTCTGCCATGAGTTCGGCCATGTATTGGGTCTGGCGGATTACTATGACACACAGTCTTCTGCCACTTATACGATCGGATCCTGGGATATCATGTGTTCCGGTAGTTACAACGGCAACGGCAAAACACCTCCGACCTATACTGCCGGTGAGCGTTTTCAGTTGGGATGGGTTACTCCGGTTCAGTTGACCGATGCAGGCCAATACACCTTGGAGCCGATTGAGAACGGCAAAAAGCAGATTTATCTGATTGCTAATGAGACGCATAATCTGAGTTGGGGTTCCGCCAGTCCAAGTGAATACTGGTTGTTAGAGAACCGTCAGAACGTAGGATGGGATCGCCATTCGACCAGTCTGCCCGGAACGGGTCTTCTGATCTGGCATGTAGATTACAGTGCTTCGGCCTGGGGAAGCAATACCCCGAACAACTCTACCCCACTCCGGTATGACATCGAGGAAGCAGGAGGCGTAAGAGGCTATGCGTCCCCCAATGATCCTTATCCGGGTGCAAAGAACGTGACCTCTTTCACTCCGATGCTTCACAACGGGACCATTGTAGAACAGCCGTTGACCGATATTACGGAGGTGGACAAGAATATCATTTTTACCTTCAAATCCAACGGTTTCATGTTCCTTCCGGCAGAGATGCCCGTGATCCAGAGCACCTATAACAAGGACAACAAAAAGGCAGAGACCCCTGCTCAGAAAGTGCGTGTCGTCGGCTCCGGTCTGGATCCGGAGATAGCCGCAACGATCTCGGTGTCGGGTTCCGGTTTCTATATCTCGCTGGACAGTCTCAGTTGGAGCACCTCGCTCTCGGCGAACGTCCAAGCAGACTCCGTACTGGAGACGGATGTCTATGTGCACTATGCGCCGCGCAAACAGGTCTGCGACATACAGCGCGGATCGCTTTCCGTGCGTCATGACAAGTCTGTAGGCACGCTTGCAGTCCGCGGCACCAGCCCGCGTCCGACGCTCATTGGGGCTCCGGAGGTCAGCCGCATCGAGAATCTCACTCCGACGACCTTCAGGCTTCACTGGACACCGCAGGAGGATGCGGAAGAGTACTACGTGACGCTCTATCACATGGAGGACGGTCGCGAATCCACCGTAGAGAGTTTTGAGAACTTCGACGAAGAGGCAGGTGTAGCCGAGACAGGCTGGTACACTTCTTTCTATCGCACAACCACCAAAGCCAAAGAGGACGGAGCTGTTTCGCTGTGGTTCAAAGAGAACAACGAGCGTATCATCAGCCCGATGTACACCATGCCGGTAGTAGAACTGAGTATGTGGATAAACGCTCCGGCTACCACCGATAACGAAGTCGGTTTCTTCACCCTCATCGGCTATAGCGATGCCGGTATTGATACGCTGGACGTGATTCAAGTGACCAAGAACACGAAGCGCTATACATACACCCGTAATTTCACGGAAGAGGAAGGTTACCGCCGTTTCGAGATGGTTTACACCTCTGTCGGAGGAGAAGGAACTTGCGTCGATGTGTTTACCACGACCTTCAACCACAAGACCATATATACATACAAGGGTCGCGAGCGTACGATCGTGCCGCAGGATCTGGAGGATCAGGAGCGCTATACCGTCTTCAACGCATATGATCTGAAGCCCAATACCAGCTATTATGTCAGCCTGCAATGCTCGGAGAGCAAGGGTTGCGAGGAGCATCTGAGTTCGCTGAGTATGCCCTATGTCATCTTCACTCCGGAAGGTGAAGCCGCCGATTCAAAACATCTGACGCTGGCGTATGACTCAATCCATTACGATCCGGCAAGACATGTGATCTATCTGCCGCAGTCTATCACAGATGGCTTCGTCAATATCTACTCAACGGAAGGCGAACTGGTCAAGTCGATACCTGTAAGCGCGACCTATAATATCGTGCCGCTGGATGACGCAGATTTCCAGCACGGAGCGATTTACATTATTAAATACTTGCCTAACGGCACCATGGGACGCAAGACGCCGTGGATTAAAATTCGGTTTATATGAGACATTTGCGAAAGATAATCTTTATTCTGCCGGTAGTTCTGCTAGCAGCATGCGAGGCGAACGGCCCCGAGTGGCGGGAGCAATACCGCGAGGCGACGTACACGGTAGTGAATTTCATACCGGAAGCAGGTTTTCATCGTCTGGAAGTGATGTTGGTGCCTGACAGCCAAGGTAATTACCGAATGCGTAATCTCAGCACAGGAGGAACCTGCCGAGAGTTTATTATTAGCCACGATCCGTTTATTAAGGTGGACTCCACCGCGAAATGGCAGCTGGCGGACTGGAAATGGAATCTTTGTATCAGTCTCAACCACGTTACTATTCCGCTGCAATGGACCGATGTTCAAAAGCCGGACAACGTATATGTGCGCTCCGATTTTGAGACCACAGCAAGGAATATTATCAATCGTTTTTATACCATCAAGCGGAGCAATATAGACCGCTATTTAGGCATCACTCCAGCTCCGGCGGCAGACTACCCCGGTCCGTGGGGACGTACCAGCGGCGGTATTTCGACCGACCACTTGGCACCTGTCTATCTCAACCGGTATTATTCCACGCAAGACATTCCGGATGTAATAGACCGGAAGGGAGATTGGACGTACACAAAAGAAGATTTTTTGAAGGAGCGCAAACGTCAGGATAGTTTGCAAAACGTATATGTAAAGCGTTTAGCTACTTTGATTAACGAGGGCGATGCGGACATCATTTTACCTCTGATAAGCGAATAAATCGAGTCAATAAAATAAGAAATGAGTTCGGGCAACCGAGCTCATTTTTTTTTGTAGTCATGAGGTTGAAATGAGCGATAAACAGGAGGCATTGTGGGCATACTGGAGCAGAGTGAATTATTTTACCCATTTTGCCCCACTTTTGCATAAAATGTTAATAACGCATATAATTTGCTGATTTTGCGTACATTATATGGTATTTTAAAATGTTAAAAAGATGTTAATAAAACAATTGAAAAATTTTTTTGTGGGGAAATGTGGTGTATATCATTTTTTTTTTGTATCTTTGCAGCGTGAAATAATTAACAATTCACAATATACAATTCACAAAGGGCAACAAGAGTATGTACACACGAACGAATATTGAAAACGAAAAAAGGAATTCATAGAATCCGCACAGAGATATAAGTTTGTACAAAATCAGCAGAACGCTTTGTAAATTGTGAATTAAAAATTGTAAATTATTACTATGCAGACTTTTGTAGGAAATATAGACGGACGGTTGGACGAGAAGGGACGTATATTCGTTCCGGCTATTTATCGTCGTATTTTGGCGGAGACGTCATCCAAGCGCATTGTGATGCGGCGGGATACGGATAACGAGTGTCTGATGTTCTATCCGGAGGAGGTTTGGAACGAGAAGGTAGAGCAGTTAAGGCAGGCATTGGATGAGTGGGATCCGGAGGATCAGCTGATCTTGATGCAGTTCATGGCCGATGCGGAATATATGGAGATGGACGGTCAGGGACGTATTTTGTTGCAAAAGAAGAACCTGGAGACCATCGGTGCGCAGCAGGATGTGCTGTTTGTCGGCATGCTGAACCGCTTTGCGCTGTGGGCTCCGGAGAAATTCGCAGAGAAACGCCTGAGCCAGACCGAATTGGCGGCAAGACTGCGGACAAAGATGAAGAAAAAAGAGGACAACTAGGCGGTTCTCACCGGGTTGACAGTAGGGCGACCTTATATGAACAACCCGGTAATCACCCCCTAATCACCCCCTTATCACCCCCTAATCACCCCCTTTTATAAGGTAAACGAGAGT
Source organism: uncultured Bacteroidales bacterium (assembly GCA_945828585.1). Classification (GTDB taxonomy): domain Bacteria; phylum Bacteroidota; class Bacteroidia; order Bacteroidales; family Paludibacteraceae; genus Colicola. Next base: position 1,250 of record CALZRN010000038.1, on the reverse strand, counting down.
GAAATTTAAGAAGAAATGAGAGTTGAGAGTTGAGGAGTAAAGAATAAAGAATAAAGAATAAAGAATAAAGATGGAAGCGATTTATCACATACCGGCGATGCTGAAAGAGACGATAGAGGGTTTGGCGATCAAGCCGAACGGGGTGTATGTGGATGTCACTTTCGGCGGCGGAGGACATAGCAGGGCGATATTGGAGGGGCTCGAAGGCGGGCGGCTATTCTCTTTCGATCAGGATATAGAGGCTTATGAGAATGCGCAAAGGGGAAAACCCCACCCTAACCCTCCCCATAGAGGGGAGGGAAGCCGGATGTCATCCGGCACAATGGACGATGTGGGATTTGTCAATGAGCCGAGATGGACGTTTGTGCATTCGAATTTCAGGTATCTGCGGAACTGGATGGATTATTACGGGGTGACAGAGATTGACGGGTTGCTGGCGGATTTAGGGGTTAGTTTTCACCATTTCGATTGTCCGGAGCGAGGGTTTAGTTTTAGGTTCAGCGCGCCGTTAGACATGCGGATGAACCAGACGGCGAAACGGACGGCGGCGGATATAGTAAACGGGTACAGCGAGGAGGAGTTAGCGAAGATTTTCTGGCTTTACGGCGAGATGAAGAACGGGAGGGGCATCGCAAGGAATATATGCAAGGCCCGTTCTCAGAAGCCGATTTTACGGACAGAGGAGCTGGTAGAGGCGGCGCTGAACCTCCCGCTCGCGAAACTCGCGGGCACAGAACACCGCGAAGCGCAAGGAAAGGGAGACGCGGGGCTAAAGACCCGCGAACAGGACGAAGGAAAGGCGGGTATAATAGAGCTGGATATTCCTGCGCAGTACAAGAAGGATCTGGCGAGACTGTTTCAGGCGTTGCGTATAGAGGTGAACGATGAGATGGGTGCGCTACGAGAGATGCTGGTGGCGGCACGGGACTTGGTGAAGCCCGGAGGGCGGATAGCCATCCTGACGTACCACTCGTTGGAGGATCGGTTGGTGAAGAATTTCTTTCGAAGCGGAAACTTAGAAGGGACGATAGAAAAAGACTTTTACGGAAACGCGATTACTCCGTTTGATGTTATCGAGAAAGGGCGAGTGGCCAGCGACGATGAAGTAGAACGGAACCCGCGTAGCCGGAGTGCGAAGTTGCGGGTGGCGGAGAAGAAATAACCCCACCCAACCTCCCCACAGGGGGAGGAGATAATAAACACTCTCCCTTGTGGGGAGAGATGGAGAGAGGTCTAAAATGGCTGATGTA
>CALZRN010000037.1 GCA_945828585.1 uncultured Bacteroidales bacterium | reverse complement strand
AGCAACTGGGAAACTTAAATAATCGAATACAACACAGAGTCGGCAATCTATCATTTAGTACTTCACTTCACATTCCACACTATAGCCGGCTTTGAGTTTTTGTGCGTGTTCTTCGGCGCGATGTACTGGCACACGCGGGCATTGTCCGTGTACTCGGATGTATTAAAAAAAAATCCCATATATGCAAATTTATCTATATATTTTTTTGAATTCGTTGCATCGCTTCGATGGCGGTTTGGCGGTTGGCGAAGGCGGAGAAACGGACAAATCCTTCTCCACAACGACCGAAACCGACTCCTGGTGTAGAGACCACCCGGCATCGATTGAGCAGATGGTCGAAGAAGGTCCAGGAGTTCCATCCATGCGGCGCGCGACACCATATATACGGTGCATTCTCACCGCCGTACACCTCCAGACCTATCTCTCGCAGGCCGTTCAAGATGAGGGAAGCGGTCTCTTTGTAATACGTCAAGTTTTCGCGAATGCCTTTTTGTCCTTCAGGCGTGAAAGTAGCCTCCGCGGCTCGCTGGGAGACATAGGCGGTGCCGTTGTATTTGGTACACTGCCGGCGCATCCATAGCGGCTGGAGTCCGGTCTCAAAAGGCACGACCACATAGCCGCAGCGGACGGACGTAAAGCCGGCACTCTTACTGAAACTATGCACCTCGATTGCCACTTCCCGTGCGCCTTCGATCTCGTAGATAGAATGCGGAATATCGGGCGAAGAGATATAGGCTTCGTACGCGGCGTCGAAGATGATAATCGAGTGGTTACGATGCGCGTAATCGACCCACAAGCGGAGTTGGTCTCGCGTCAGGACAGCGCCCGTGGGATTATTGGGGAAGCATAGATAGATGATGTCCACCGGTTGACTCGGCAGGTCGGGTACGAAATTATTCTCCCGGAGGCAAGGCAGGAGCGTGATCTCGCGTCCCGCCATGATATTCGCATCGACGTACGCCGGATAGGTCGGATCCATGATTGCCACTTTGTTTTCGCGGTCGAAGAGATCGCTGAGATTACCCAAGTCACTTCCTGCTCCTTCGGAGATAAAGACTTCATCGGGATGAAAATGAATGCCTCGCGGCAGGAAGAAATGATCGATGATGGTCTGCCGGAGCCATTCGTAGCCGTTCTCGGGACAGTAACCACGGAAAGTCTCTTCGTGGGCGAGTTCCTCTGCTGCCCGTTGCATCGCATCCACGATAACACGGGGCAAAGGACGCGTGACATCGCCGACTCCCATGCGTAGCAGATGCTCGTCGGGATGCTGCGTGAGGTAGGTTTGTACGCGCAGGTCGATGTCGTGAAAGAGGTAATGAGCGGGTAAAGATGAATAATGAGCGTTGATTTTCATAAGCGTACGTATTATAAGATATATTCTCCCCGAAAGGCCTCGGTAGCCGGACCGGTCATGGTGACCTCCCGGGTCTCGGGATCATAATGAATATGCAGATCACCGCCTCTCAGATGCACCGTGACGGCGTTGTCGGTCTTGGAGAGGACAGCCGCTGCTACTGCTGCGGCACAAGCGCCCGTTCCGCAAGCCATCGTCTCACCCGATCCGCGCTCCCACACGCGCATGTCTAATTCATTCGGATTACGCACGGAGACAAACTCTACGTTGGTTCCTTCGGGAAAATGCGGATGTCTCTCGAGCGTCGGTCCGAGCGGCGTGAGCGACATCGTTGCCACGTGTGTCTGAGGAAACAGCACAATATGCGGATTGCCCATATTGACAGAGACAAACGCTACGGGACGGTAGTTGATCATCAGCTCATCAAACATCACTTCGGCTTTTCCCATATTGACCTCTGCGCTATCCACTTTGCCTTCCGTAGTGTGCACCCTGAGCGTCCGCAAGCCGGCAAGGGTCTGAATACAGATCTGCGTCCGGTGACAGCGACCGGATTCGTACAGATACTTGCCGACGCATCGAATCGCGTTTCCGCACATCTGCGCTTCGGAGCCATCGGCATTGAAGATCCGCATTCGGGCATCCGCCTCGTCTGAAGGCAGTATGAGCACCAAGCCATCCGAACCGATACCGAAATGACGGTCGGAGAGTTGTTGAGCCAAAGAAGAGAGTTCCGTTTGCGCAATAATCTCCGCCGTGACAGGATCAAAACAATCCACATAGACGTAGTCGTTTCCCAAGCCATGCATTTTTACAAACTGCATCTTTTTGACGTTATTTTTCATTTTTGATCCGATTAAAATTCAAAATCGGCGACAAAATTACGTTATTTTTACAAAATATGCAAATAAAAATGCGTTTTTAGCCATTTTTTCTTGTTTTTGTCAAATTAAATTTGCCGCTCTGCGCACAAGAAGGGACTTACGGGACAGAAGGAAGATATAGAGCCAAGATGATATCATCGAATAGGCCATTTTGACAATCAGGCTGCAAAAAATGGAGAAAAATTGCAGAATTATGGGGAAAAATTTGTATATATACAAAAAAAATCGTAATTTTGCACGCTAATTCGTCCAAGGGACGTAAAAGCGTTACATCGTTAAATCGTTAAAATTTAAAAATACATTTACAATCATGAGTAAAGTAACAGTTGTAGGCGCAGGTAACGTAGGTGCTACGTGCGCGAACGTGTTGGCCGTAAATGAGGTGGCTAACGAGGTATGTCTGATCGACATCAAAGAGGGTTTTGCTGAGGGCAAAGCCATGGATATCATGCAAACGGCTCAGCTGATGGGCTTCGACACCGTCGTAACGGGTGTGACGAATGATTATTCGAAGACCAGCGGTAGCGACGTAGTAATCATCACTTCGGGTCTTCCCCGTAAACCGGGTATGACGCGTGAGGAGCTGATTGGCGTGAACGCAGGTATCGTAAAGAGCGTTTGCGACCAGGTACTCAAATACAGCCCGAACGCAATCCTCGTTGTTGTTTCCAATCCGATGGACACGATGGCATACCTGACGCTGCACGCTCTGAAGCTGCCGCGCAACCGCGTGATCGGTATGGGTGGCGCACTCGATAGCGCACGTCTGAAATACTTCCTGAGCCAGGCTCTGAAGTGCAACGCCAACGACGTGGACGGTTTCGTCATCGGTGGTCACGGCGACACGACGATGATTCCTCTGACGAGCTACACGACCTACAAAGGTATCAACGTAAGCGAGTTCCTGTCGAAAGAGGAGCTGGAGAACGTGGTGAAGAGCACGATGGTAGGCGGCGCTACGTTGACGGGTCTGCTGGGAACGAGTGCATGGATGGCTCCGGGTGCTGCTGCTGCAAGTGTGGCAGAGGCCATCATCAAGGACCAGAAGAAGATGATTCCTTGTTCCGCTGCCCTCGAAGGCGAATACGGCATGAAGGACATCACCATCGGTGTACCTTGTATCATCGGCAAGAACGGTATCGAGAAGATCCTGGAGCTGAACATCAGCGAAGAGGAGCGCGCTAAACTGCATGAGAGCGAGGCTGCTGTTCGTAAGACCACAGCTATTTTGAAAGAACTGAACGTCCTCTAATATGGATCTTTTTGAAAAATGCGACCATTTTGAGACGCTCAAACAGGTTCGCAAATTAGGTATCTATCCGTATTTCCACGAGTTGGAGAGCCGTCAAGCGCCGGTGGTGCAGATGGAGAACCACCGTGTGATCATGCTTGGCTCGAATAACTACCTCGGTTTCACGGAAAACGAGGCAGTTATCAAAGCCGGACATGAGGCCTTGGATAAATACGGCACAGGCGTGAGCGGCAGCCGTTTTCTGAACGGTACGCTGGACTTGCACCTGCAGCTGGAGCGCGAGATAGCCGCCTTCACGGGTTACGAGGAGTGCATGACTGTCTCGACAGGTTTCCAGACCAACTTAGCCATTATCTCCGCCATCTGCGGTAAGGATGATTATATCCTGAACGACCGTGAGAACCATGCATCCATCTATGACGCTTGTCGTCTGAGTTTTGCGAAGGTACTCCGCTACCGCCACTCGGACATGCAGGATCTGGAGCGCCAACTGAAATCCATTCCGGAGAATGCCGGAAAACTGATTGTGACCGACGGCGTGTTCTCCATGCGCGGCGACATCTGCAAGCTGCCGGAGATATGTGCGTTAGCCGAGAAATACGGTGCCCGTGTGATGGTCGATGATGCCCATGGATTCGGTGTGTTAGGTCCCGGTGGTCGCGGTACAGCGGCACATTTCGGTCTGACGGACAAGGTAGATATCACGATGCTGACCTTCTCCAAATCATTGGCTTCTATCGGCGGTTGCATGCTGACAAGTCACCGCGTAGCGGACTGGCTGCGCCACGTGAGTCGTCCGTTCATCTTCTCCGCATCGATCACTCCGTGCTCGGCTGCTACGGCGCTGGAAGCGCTGCATCAGTTGATTCTTGACCCGGAGAGGCCGACACGACTGATGAATATCGCCAAGTATTTCCAGAAACAGTTGCTGGCAGCTGGAGTGAAGATTATCGAAGCGCCGACGCCAATCGTGCCGATCTTCACCTACAAGACCTTAGACACGCTGTATTTCGGTAAGAAGATGTTCGAAGAGGGCGTCTATGTGAACCCGGTTATCGCTCCGGCTTGCGTAGAAGGCGAGTGCCTGCTGCGTACAACGCTGATGGCTACCCATACGGAGCCTATCATCGACGAAGCGGTGGAGATCATCGCGCGTGTGCTCCATGAGGGTGCGCCTCAGATGTAAATAGGGGTAAATACGGTACTACCGTTAGTGATAAGTTAGTGATAAGTTAGAAATTCGTTAGTAGTTACTATTCTCTATGCGTACCTTAATCATAACCGGCGGTAGTTCCGGAATCGGCAACGCTACAGCCTCGCTCTTCGCAGAGCGGGGCTGGCGTGTTTTTGAGTTGAGTCGTCACGGGGGAGAAGAGGCGAAAGTAGAAAGTCGAAAGACCGCTACGCTCAAAGATGCAGGCGAAGTCGTGCATATCTATTGTGACGTGTGCGATGAGGCGAGTTGCAAGAAGGCTATCGAAGAGGTCTTAACGCAGACCGATCATATTGATGTCGTCATCTCCAACGCAGGTTACGGTATCTCCGGACCGATTGAGTATACGAAGATAGCCGACGCCGAGCACCAGATGGATGTGAACTTCATGGGCGCGGTGCGTTTCACGCAAGCTGTCCTGCCGCAGTTACGCCAACAAGGGTACGGACGGATCATCTACACCTCTTCCGTCGCAGCCCAACTACCCGTTCCGTATCAGGCATTCTACTCTGCCTCAAAAGCCGCCATCAACTCGATGGCGCTTGCGCTAGCGAATGAAGTACGGGCTTTCGGAATTTCCGTCTCTGTGATGATGCCGGGCGATGTGAGCACCGGCTTTACCGATGCGCGCAACAAATCCACGGCAGGCGAAGAGATCTACCGCTCCGCGCATAAAGCAATCACCAATATGGAGCGGGACGAACGCGCAGGCATGCAACCCGAACAGATGGCGAAACTGTTCTACCACATTGCTACCTGTCATTCGCCAAGACCGCAATACGTGGGCGGATTCCTGTATCGGGTACTTTGCTTCCTCGACCGGATCCTGCCGAAACGACTGGTGAACTGGATAGAACATAAGTTATATTCATAATGAAACATATTCGTATCATTTCTCCGTCCGGGTTCATCGACCCGACCTATATTGACCAAGCGACCTCACGCCTGCGCGCGTGGGGATATAAAGTGAGCGAGGGCGCGTACGCGCGCGAGAGATGGGGACGCTTTGCCGGCACAGATGAACAGCGGGCATCGGATCTCAATGCGGCTCTCGAAGATCCCACGGTGGACTTCATTCTTTGTTCACGCGGCGGCTACGGGTTGCAACGCATCATCGACCGTATTGCTCCCATCGGAAAACCCATCATCGGTTTTAGCGACATTACCGCGCTTCACCAGTTATCCGCCTATCACGACCAGTTCTCCATCCACGGCATTATGTGCAAGCATATCGCTACTCTGCCGGAAGACAGCGAACCGATCGTAGCGCTAAGAAAGGCATTGAAGGGCGAGCCATTGGAATATCGGTGGGAAGCTCATCCGCTGAACCAACTCGGGACAGCTTACGCTCCGATTGTAGGTGGTAACTTATCGGTATTATACGGTTTACAAGGAACCCGGTATGGGCTTATGGACGAACTCTTCCGCGAACAATTTCCGATTCTCCTTATCGAAGATATCTGCGAGCGTCATTATCACATTGACCGCATGATCCGCAATCTCAAACTGAGCGGCGTGTTGGCGCATCTGAGCGGTCTGATCGTAGGAAAATTCACGGATTGTGAGGACGATCAGGGAATGGGTTGCACCATCTATGAGACCATAAAAGAGGCAGTCGCAGACTACGACTACCCCGTGCTTTTTGATGCCCCCATCGGACATGTGGAGCACAACCTGCCCCTTCGTCTTCACTCGACGATACGAATGGACGTCACCCCCGATGGCGTATCCATCACAGGAGGTTCATTCGTCCGTCAACAACCGCACGTATAGTATCCTGCTCTTGTACGGCCTGCAGATAGAGGTCACGGATCAGAAGATCACTCTTCCAACACTCTGTAAAATGCGTGAGCGCGTCCATGTGGTCGGCTCCTCCGGAGAGATAATCGCTGGTAGCCACCGTATAGGATGCCTGCGGATCAACGGCTTTGCCGGCGAGCGTAACCTCCGCGAGTTTGCCATCAACCGCCGTCACACGCATTCCTGCTACGCCTTGACCTCCGTACCGCACGAAGGACTCGCAGAGCGCGAGGATATCTTCTCCCTTGAGGGTCAGGACAACCAGTTCGTTATCAAACGGCATGAGTTCAAACACACTTCTCTTGGTCACGGGTCCCGCGTCCCAGGCACACCGCATTCCTCCCATATTGGCGATTGCGATATCTACCCGACCGGGATATACTCTCTTGGCGGCTTCCCATAAGGTTTCCGTCGCCCAGTTAAGCATGGGACACTCCGGTTCGCCCACCCACATGCGTTCGGGCGCATAACCGATTCGGACATTCATCTCCGCTTCAAGCGCCGCTTTGGTCGGTGCCAGATAAGCGGTATAAGAACTATCCTGTATAGCGTCCGAAGACGCATCTACAGGAATGGCTTCCGTCGTTGCCGAGACCACTTGCACCTGACGGTGGCACGCCGTGCCAAGGAACAAAGGGACGAAGCACAAAGTACAAAGGATGATTATTTTTCGCATAAGGCTTTTGCAGTTTTTGCCGCGAGGCGGGCGTTATTCAGTACTAATTGGATGTTCGATGCCAGACTCTCGCCGCCGGTAAGATCTTTCACTTTCGCCAGCAGGAAAGGCGTACATTGTTTGCCATGGATGCCGGCTTCGTCCATCTCCCGGAGGGCCTGTTCAATCGCTTTGTCTATCACCTCTTTGGGCATCGAGAACTCTTCCGGGATAGGGTTCGTGACGATCATGCCGCCTTTGAGACCGCAATCCATTTTTGCCTTGAAAGCCGCAGCCAACTCTTCGGGAGTGTCGATACGATAATCCACTTTGAAGCCGCTGTGACGCGTATAGAACGCAGGTAGTTCCTCTGTTCCATAACCTATCACCGGCACACCTTTGGTCTCCAGATACTCGAGTGTCAGACCGAGATCCAAGATCGACTTAGCCCCCGCACAAACTACCATGACCGGCGTCTGAGCGAGTTCCTCGAGATCCGCAGAGATGTCAAACGTCTGCTGCGCACCGCGGTGTACGCCGCCGATACCGCCGGTAGCAAACACTCGGATGCCTGCCATGGAGGCAATGATCATCGTTGTGGTAACCGTTGTGGCACCATCGGCTTTGCGTGCGATGAGCACCGGCAAGTCACGCCTAGATGCTTTAATAACCGCCTGGCCTTTCTTTCCCAGATATTCGATCTCCTCGGGTGTACAACCGGCTTTGAGTTGTCCGCCGATGATAGCTATCGTTGCCGGGACAGCTCCGTTCTCGCGAATCGTCTGTTCCACCTTGAGCGCCGTCTCCACGTTCTGCGGGTACGGCATGCCGTGACTGATGATCGTTGATTCCAAAGCCACAACGGGCTTGCCTGCCTTCAGTGCCTCTTGCACTTCCGGCGAAATAGATAGATATGCATTCATTTATAACAAGATATTGGCTATATCCGGATTGACCGCTTTGGGGGTCATGAGGGTAGCCCGCGCCGCCATGAGACCATACTGCGCCGTTTGCGGAAAATCGATACCTTTCGCATGCGCGTACACGACTCCGGCAAGGAACGCGTCTCCGGCTCCCGTCGTATTCACTATTTCTCCCGGCAGCGCAGGGAAGAGCCATTCTTCCGCTGCTGTCCGGCAATAAACGCCCTCGCTACCGAGGGTGATATAGACATGCGCCACGCCGAGGTTCAGCAGTTCTTGCGCCGCCTCTCCGTAAGTCTGTTTCTCGGTTACCACCAACGCTTCCTTGAGATTCAGTTTGAGCGTATGGAGGTACGGCAGTTTGGCTTTGCGCAAGGCGTTCACTACCCGATGCGCCTTGGTCGTACTGACGCCGTCGATAAAGAGCGGCACTGTGACATTCTCCATGAGCCACCGGATAGCTTCTTCGCCGATATTCGTATCAGCCACCACATAATCCGAGAGGTTCAACTCACCACTCCTTTTGGCGAGCCACTCCGGTGTGATCAGACGGATAGCCTCTGTATCTGCGACCGCCGCAATCATCTCGCCAGCATGATTATGAAGGCATAGATACAAACCCGATCGCAAGGACGACTCGCGCTCCGAGAGGTGAACATCGATGCCTTGTTGCTTGCAGTAGTCATGCAAGAGACCACCGAAGAGATCGCCTCCGAAAATCGTCAGAAGCTGAGTACGAGCGCCTAAAAGCGTGAGGTTATGGGCGATGTTCCGTGCCACACCTCCGTAGCCCACCTCCACATGACCGGGGTTCGAGTCCGCAGCAATAAAAGCGTCCGTGAGCGTAGCAGACATGTCCACATTCGCTCCGCCAATTACAGAAATAAGTGTCGCCATAGTTGATTTATTTTAGTTGCCTGTTAAACATCCATCGTTCGCGATCCCATATCCATCCCCATTTATTGAAATAGCTGCACATGTTTTGGATATGAATCCGCAACAAATGCTTATTCTTATAGGACTCGCGCGCATGAGCGTGTACGATGGTCCATTCGGGGTAATAGAGCGTGAGGTAGTTGCGATGGATGGTACGCGTGAGGTCTATATCCTCAGGGTACATGAAATAGCGCTCATCAAAGAGCCCTGCCTCCACCGCCGCTTTCGTACGCAGCAGCATGAAACAACCGCTGAGGTACGGTGCATTGATCGGCCGCGTGAGGTCGAGATCGCGCAACTCATAGCGCTTATTCCGCCGCGCCATCAGCCACGCCGGCAAGAACCGACGGCCGAAGACATCGAGGGGCGAAGGAAGCCTTTTGGCAAGGTATTGCTGCGAGCCATCGGGGTTCTCCACTTTCGGCATCATCTGTCCCACCAAAGGGTACGCCTCCATCCGCTCGCACATCGCGTCTATATCCTCCGCTTTGACGCGGATATCGCTATTCATCACCAGATGGAACTCCGTCCGATAGTACGCACTCTCACGCAGAGCGATGTTATGCGCCCGACCGTAACCGAGGTTCTCGCTCATCGCCATGTACCGCAGTTTATCCGTCCCGAATTGTGCAGCAAGGGTCTCTTTCTGCTGCGCTATCTCCGCCTTGCGGTACTCCGGCGCTGTGTTATCCATGAGGTAGATCTTCCTTAAACAACGCACACGCAGCAGCTCCTGAACAAGAGGTAGAATCTCCTGCTCCCATTTCGGATGATATAACACGATGGAGATGTTTAACATTGTTTGAGGGTTTGAGGCCTCGCCTTTTTTGAAGTTGTTTGAAATGGTTGATTTAACTCTTTCTCAGAAACTGACGCAGTTTGCGCAGCTGCTTACAAGCCACCGTCAGATACCCTGCTCCCACATGATTTTTCTTTAGTACAATATAATCCTCCTGGGTCTTGGAGAGACGAGCTTTTGTGTTTTTGTTACTTGCCCCACCTACTTCCATACATACCAGCACCTCGGGGATATACTTACTCTTGTAACCGGCGGTGAAGATCCGCAGCATCATGTCGTAGTCCGCCGATATACGGAACCACTCGTCGTACTCACCCACCTGTTTATATACCTCTTTGCGCACGTAAACCGTGGGGTGCGGAGGCATCCATCCGTATTTCAGGCTACACGGATGAAAGGCATTGCTCTTCCACCGGCGTACGATTTTCCCTTCCCGGCAATACTGCAAATCGCCATATACCACATCGATATTCTTATCCTCAAAAGCCGCAGCAATCTGCTCAATGGAACGGTTCGAAAAGAGCACATCATCTGAGTGCAGAAAACCGATCACATCGCCTGTTGCCATAGAGATGCCTTTGTTCAGCGCGTTGTAGATCCCTTTATCTTTCTCGGATATCCACCGCACGTTCTTATATTGCTTGGCGTAGTTCTCGATCAATGATGGTGTGCCATCCGTCGAAGCCCCATCCACAATGACATGCTCGATATCCGGATAGGTCTGGCTCTGTACGCTCTCCAACGTACGCGGCAAACTCTTCGCGGAATTATAGGTAATGGTTATAATGGATATTTTCATATACTTGTTTTGTTTTTTCGTAGGTCTTTGCCCATGAGAACCGTCGGGCATTCTCTAATCCGGCTTTTACGATAGATTCCAACGGGCGGGACTTTAATTGCAACACTATATCCGCCATCTCTTGTGCCATCCGTTTGGGAGTATCATGCGCCACCATCAATCCCTCTGGTCCAATTACTTCCGGAACGGACGAACACCTCTGTGCAATAACCGGACAACCGGCTTTCTGTGCTTCCAGAATCGGCAATCCGAATCCCTCGTAGTCAGAAGGATAAAGCAAGCAAAGGGCTTCATTATAGAGTCTGTTCAACTCATGCGAAGCCACACCCGAGATGGTTTTCAGTTCCAGTCCTGTCAACCGAGCTACCTCTTGCGCTACGTCATAACGCTTGTACGCCATCTGACTATTCCCCAAGAAAAGGAGAAAGCCTTTCTTTTGTATCGATGATATCGGGAAAAACAGATCGCTGACACCATTATACACCACATGCAGTCGTTCGTCCTTTACCCACGGATAAAACTTGAGCAGATCGCGTTTCGTATTCTCACTGATACAGATGACTGCCTTACTATGGCGTAGTGCTCGTTCTTCCTCCCAGAGATGAACCGCTTTCGGCATTCCTTTCCGGTAATAATGATAGGTCAAATCATGCACCGTAGTCACGTTAGATACCCCTTTTTGCGGTAAGATCCGAAAATAGGAGGAATGGAAAATAGAGGGTTCTTCTGCTGTATAGGCTGGTATGCGGTACCGCTCCATCCACCTCGGCTCCAATGCTTCGCGATAATCGAGTTCCGTCACCTGCAAATCCTTGTCCACTCGCGCACGCGATAACAACTCATTCCACACCACGGAGATTCCTCCGTAACGCTGAAGTGAAAAGATTATATTGTCAAATGTCACTCTCATCGGCTTTGTACTTCTCCTAAAGAATCAATATATTGTCTTCCCCACCGCTTGTCCGGCTCCATATAGTTTCCTTCGCCCCATTCGTTCCAGGACTTGAGCATCACCAGTTGGTTTTGCTTCTTATCTACGATGTTTTTGATCGCCTCCACATGCGCCTTGAACGCCTCGGGCGTGGAGTTATTCATCACAAACGCCCTCATCCGGCTTCGTGGCGAATGATCCCATCCGGGCAGGATGGTCGGTACTACTTCTTCGCGTTGCATTGCCGGCTCCGCAAACACCTTGATGGCTGTTCCATAATCATAGACCAGTGGCGACTTGCCTCGTAGATGTTTGATCAGCGTTGGCAGATGGCGCAACGCCAGACCCTTGTTCCGTTTGGCATCCCCCAGAGGCACCAGATTGACACTATCGAACCCGAGCGCAAGAACGGCATCTATTTCTCTCTCATATAACGCGTGACCTAATAAATACAATCCTTTAAATCCGGCATCCTTTGCCATTTTTCTCCACCTTGCCGTCCACGCTTTGCCGTCCGGGAGATCAAACGGCCGATAGACCATCAGCAGCGGCTTGCCGTCCACCTGTATATAACGTTTATCCCGCAACATCGGCAGGATGGCGGCAAAATGCGCTTCGTCATCGCCGTCCGGATAGGTCTGCTCGATGAGCATCTTATCCGGCGCTGTCTGCTGGTCCAACCAAGTCTTTGCTTTCCAACTCTCGTTCGCCCATCCCAAGCAAAACGGAAAATCCGGCTTGCCACTTTCCATCACCTGTTGCAGCGGTTTCTCCAACAGTTGTTTGCCTCCAAACCAATAATGCCAATAGCAGAATCCTTCCACGCCTGCCTCACGCGCTAACTGCGCCTGACGCTCCTTCACATCCGCCTCCAAGAGATTATAATACCCCAACTCACCGGGCTCTACCGGCTGCTGATGTCCCTTAAACAACGGCTTGCCGTTGCGGACGGATGTCCATTCCGTAAAGCCTTTTCCCCACCATTCGTCATTCTCGGGAATGGCATGAAACTGAGGTAGATAATACGCAATTACTCGCATAAAAGGGTTTGTATTTGTTTGTCAAACGATGAGTTCTTCAAGAGTTCTTTCACTTTCTTCTGTCCTGCTTGTGCGATGGACTGCCGGTAATCGGCGTCCATACAATTCATCAACAACTGCTCCAACTCTTCCTCTCTGTCCGGAGAGAAGAACAGAGTCTCTTTGCCACCTTCCAGCAACTCGCTCATGCCCGAGCGATTAGTCTGCAGTACGCACACCCCGGCTTGCATCGCCTCAAAAACCACCAGCGGCATCGTCTCCCGCCATGAGGGCAAAACGAGGATATCGATATTGTTATAGAACTTCTCCACCTTATGCGTCTGCGGCAGTACCGTCAGAACAGGCTCACGCAAGTCCGTCATCTGCGCTATATACACTTCGTCGCTTCTATCCACGGCGCCGCAAAGACACAAACGCGTATTCGGCATCTGATTGTACACTCTCACAAACGTCTGAACCAACAAAGGCAGGTTCTTGCGCTCCTCAAAATGTCCGATAAAACCAATTCGCACTTCGTCTCGGAAAGTCCTTCTCGCAGCGGACGCCACAGAGATCGCTTTGATGGGATTATACACGATTTGCGCTTGCTTCAAAGGCATCTCCAAAGTCTGCTGCCATTCCGCTAATTGCTGATTGGAGATACAAACGATGGTCTCTGTCGCGTCTACCAGCGAGCGATAGTAGTTCCGCATCGTAAAATGCCATCCGAACCGTTCGTCCACAGGTTCGTGGAAATGCCATACATGCCTTATGCCGGTTCGTCGCGCCAACTCTGCCCCTAAAATTGTGATTGACGTATTGGAGTAAATCGTATCCACCTGTTCGCGCGCCACAAACCGTTTCAACTGATTCAAGGCGAACCGATTATACCATTGGACGAGCCGTGTCCGAATCATACTTCCGCCTGCGGCGCGGTAAGGCAAAGCGAGAACTTGCAAGCGTTCAATCCCGCTCAGCGCTTGTTCCATGCCGGCATCCTCTACCAACGACGGCACCACAACTGTCACCTTAGCACCGGTTGCTGCACACGCTTTCGCTGCGCGTACCATCACCACCTCTGCACCATGAAGGCCCCGAGCGTGAGATATGAAAAGGATGTGTCTCATTAGTGTTTTCGTTCGTTTTGGAAGGCTTTCTGACTCTGCTCCAAGCGCTGCTTTCCGGTACTCGGACGAGGGTTAATCTTATACTCGATATAGTTCTGATACGGATTATACGCCGCAGACTGCGGGGACTCAAGAAAGATGCCTCGCGAGAAACTGAAACAATACAGCGCCACCACCACTAATCCCGCTAACCGCTCTAAAAACAACGGCAGGACCTCCAGCACCATCGGCAGCAAGGCGATGATACCGATCAGGAAGAATAGCCGCATGCGGTTACTCACCTCCACCAACTCAAAGCAATAGTAGTACAGCACTAAGCTGGCAAAGAACATATTCAGCATGATTGTCCCGTAAGGCAGTGCGTCGATCTTTTCTTTGAAGAAAATGATGACGGCGAATATAGCCAGATTCAGTATAAAGCCCAGACTCAGGCCGCGGTTCACAGCGAACATCGCATCCTCCGTATATAGCTCGGCCTTTTCCGCATAGTTCTCTCCAAGCCAACCCGCTACCGTCAGGAAGATCGTTTGGATCCAAGGAATACCTGCCAGCATGACGACCGCTCCGATGCCAACGACCGCCAGATAAGCCCACGACGGCATTTTTATATTCAAGAGGAAATACAGCGGAATCATCAGCGCCGCCACACGGTGGAATGTGCAAGCAAGCAGAATAAAGATCATATAGGGCACCATCCGTTTTGACGGGATGTACTGCAATGCAAAGAAACACAGCGCTACCGCCGTTGCCTGACGGATATAAATCATCTCCAAGTTAAAATACAAAATGCCGTAGTAGCACAATAATGCCACCACCGGATACTTCGTATATTTGCTCGCCGCACAAGCAATGAGGGTAATATTGATCAGACTTACCACAAAGAACAAATGCTGCACCGTGCCGCCTAAAGATTTCACCAACGCGCAAAGCAGCACAAATCCTTCCTCTACCGAAATATCCGCAAACTCCGCCGGCCTTCCGATCAGTCGGCTGAAAGGCGGAAAATCATTGAATAAGGTGGTATAGGTATCCCAATCTCCTCCGGTCTCGTATCGCAATCCCGCGATGCAAATCAGCATAATCGCCGCCAGACCATTCAAGATCTGCGTACTCAACTTGTCGTGCATCTGGACATTCAGTACCGCCAACACGCATAATATGCCAAAACAAATCAGATAGAACATAGTTTACGTCCTTGGGTTAATAAGATAATACCTACCAGCAGGCACTCCAGTATTTCTGCTGCTATCCAACTGATACATACGCCTCGCACGCCTATCCACGGCAAGAGCCACAGGTTCATTCCCACACAACTGATGGCCAAGATCAGTCCCACCCAGGGTGCCCAACGTTGCAGGCCCAACCCGTACAAACCTTGTACGGTCAGCAACGTAGCTATCATGACAAGGAACGGTATCGGAGAAAGCCAACGAAGTAATTCTATAGAGGGATCAAAACCGGTGCCGTACATGATACGGATGATCAGCGGTGCTCCCACAAAAGCCACTAATGACACCAACGCAGCCGCTGCACCTGCCCATAGAAGCACCTGCTTCAAGAACTGCACACCTTGTGTTTTCGACTCTGCAAACCGACGACTAATCTCCGGATAGACGGCCATACTCACCGGCATGACGACCACCATGTTAAGCGCTTGTATCAATCGTTGTGCACCGGAGAAATAACCGATCACATCGTCCGCAGCATAGATGCCGAGCAACGTCATATTCGCCGTGGTATAGAAGGCGATGAAGATATTATTAAGGAAGATCGGTGCACCGGCTTGCATCACTTCGCGCATTGTCTGACGGGTAAGTGTCGGACGGCGGATGCCAAAATGACGTATCACATAGATCATCGCACCGATACCGATGACGATACTGGCCACGGACATCAACAGCGGATAAAGTCGGTAAGCGGATGCTTCACGAACCAGCGTAAGCACCAGTACTGCACCGAGCAGTTTGGTAAAGAAATTCGCCCACGCCATCTTATCCATCTGCTGCACGCCCTGTAAATACCAGGTCGGAAAGAAGACAATACCGATATTCGCCAAGGCCGTGTAGATATACAACTTCGGATCACATGCTACACGCTCCATGCAGAACGGCAGCACGGCTAAGATAGCGAAGGACAAAACCAAGAGACAAGTCTTCGCCGCTATCACCGACCAAAAGATAGCATCTGTCTTCACCTTGTCCTCACGGGCAATAGAGATCTGACGTGTCGCGGAATACTCAAATCCGTAGTTAATGAGCAAGGTAAGATACGTAATGATATTCTGCGCATAACTGACACTACCGAAAAGCGAAGCCCCCAAAATACGGCTGATGATGGGTAATACCAAGAAAGGTATCAGGTAATTCGCCACCTGTAACACCCCTAACGAAACCATATTTTTATAAAGCGTCTTCACTGTTTATGACACCAAAACTTATTATAAGCATATTGCCATCTTTCTTGCATCCAACTGATGGCACTCAATCCCAACAAAGTTACACCCCACATGATAAGTATATATAGCCATACATGGATAGAACTATCAGGAAAAAATAACTTGCCCAACAATGTTCCTGTCACATACAATATACCTCCTTGCGGAATATAGAAAATAAGAGAATGACGTCCTACAAACTCCAACGGAGCAAGATGATTAATGAGTTGTGCAATCCCTATCAGAAGAGCTGAACCGCTAAGTGCCAACAGCATATAAAACGGCCAATGAGCAACTGTAAAAGATGTATTAATCATACCGTATTCCAATGTCGACCATCCTGCCAAGCGGGCAACCACCATCAATAGTATATATATTCCTCCACCACCAAGCATCCACCATTTGGAAATAGGATAGACTCGCATTAATTTACCCAAAGTGATAAATAAAGCAAAAATGAAACCTTGGCAGTAGAACCATTGACTATTATGCGGTGCGTACGGCTCTATGAGTATACCTGCTATAGCCATGAAGGTTAACAGAATCAGTTCAATACACCAATATAATCCGTTACGTCCTCTTGAGAGATATTGCGACAAGCGGTCTATCCCATAATATATTTGACGAGCGAAGAAGATGGCAGATACAAACCAATTGCTAAAAATAATATCTAAAAAATGTATCGA
>CALZRN010000036.1 GCA_945828585.1 uncultured Bacteroidales bacterium | reverse complement strand
TTCGTTTTCATGCTGGCGATGTCGATTCGCTATGTGTATTGGAGCGTGGCGCGTCAGCAACGGCATGAACTCATCACCCGCGCGGAGTATATTCAGTCGTATCTGCGAAACCTGTATTATTGGGACGTCATGCTGGTGCCGAATCAGGCGGAGGGGCTCTCGATTGACTTGCGCGATCTCAGTATCGATATGCACCAGGATCTGCATGTCTATATGTTGAACGGCGAGTTGTTAGCGTCGTCTTCTCCGCAGTTGTTCGAAGGCGGAGTGTTGTCGCGCAGTATGAGTGTGGATAAGCCCTTCTTCTCGGACGACAACATAGCCCTTTGCTATGAGCAGATCAACGGTCAGCCGTATCTGATTGCGTATCTGCCGTTCCATAACGGTGCTTTTGTGCCGATTGGTTATATCGGCGTGCCGTATTTCTTGAGCGAGCAGACGCGTAACGAACAACTTCGAGCCTTGCTTTCGCGCTTGATTCCGGTGTATCTATTGGCCTTGATCCTCTCGCTCTTCATCTCCTATATGGCGACCAAATCAATAACTTCGCCTTTGTTACTGCTGACGGAGAAGATGCGGCATTTCGAGATCGGTGCGAAGGAAAATCACATCGATTACCCGTATCATGACGAGTTGGGTGCGTTGGTGGAAAGGTATAATATGTTGGTCGATCGGGTAGAGGAGAGTGCGGAGAAGTTGGCGAACTCCGAGCGTGAGGGCGCTTGGCGAACGATGGCGCGGCAGATTGCCCATGAGATCAACAACCCCTTGACGCCGATGAAACTGTCGGTTCAGAAGCTCCAACTCAAGCGCGGTACGGATCAGTTTGATGCGTATTTTGACAAAACGACGAAGATGCTCATTGATGAGATCGACAACCTGGCGCATATAGCGCAGTCTTTCTCTGCGTTTGCCAAACAGCCGGAGGTCGTCACGACCGAAGTGGACGTCGCGGAGAAACTGTCGAACGTCATTACCCTTCAGCGCGAGAACGACGAGCAGATTCCCGTTCGTTATGTGGGTCCCGACTCCGGCGTCGTCGTTCGTGCCGACAAAGAGCAGATATCCCAGGTCTTTGTCAACATCATCCGCAACGCCTTGCAGGCTTCGCCGACGGATATTATCGTCGTGCTCAATACCGCTTATTCGGACCGCGAAGTGCAGATATCCATCTCTGACGATGGTACCGGCATTCCGGAGAATATCCAGGCGCGTATCTTCCAGCCGAACTTCACTACGAAGTCCAACGGCAATGGTCTGGGATTGGCTATATCCAAACATATAGTGGAAGGCTCCGGCGGACGTATCGACTTCGAGACTTCCTCCAAAGGTACGACTTTCTATATCTATTTGCGCAAACAAAAAAGCTAATGTATTTCCAGATTATCTATCCTGCGGAGGTCTTGCGACCCTATATCTTCCGTTATGTGTTTGTACGAGCGGAGGGTTCGACCGATACCATGACGCCGCCGGCGGATGATCCTCGTTTTGTGAACGGGGTGCATGTGCAGCCGTTGTTACCCAACTATGGCAGTCTCGTCTTTGTCAGAAATGCAGAGATAGAAATTGCCGGCACTAAAGCAGATGGCCTGACGCTACTTGGAGCGAATCAGAAAACCTTGGGTTTAACCACCCTCCGCGGTTGGTTTGAAGGAATGATGTTGGATTTTGAACCGGGAGGCATGCATGTCTTGACTGGTATTGACCTACAGCAGTTATCCGGCAAAGTGTTAACAGCTGCTGAGTACGGCGATGAGGGCTTGCTGCAGTTAGACAGGATCTTCAAGTCCGCTCAGCAAGCAGAACAGATTGCGCCGTTAATCGATTCGTTTCTTATGGGGCGCATTCCGACAAAAGAGGATGCCAACTACGCGCGTATTAGAAAAGTGATCGCGGTCTGCGATGAGGTCAAAGGAAATATATCGGCGGCAGAGATGGCATCTATTGCCTGTTTAGGCGAGCGGCAGTTTCTGCGTGTCTTCCGCAATTATGTGGGAATCCCGCCTAAACAATTTGTCCGTTTGAGACGTTTTCACCGAACTATCCAGGACATGCAACAACAGGCAGCTCAAGGCGGATCCATAGATTTGTTGGCTACGGTTTTGCGGCACGGATATTATGACTTGAGTCATGCTGCGCTGGAGTTTCAGCAGATGGGGTGCGTCTCCCCGGGACAATTTAGAATGTTGGGTATTCCTTTATCAGAAGATTTTTCCGTCTTTTTTGCTTGAAAAATTAGAATGTCCGTTTTTTCATATACCAAATCCGCAAAAAGCAGTACTTTTGCACAAAATTTTAAAACTTGTTTTATGAAAAATTTCTTTTTAGGCATATTCCTACTTTGCTCATTTGGGGTTAGCGCGGAGACGATCAAAGGCTCTGTGGTCAATGAACGCGGAGAGTCCATGCCGTTTGTGACAATCTCTGTCCTCGCAAAGGACTCAACCCTCCTCACCGGCACGATTACCGACGAAGAGGGCAAATATGAGATTTCTGCTCCCTCCCTTGTGGGGAAGGCTGGGGAGGGGTTTCTTATTCAGGCTTCCTATGTCGGCTACCAGACAGCTTTCGGCGGACCGGATTTTGTGCTGCGCGAAGAGACCGAACGGCTCGCTGAGGTCGAAGTCAAAGCCAAGAAACCGCTCATTGAGCGTCAGATGGACAAATTAGTGGTGAACGTTTCCGCTTCACCGCTTTCGGCAGGTTCGAACGGAAACGATATCCTCCGTCGTGCACCGGGTGTCCGCATCGACAAGGACGGTAATATTACCGTGAACGGTAAATCCGTGGAGATTTGGGTGGACGGCAAACCTTCCTACCTCTCTGGTCAGCAACTCAAAGCCATGCTCGATGGAACGGACGGAAACACCATCGAGAAGATTGAGATCATCTCGAATCCTTCTGCCAAATACGATGCGTCGGGGCAGGGTGGTGTCATCAATATCAAGACCAAGCGCAATATGATGAAAGGCCTCAACGGAATGCTTTCTGCCGGTTATGGTGGCATGTATTTCGGCGATGTCAAACGCTGGCTGAATCAGGAGATGTTCTCCCTCATGCTTAACTATCGCGGCGAGAAGACCTACACTTTCGGACAATTCACACAGGTCTTTGCGCAGAACGATATTGATTATGAGTCGTACCGCGAGACGCCGGCTCTGAAGAATTACTCCTATTCGGACTACAACCTCAATTTCCAGTACTACATGCTCAAGGTCGGTAATGATTGGTATATCGACTCGCTCAACACCTTCGGATTCATCCTTCAGGTGCCTTTCACGGATTTCGATCAACATATTGTGCCCGGACGCAATTCTGCCTATTTTATCCAAGGCACGGACACGACGAATAGTACCACCAATTCGCAAAATCGCCTCAAAGCCCCGCAACACACGGCGAACCTCAACTATACCCACACTTTCTCCGAAGCCCTCGAGCGCGAGTTGACGGTGAATATCGACTACAACCGCTATAATAACTCTTCTGTCAATTTTCAGGAGACGAACTACGACAAGCCTTTGGGCGGCATCAATTCGCTTGGGATTGATATCCATAGCAAACAAATCGTCAATATCTACTCCGCCAAAATGGACTTCCAGACCAAGTTCTGGAAGACTGGCATGATCGAAGCCGGTGTCAAGTATGCGCTCTCTTCGACGGACAACGACATGACGACCGATTCTACGCGAAACGGTGCCTCGCGACCCACGGATCACAATGCTTTCCGCTACGACGAGCATGTCGCGGCAGCGTATATCTCCGTCGGCAAGCAGTTTGGTGAACACTGGTCGGTCAAACTTGGTCTCCGCGGCGAATATACCTTCTCGCACGGCGACTGGAAGGACGACGGCTTGGATTCAATCATCAACAAGTCCTATTTCGATCCCTTCCCCACGGCGTATGTCGGTTATACCTCCAAACCGCTGGGCAAAATCCAACAACCGATATCCGTTTCGGCTTCCTATACACGCCGCATCAAACGACCGAATTACTGGATGCTCAATCCCTTCACTTCGTACGTGGACGCCTATTCCATCCAAAAAGGAAATACCAACCTCACGCCGGAGTTCAACAACGATGTGGAGCTGCATTTCTCCTGGACCCAGTATTGGAATATGACCTTTAATTTCGCCCATACGCAGGATATGTTCTCTTCTCGTCAGACCATCCTGCCCAACGGAATCGGCTACTCGCAATGGGTTAATTTCGGTACCTGTACCACGCACGGTGTGAACGTCTCTCTGACTGAGCTGCCGCTTGTTCCGAAGTATGATAACTCCCAAACAGCCGAAGGCACAAACCCCCAAACCGCGAAGCGAAATATGGTTGGTGCTTGGCTCGCGCTCACGGTGAATGCTGGATGGCTGCATTTTATCAATAAATCCTACGAAAAACAGGCCGATGGCACACCGGATTATATCATGAAAAGCCACTACGGCTACGTCGGCGGAACACTCTCGGCTTATCTGCCCAAGGATTGGACACTTACCTTCGATGCGAACTGGTCGTCGCCGATGCTCACCGGCTATAATAAATCCGGCAGCACCTATTTCGCTTCTTTCGGAATCCGTAAGATGTACATGAAAAAAGGCCTGATCTTCAACCTCAACGTCCAGGACCTGCTTCGTTCGCTCAGCTTCCACAACGAAGATATGGGTCAGGAACCGGGTAACCACTCGTGGTATAAAAACACCATCCGCCAGCAACGTGTCATGTTCTCGCTCACTTGGATGTTCGGTCAATATCAACAACATAAGCACCGTAAAGTCGGTGAACTCGATGAGTCTTCACGTCTTGGCGGAGGTGGCGGTGTAGGCCAATAAAAAGAAAAAAATCTCGAAAAGTGGCATACACTATTGTGCATGTCATTTTTTTTTTGTAATTTTGCAGGCAAAATTGAAAACAATATTTATAACATACCATTTAAAACACATAAAACAATGAAAGTACAAGACATTATGCAGCGTTTGGCTGCGAAACATCCGGGTGAAGCTGAGTACCTGCAGGCAGTGCAAGAGGTACTCGAGTCGATTGAAGAGGTGTACAATCAGCACCCCGAGTTTGAGGCTGCGAAAATCGTGGAGCGCATGGTCGAGCCGGACCGTATCTTCACCTTCCGCGTGACGTGGATTGATGACCAAGGCGAAGTGCAGACGAACCTTGGTTACCGCGTTCAGTTCAACTCCGCCATCGGTCCGTACAAAGGCGGTTTGCGTTTCCACAGAGCGGTTACTCCTTCGATGTTGAAGTTCCTCGGTTTCGAGCAGACGTTCAAGAATGCGCTGACGACCCTTCCGATGGGCGGCGCGAAAGGCGGTTCGGATTTTGACCCTGTAGGCAAATCCGACGCGGAGATCATGCGTTTCTGCCAGGCCTTTATGTTGGAACTCTGGCGTTGCATCGGTCCGGATCAGGATATTCCCGCTGGTGACGTGGGCGTTGGTGGACGCGAGATAGGCTTCCTCAACGGCATGTACCAGAAGCTCGCACGCGAATATCATACAGGTGTCCTCACCGGAAAAGGCATGACCTGGGGCGGTTCGATTCTCCGTCCGGAAGCTACCGGTTTCGGCGCGCTCTATTTCACGCAACACCTGCTCCACAAGGCCGGCAAAGATATTAAGGGCAAGAAAGTGGCGCTCTCCGGCTTCGGCAACGTAGCATGGGGCGCGGCTACCAAAGCGGTTGAACTGGGCGCAAAAGTGGTAGCAATCAGCGGCCCGGACGGCGTAGTGGCGATCCAAGATGGTATCACCAAAGAGATGATCGACTACATGCTCGTCATGCGTGCGTCGAACCGCAACAAAGTGCAAGACATGGCGGATAAGTTCCCGAACGAGTGCGTCTTTACGGCGGATAAAAAAGCATGGTCTGTTCCTTGCGACATCGCCCTGCCGTGTGCTTTCCAGAACGAGCTCTCCGAAGACGACGCCAAGGAACTCAAAGCCAACGGTTGCTGGTGCTGCTGCGAGGTAAGTAACATGGGCTGCCAACCGGGTGCAATTCATTTCTTCCAGCATAACGGAGTGCTCTTTGCTCCGGGTAAGGCTGTGAACGCGGGTGGAGTAGCGACTTCCGGTCTGGAGATGACCCAGAACGCCGAGCACCTCTCTTGGAAAGCCGAGGAAGTGGACGAGCGTCTCCATCATATCATGGAGTCCATCCACGAGCAATGTGTCCGTTATGGCACCCAGCCGGATGGCACGATTGACTATGTCAAGGGCGCGAACATCGCCGGATTTATGAAGGTCGCTACCGCGATGCTTGAGCAAGGCATCATCTGATGCAACTGTTCAAGGTGATTTATCATAGAGCAAGGAATAATCTAGTCTGCTAGTCGACTAGTGTACTAGTAAACTATCAAATCGAAAACAAACATGTACGCTGATTTTCAAAAACACCTGCAATCGACCTTGCAAGAAATCAAGGACGCAGGACTATATAAGAACGAGCGCGTGATCATAACCCCGCAATCCAGCGGCATCAAAGTCGCCACCAATACCCCCTCCCTTGAGGGGAGGGACGGGGAGGGGTTGCCCGTGATCAATTTCTGCGCGAACAACTACCTCGGCCTCGCCGATAACAAAGAACTCATCGAGGCAGCCAAAGCCCGCATGGATGCGCGCGGTTACGGCATGGCGTCGGTACGTTTTATCTGCGGCACGCAGGATACCCACAAGGAACTCGAACGCGTCATCTCCGATTTCTTCGGTACGGAAGATACCATCCTTTATGCCGCATGTTTTGATGCCAACGGTGGACTCTTCGAGCCGCTCTTGACCGAAGAAGATGCCATCATCTCCGATGCCCTCAACCATGCGTCGATCATCGACGGCGTGCGTCTTTGCAAGGCGGTGCGCTACCGCTACGCCAACGGCGACATGGCGGACCTGGAGGAGCAACTCAAGAAAGCCCAGGCGCAACGTTTCCGTATCATCGCGACCGACGGCGTCTTCTCCATGGACGGCAATGTCTGCCCGCTGGATAAGATCTACGAACTCGCGCAGAAATACAACGCCCTCGTCATGGTCGATGAGTCGCACTCAGCCGGAGTGGTCGGTAAGACCGGACACGGCGTTACGGAACTCTATGACATGCGTGGCAAAATAGAAATTATCACCGGCACGCTCGGCAAGGCTTTTGGCGGTTCGGTAGGCGGTTTTACAACCGGTAAGAAAGAGATCATCGACCTCCTGCGTCAGCGTTCGCGTCCGTATCTCTTCTCGAACTCTATCCCGCCGATGATTGCTGCGGCTGGTATCAAGACCTTTGAGATACTCACCCGTTCCAACGAACTCCAGGACCGTCTGCATGAGAATACGGCGTATTTCGTGGAGAAGATGAAGGCGGCGGGATTTGATATCAAACCCACGCAATCGGCCATCTGTGCAGTGATGCTCTACGACGCACGCCTCTCGCAGGAGTTTGCTGCCAAACTGCAAGACGAGGGAATCTACGTCACGGGCTTCTACTATCCGGTGGTTCCGAAGGGACAGGCGCGTATCCGTGTGCAAGTTTCCGCAGCGCACACGCGCGAGCAATTAGATAAATGTATTGCCGCCTTCACAAAGATTGGCACGGTTCTTGGTGTATTGAAAAAGAACTAGTCAAACTAGAAGAACTAGTTAAACTAGATAAACTAGAAAAATGAAAGCATTAGTTAAGAAATATGCGAAACCCGGCATCTGGATGGAAGAAGTGCCGATGCCGGAAGTGGGGGTCAACGATGTACTCATCAAGGTCACGAAAGCCGCTATCTGTGGCACCGACCTGCACATGTATAAATGGGATGAGTGGTCGCAGACCCACTGCAAACCGCCTTATACAATGGGGCATGAGTTTGTAGGAGTGGTAGCTGAAGTGGGCGAAGGTGTCCGGAACTTCTCAATCGGCGAGCGCGTGACGGCGGAGGGACATATCGTTTGCGGGCATTGTAGAAACTGCCGTCGGGGCATGGGACACGTCTGCGAGAACACGATCTCCGTAGGAATCATGGGCAAAGATGGGTGTTTCGCGGAGTACGTCACCATTCCGGAGTCCAATGTGGTCAAACTGCGCGACGAGATACCCGATGACTTCGCAGCGATCATGGATCCCTTCGGCAACGCTACCCACACAGCCCTCGCTTTTCCGCTTCTGGGCGAAGATGTACTCATCACCGGCGCAGGACTCATCGGTACGATGGCAGCAGGAATTTGTCGCTACGCCGGAGCAAAAAACATCGTTGTGACGGACATCAATCCGCTGCGTCTGGAGATTGCGAAGAAAATGGGCGCAACCCTCACAATCGATGGCTCCAAAGGAGAGACCGTGCAGGACGCAATGACTAAACTCGGTATCCGAGGCTTCGATGTGGGACTGGAGATGTCCGGCGCACCGGCGGCCTTTAATGAGATGATCGCGCACATGTATAAAGGTGCCAACATCGCCCAATTAGGTATCCTGCCGTCGAACACCCAGGTGAACTGGTCAGACGTCATCTTCAACGCCCTGACCATCAAAGGTATCACCGGGCGCCGCATGTGGGAGACATGGTACCAGATGGAGCAGATGCTCCTCGGAGGACTCGACCTCAGCCCGGTAATCACCCATCGCTTTAAGTTCGACGACTTCCAGAAAGGCTTCGACGTCATGCTCTCCGGACAGTGCGGCAAAGTCCTCCTCGAATGGTAATCCCGAAATCCCGTAATTACGTAATTACGTAATTCCGAAAAAAAATAACACCAAAAATAATTAACAACAATGAGAAAACTTTTACTTAGCGCTCTGCTGCTCATCTGCGGCACCGCATTTCTCTCTGCTCAATCCCGTGAGGGCCTGACGGAGTACAAGTTGGAAAATGGTCTCACCGTTCTTCTCTGGGAAGATCACGATGCACCGGACGTAACGGGCTACGTAGTAGTTCGCGCCGGAGCTGTGGACGAACCGAAGGAGTACACCGGACTTGCGCACTACCTCGAGCACATGCTCTTCAAGGGTACGCAACGCATCGGCGCACTCGACTGGGAGAAAGAGAAACCGATCTATGACTCGATCATCGCTTTGTACGACCAGTACAGCGATGCCACCGATCCGAAAATCCGTGAGCAACTCGCCACCCAAATCAACGAGTGCTCTATGCGTCAAGCGAAGATCTCTTCGACCGAGGATTTCTTCAACATGCTCGATCTCATCGGTGCCGAGGGTGTGAACGCTTATACGTCTTTTGACCTTACGGCGTACCACAACTCCTTCCCGGCTGCAGAGATGTACCGCTGGCTGACGATCTTCTCCGATCGTCTCATCAACCCTGTCTTCCGTACTTTCCAGGCGGAGTTGGAGAACGTGTTCGAGGAGTACAATATGTACGCCAACAACCCCTCTTCTCAGGCGCAGAAACAGCTCATGGAGGATATTTACAAAGGTTCTCCGTACGAGCGTGACATCATCGGTCTGCCCGAGCACCTCAAGAACCCGCGTCTGAGTCGTCTGATTGAGTTCTACAACACATGGTATGTGCCGAACAATATGGCGCTCATCATCGTCGGTGACTTCGATTCCGAGTCCACCAAACCGATGATTGCCGAGACCTTCGGACGTCTGCAACCCAAAGAACTGCCTTCACGTCCTTCCTATCCGTCTGTCCAACTGACTGGAAAGAAGCACTACAACCTCGGTTACAACCCGCAGGTCGCTTGGGTATACCCGGGTCTCAAAGAAGGTGATGCAGACCAGGATGTCCTGGAGTTCGTTTGCAACCTTCTCTACAACGGCCAGACAGGTCTTCTCGACCAGATCAACACCAAGGGTGATGTCTCGGCCTCTTATGCGTTCCTCGACGCGCGTCGTAACGACGGTCGTCTGATTGTCATGGCGGTGCCTTATTATGATGCCAACCAGCAGATGTTCGAGTCGGACAAGGCTACCGAGGCTATCGTCATGAAGGAGATCGATAAGATCAAACGTGGCGAGATCTCCGACGACCTCATCGCGAACGTAAAGCACATGTGCGCGCAGCAATATAAGGCCTTCAACGAGTCGCCTTCGACCAAGATGAACGTCCTCGTGGACGCATTCACCTATGGCAAACCGGTTGACGATATCTTCACGGCTAACGAGAAGATTCAATCCCTCACCAAAGAGGAGATCGCACGCGTCGCAAAGAAGTATTTCAATGCCGACCACATGACCATCTCCTTCGACGAGGATACCAAGAATATGAAGCCGAAAACCCTTCCGAAGCCGAATATCAAACCGCTTGATCCGGTGAAGAATGCGAAGACCGAGTACGCAGAGGCTTTCCAGAAACTGCCGAAGGGCGAACTTAAACAGACCTTCAATGACTTCAACGATGTGAAGATCTCTTCGCTGGGCGAGAACGTGAAACTCCACTACACGCCGAACACGAAGAATGATATCTTCACCCTCACCCTCCGTTATGGCGTGGGAGAGCATGAGATGCCGCTTCTGCCGTACGCAGCGATGTTGATGGAGAACGCAGGTATCATGGGCAATCCGGCTCTCGAAGGTAAGGATTTCGATCAGCAGATTGCGCAACTCGGCGCTGCGGTTTCCTATGGTTGCAACGACTCGTATTTCTACATCTCCATCTCCGGTGAGGATGAGAATATGAATAAGATCATGAATCTCGTCAACCGTCAGCTCCTCATGCCGTACCTCGAGCAGAAACAGCTCGATGCGCTCAAGGGTAACGAGTTCTTCTCCCGTCTCAGCCGTCAGAAACGTACCGCCGTGCAGAAGTCTGCCCTCATGCAGTATGCCCTCTACGGCAAGAAGTCCGCTTACCTCGACGAGGTGAAGTTTATCGACATCTGGAATATGGATGGTGTACAGGTTCAGCGTCTCATCGCTTCGGCTCGTACCTACGCGCTTGACGTCTTCTACTGCGGTACGCTCCCCGAGGATAAACTCGTGCCTGAGTTGCCTCTGACTGAAGGTATGCAGCCTTCCAAGTCGCCGTTCGTACAGGATCGCGTGACCTACGACAAACCGACCGTCCTCTTCCTTCCGAACAGTAACGTACAGCAGGCGGACCTCTATTTCTACATCAACGGCCGTCCGTATGACATCGCTTCGGATGTAGCTTCTGACGCCTTCAACCAGTATATGTCCGGTGGCTTCACGGGTATCGTGCTCAATGAGATCCGTGTAAAACGCTCCATGGCATACTCGGCTTATGGTGTGAACGCTACGCCGGAACTCCCGGGTAAGGACTGCTACTTCATCGGTTACGTGGGTACCCAGTCGGATAAGGTCAACGACGCCATCTCCGTATATATGGACATCCTCTCTGACATGCCGAAAGACTCGACACAGTTAGTTGCTCTCAAAGCCGCCCTCAAGCAGGCTGCGCAGACCGCTAAACCGTCGATGCGTGGCAAAGCTGCTACTTTCGAGGCATGGCAACGTCTGGGCTACAAGGACGATCCTGCTAAGGTTAACGCAGCCGCTATCGATGCCCTCACTTTCAATGACATAGAGAAGTTCTACGAGGAGAATATCAAGGATAAACCCGTTACCATCATCCTCATGGGCGACCCGAAGAAGATTGACGTGAAGGCCATCGAGAAGGAACTCGGCTGCAAAGTAACCAAACTCTCGCCGGCTAAACTCTTCAACTCGACCCAAGAGTTGATGGACGCAGTAATGTAACAATGACAAATAACCAATTACAAATAACCAATGACGAAAGTTTACGAAGTCACCGTAGTGGCTTCGTAAACATCGTCGGTAATCCCAATGTTGGCAAATCTACGTTGATGAATGCTTTGGTGGGTGAGCGTCTCTCGATCATCACTTCGAAGGCGCAAACCACCCGCCATCGTATCATGGGTATCGTCAACGGCGAGGACTTTCAAATGGTTTATTCCGACACACCGGGTGTCCTCTCGCCGAACTACCAACTCCAACGCCAAATGTTGGAGTTCTCCCGTTCGGCCCTCGTGGACGCCGACGTACTCCTCTACGTCACCGAGCCGCAAGACACCATTGACCGCAATCCCGACTTCATCGAGAAAGTCCGCCGTATGGCATCTGCTTCTCCCTCCCTTGAGGGGAGGGCAGGGGAGGGGTTTGTAGGGCCTCGTGTATTCCTCATCATCAATAAGATTGACCTCACGACTCAGGAGACCCTCGAGTCCCTCGTAGCTTTCTGGCACACGCAGCTCCCCGAGGCAGAGATCTTCCCCATCTCCGCACAAGAGCGTTTCGGCGTCGCGCAACTCTTCGATGCTATCAAAGAAGCCCTGCCCGTCGGACCGCCGTTCTTCCCCAAGGACCAGCTGACCGACAAACCCGCACGTTTCTTCGTTGATGAGATCATCCGCGAGAAGATCCTCCTCAACTACGACAAGGAGATCCCGTATTCCGTCGAGGTTGAAGTGGAGTCCTTCAAAGAAGAGGACAAACTCATCCGCATCGATGCCGTCATCTACTGCGAGCGCGATTCCCAAAAGGGTATCATCATCGGCAAAGCCGGTTCGGCTCTCAAGCGCGTCGGCTCACAGGCACGCAAGGACATCGAAGACTTCTTCCAGAAGCAGGTCTTCCTCCAGCTCTTCGTCAAAGTGGACAAAGACTGGCGGTCCAACACATCCCGCCTCAAGCACTACGGCTACGACCTCTCCTAATAATCAAACCGCCATTTTTGGCGGTTTTTTTATGTCCTGTTCCCGGCGGTATTCCGCCGGATATATGCCATACTTTCTCCTTCCTCTGCCATTTTGTCAGCCTTTTCCTGCCAAATCCCCTTTGGCACACGTTTTGTCATTATTTAGGTGACTAGTCCTCTAGTGCATCTAGAGCGTCTAGTAAATCTAGAAAATTAATTAAAGAAAGGAAAAATACTATGTCTAAGATTATTGGAATTGACCTCGGTACCACAAACTCGTGTGTAGCCGTAATGGAGGGTAACGAACCTATCGTCATTGCTAACGCGGAAGGGAAACGTACTACTCCTTCTGTAGTTGGATTTATTGAGGGTGGCGAGCGCAAAGTGGGCGACCCTGCTAAACGTCAAGCCATCACAAACCCGACCAAAACTATCTATTCTATCAAGCGTTTCATGGGCGAGACCTACGACCGCTTGCAGTCTGAAATCGCGCGTGTTCCTTATAAGGTAGTGAAAGGCGACAACAATACGCCGCGTGTGGACATCGATGGACGTCTCTACACCCCGCAGGAGATCTCGGCTATCATCCTCCAGAAGATGAAAAAGACCGCTGAGGACTACCTCGGACAGGAGGTTACTGAAGCTGTCATCACCGTGCCGGCATACTTCAATGACTCGCAGCGTCAGGCTACTAAGGAAGCCGGCGAGATCGCAGGTCTCAACGTACGCCGTATCGTCAACGAGCCGACCGCTGCTGCCCTGGCTTATGGCCTTGACAAGTCCAACAAGGATATGAAGATTGTTGTCTTCGACTGCGGTGGTGGTACCCACGATGTATCTGTGCTCGAGCTCGGTGACGGTGTCTTCGAGGTAAAAGCAACCGATGGTGATACCCACCTGGGTGGTGATGATTTCGACCACCGTATCATCGACTGGCTCGTTCAGGAGTTCAAGAACGAGAACGGTGGAGCCGACCTCTCCAAAGACCCGATGGCTATGCAGCGTCTGAAAGAGGCTGCCGAGAAAGCGAAGATCGAGCTATCGTCCGCTACCTCTACGGAGATCAACCTGCCGTATATCATGCCGGTCAACGGCGTTCCGGCTCACCTCGTAAAGACCCTGACACGTGCGAAATTCGAGCAGCTTATCGACGATCTGATCCAGCGTACTATCGCTCCGTGTCGTACCGCGCTGCAGAACGCAGGCCTCTCGACCTCCGATATCGACGAGATCATCCTCGTAGGTGGTTCGACGCGTATCCCGGCTATCCAGGATGCCGTACAGAAATTCTTCGGCAAAGCTCCGTCCAAGGGCGTTAACCCCGATGAGGTTGTAGCTGTCGGTGCAGCGATCCAAGGTGGTGTCCTCACAGGCGATGTGAAAGACGTTCTCCTGCTCGATGTAACCCCGCTGTCCCTCGGTATCGAGACCATGGGCGGTGTCATGACTAAGATGATCGAGGCGAACACCACTATCCCGACCAAGAAGACCGAGACCTTCACAACGGCGGTCGATAACCAGCCGTCCGTAGAGATCAAAGTGCTCCAAGGTGAGCGTCCGATGGCGGCGCAGAACAAGCAGATCGGTATCTTCCACCTCGATGGTATCATGCCGGCACGTCGTGGCGAACCGCAAATCGAAGTAACCTTCGATATCGATGCCAACGGTATCTTGAACGTCACCGCGAAGGACAAAGCTACCGGCAAGGAGCAGAAGATCCGTATCGAGGCATCCTCTGGTCTCTCCGACGACGAGATCAAGCGTATGAAAGCCGAGGCGGAAGCCAACGCCGAAGCCGATAAGAAGGCGAAAGAGCAGGCTGACAAACTCAACAAAGCCGACGCTACGATCTTCCAGACCGAGAAGCAGCTTGCTGAACTCGGCGACAAGATCCCGGCTGACAAAAAGGCTCCGATCGAGAAAGCCCTCGCTGACCTCAAAGACGCGTACGCTAAACGTGACGCTGATGCCTGCGAAGCAGCCAACAACGCCCTCATGACAGCCTTCCAAGCGGCCTCCGCAGAGATGTACGCTGCCCAACAGCAAGCGCAACAATCTCAAGCCGGCCCGCAAGGTCCGCAAGCAGGCCCGACTGACAACAACGGCTCCAACGGCCCAACCGCTGAGGACGTCGATTTCGAGGAAGTCAAATAACCCTCGACTCCGATAATCGGTTTCGATATCCCGATCTTTCGAAATCTCGATATCTCGATCTCTCGAAATCTCGAAAATTCCCCCTCTCTCCCTGTAGAGTGGGGGATTTTCTGTTTTCCGTTTCCTGTGTGTCCTGTTCTCGCCGGTATTCCGGCGATTCCTCTCTTCCCCCTCCCTTCCTCTCTTCCCCCTCCCTTTCTCTCTTTTCCCGTCCTCCCGTTTCTGCCCTCGTTGTCCTGTGCGCGCCACCTCCGTTGGCGCGTCTCCTTCTTTCGATATCTCGTATTTCGTTATTTCGGCCTTTTCCGTTGTTCTGTGTGCGCGAGTTCTGCGAGCGCATCTTTCTCTCCGTCTTTCTATTCGTCTTTCTCTTCGTCCATTTCTCCGTCATTGTATGCCGGCATGTTTGTATGTTTATTCCGCCGGATGTCATCCGGCATCTCCGTCGTCCATTATGCCGGATGTCATCCGGCTTAGGGCTGTTTACCTGCGGTGCTTCCCTTCCCTAAATATGCCTATTCCGGCATAAAGTGGCCTATTTTTCTTAAAAAATCCCCATTTCTCTTGCATATTCCGTTTTTTTGTTGTACCTTTGCGCAAAATTAGCAGCATATCATTATGATGTCTTTTAAAGAAGCGATATCCATCTGCCTAAAGCAAAAGTATTCAACCATTTCCGGTCGAGCATCTCGTGCGGAATATTGGTGGTTTACGTTATTTATGTACCTTGTTTATATTGTCATTTATACGTTATTGGCAGTAATGATGTTTTATCTCCCCCGAGTAAGTGTCGCCCAAATGTTCGCCGCATTACTGGTTATCGGCTTGATGGGTATTATTTCTATATTGTTAGTAGTACCTTCGATTTGTGTTGGTATACGGCGCTTGCATGATATAGGCCGTTCTGGATGGTGGATATTGCTCAGTTTTGCTCCAATAGTCCGTTTTGTTATATTGGTATTCACCCTTATGCCATCTCAACAAACGGCTAATGAATACGATGAAAAATCCCTCGAGCAAGAATCTTACATCAACATAATTAAAAACGAAGAAATTAGCGTAAATATGAAAAAACAAACTTTTCAGGGCGTATTGGCCTTGTACAGCGGTTTTGTTGGAGCCGTATTGATTGATGGTATATTATTTTCTACCTTGCATTGGCCGGGTGGTAGTTCTTTGCTTTGCGTCGTAGTACCTCTTCTTGTTGCTATATTATGCCTCTGTCTTGCGATATTTGTCTTTGTGCATGGCGCTTTAAACACCTATGTGGAAAATGGCATCTCTATTGCCAAGCATCTGCGTAATGTAGAAGGTACTGCTTTCATTTTCCTTGCATTGGCTATTTTAGGCTTTGTCTTTCGCTATCTTCAATGGCCTGGTGGTAGTCTAATAGTGATGGTTTCATGCTTCACTTTGATGTGGCTTAGTCTTTTGTCCGGCATTTTAGCATGCATATTTTTGACTAAAAAGAAATAGCCTGTCTTTCAATAACTCTCTTACGCCCGAGCCAACCCCTCGGGCGTTTATTTTTTTTCCTATCTTCCTTTTCTTTCCTTCGATGTCTCGATATGTCGTATATCGTTATCTCGGAATCTTCGATGTCCAGTGCGCGCTAACCTCCGTTAGCGCGTTTTCCTTTCTCTCCCTCCTTCTATTTACGTTTAGTTTGTTTCTTTTTTTTGTATTTATCTTGTTCCTTTTTTGTATTTATCTTGTTCCTTTTTTTATATTTATCTTGTTCCTTTTTTTTATATTTATCTTGTTCCTTTTTTTTGTCTTGTGTGCGCCCGCCCCGCTTTGTCCTGTGCTCGCGAGTTCCGCGAGCGATCCTTCCCCTCATTGTCCTGTGCGCGCCACCTCCGTTGGCGCGTTTTTTCTGTTTCTTTCGTCTTATTTCTTTCTTCTTTTCCGCCTGCTTCCTTCTTCTTTTCCGTCGGCTTCCTTCTTCTTTTCCGCCGGATGTCATCCGGCATCTCCGTCGTCCATTATGCCGGTTGCCATCCTTTTCTTCTTCTCTTCTCTCCGCCGGCTTCCTTCTTCTTTTCCGCCGGATGCCATCCGGCATCTTCGTCGTCCATTATGCCGGATGTCATCCGGCTTAGGGCGGTTTACCTGCGCTGCTCCCCATCCCTAAATATGCCTATTTCGGCATAAAGTGGCCTATTTTTCTAAAAAAATCCCCATTCCTCTTGCATATTCCAAATATTTGTTGTACCTTTTGTCTTATACTGAAATAGGTTTACTCATAAAACGAATAAAAAGTGTCAAATTTTA
>CALZRN010000035.1 GCA_945828585.1 uncultured Bacteroidales bacterium | reverse complement strand
AATCCTTTGCTGTCCAATTCTTAATTGGAGTCATGTATGTATCAGAATAAATGGCGCGCAACCATCCATCAGTATCTACGGGCATATAGACTTTGAGTCCGAGAAATTCTCGGCGTTCAAACTCGCAAACCGGCACATAACTTCTATCACATGGAAAACCATCTGTCGCGTTTGCTTCTTTCCATTCTTTGGTTTCGTGACGACGCTGAATAACAGAATAGAAATCATTACCCTCGCGAATGTAGATAAATATATCCAAGTGCATTTTTTTATACTCATACGTTTCTTCCACCACTTGCCCTGTAGTCCCAATATAATTCTGGCGGATTAAATGAAAGCCTGCTCTTTCCATTCGCTTATGCAAATCAACCGGCAACTCGTTTTCTAACACTCCTAAATCAATATCCGGGTCGTACGATATAAAACCATGTTCACGATACGCGCCTAACAACACGCCATATGTTAGGAAAACGCGAACTCCCATTTGGGTAAAAACCTCATCCGCGTCAGCTAACATAGCCAAACCATCTTTATGCATTCGATGAGCTTGGATCTCAAATTTGGCTTTCTTGATCAGTTCAATGACAGGTTTATATAACCCTATCGACACTAATATCTTAACTACTAAGTCTCGCATAAATTTTCGATGCATATAATACGTCATGCAATCCAAG
This sequence comes from uncultured Bacteroidales bacterium, assembly GCA_945828585.1. GTDB lineage: Bacteria > Bacteroidota > Bacteroidia > Bacteroidales > Paludibacteraceae > Colicola. Next base: position 16,406 of record CALZRN010000035.1, on the reverse strand, counting down.
ACCAATATTATATGCTAATATTCGCTGTTTATCATTTTCTCTTCCATGTACTTTTTTCAACAAGACCTCGCTTAACTCATTAAAAGCCTTAAATTGCGAGAAATACTTAAATCCTTCTACATGTCCCTTATCATCCGCAAAGACATGATCAAAGAATAAATCACAGTTCTGGAATCCTCGTGTATGTATCGGCACAAGTAAAATGCCTTCCGGATAGTGTGTATCATCGGCGCAGAACAAATCCGGCATTTCAGTTACAGCAGATACAAGAACATCACAATTATCTAATAGTTGCTCATTAGTATCAACAATAACAAAGGTATAATTCTTTTTTGCCCATTGTGTAGCGAAATGCTCTGCTTGATCTTTATAACGTTTTAAACGGATGGTATATTGTCTGTCCGTAGGCAATATTGCTTGTAAGCATGCCATCGTTGCATCTGCCGTGCTACCCAAACCGATAAAGGAATACACCGATGCGTTTGTTTTTTGTAATGTCTCTATCGTTAAAGCGGCCACGGCTCCCGTTCGCATCTGTGTTATCCAATTTGCCTCCATCAAACACAATAGTTCACTTGATTTGGAATTATAGAGCAAAAGGTCAGAATGCAACGAGGGCTTATTTCCTGCAATTCTGGATACTACTTTTACGCCAAAACGGTTATAACACCCCGGCAGCAGACAGGGCATCGTGTTTATAAAGTCTGTTCCTTGCGGATGAAGGCTAATTTTAGCAGGTAGCTGAGCTTCGTATTTCATACTAAAGGACTCGCGCACCCATTCCACACACTCGCGTGGGGAGATATCTAATGCTTTTATCTCTAAGTCAGTTATTAGTTTCATAACTCTTTTAACGCTTCTGTCAAACTGTTATTATCCTCCGTATCACGTACAGCCAAACGGATATAATGGCCATTACATTTCTGCGTACAATCTTTGATCAAAATACCGTACTCTCGCAGCAAACGAATTGCTAATTCACGAGGAGTGAAACGTTCCTTTACTTCGCATAACACATAGTTTGCTTCGCTCGGCAGAACTCGCAAATACGATATATTTTCTAACGCCTTCACAAAATGGCTACGCTCCTCACGGAATGCATCCATAGCCTGAGCATATACCTTCTCGTACTTGCCTATAATCTGCAAGAAAAACTCTCCGAACGAATTGATGTTCCATATACTCATCTCGCGACGCAAATTCATCATCAGACTTTGGTTGGAAGTCGCCAATACGCCCAAACGCAGACCTGGGACGCCGTACGATTTGGAGATACTCTTCACTACTACCAAATGGTCGTTTTGAGACAAGACCGCATTCTTCAGGAAAGTCGGGTGTTCGCACGAGAAATCAATAAAACTCTCATCAATCACCAGCACGATCTCGCGTTCCTTACACCATTGTGCCAAACGCAAGCAATCCTCATAAGGAATATAATTACCTGTCGGATTATCGGGATTGATCAGTACTAATGAACAGATATTTTTATCCTCAAAATAGGCCATCAGATCATCTGCCGTATAGCGGAAATCCGGTCGCTGCGGTACGTACGCTACTACCTGTTCCTCCATCAACCGGTTCGGGTATTCTTCAAAAGTCGGACGAACGATTCCGACTTTGCCTAACATTTGTGTCGTTAACGCCTTGATCAATTCTGCAGCTCCATTGCCCACCAATATATACTCCTGTTTCACTCCAAAATCTTTGGCTGCCAACAGATTGTTCACTTTCTGACCCGACGGATATTCTGTCAACAAACGCTCAAAACTGGCGGCTAACTCATCTCTCAAACGTTGATTCGGGAAATACGGATTTACCAAATAGCAGAAATCCAACAGATGCGGATACCGCCAATAACCGCCATAACGGGAACAAAGCAAATCATACTGCTTATCCGTAAAGATAGATTCTGCAATGTCCAAATCCTGAATATCATCTATCTCATACCATTGTTCGCCTTCCAAAGGCAACGCACGGAGTGTCGAATTATCCAACATCGTGATTACACGTAATACCTGCTCATAGTACTCGTTATTGCCCAAAGCCAAACTATACGCCTCTAAAAACGGCACATACATATGCTCCGAAAAATTCTGCGAGAACTTATAGATATTCACCGTCTTGTAGTAATTCGGTATCTCTTCGTAGCGGAACTGGCTGTTCGGGATGAAACGTTGAATGCGATTTTCTTCATCTATCGTCACAACAGTCCCATCCATCCAACTCTCGTATTTATCAACCAAAGCCAAATCTGGATATGGATGTTTAACCAACTTCCGCAATACCGCATCTTCCAAGATGATATCCGACTCTAACAACAATGTGTCTTGCTCACGCATGTAGTCCTTCGCCAAATACAGAGAATAGATATTATTCGTCTTATCATAGATAGGATTTTCAACAAACACTATAGGTGTCTGAACGGATACATTAGCCAAGTACTCTTGCAACTCCGCGCCTTTATAACCGATAACGATAATTATACGACTCAAATGAAGCGCGTCTAATTGTCGTAACACGCGCTCTATCAGTGTCTCGCCGCCAACACGAATCATACACTTCGTGTTTCCTTGCGTCAATTCTCCAAGGCGCTTCCCCATTCCCGCCGCTAAAATAATGGCCTGCATATCTCTTTTATTATATTTTTCTTTGTCTACTGTTTTTCTTTTTCCTTTGTCCCAGCATTTCATTCCGGCTTATAAAAATTTGCATGACCTACTTGACCATCTTGACCAAGTACGCAGCAAGTTTTCACTCCTTATCAATGATAAAACCGTGTGCCGGGGAGGCAGGAGAAGGAATCGACGACGCCGACGACATGATTGTTATTATCAAGTACGATAAGGGAGTGGATCGAATAGTGGTTCATCGCTTCACCGGCATCTACAATCTTCGCGTTCTGGTTGATGGTCTTCGGTTCACGCGCCATGATATCAGATACTGGCGTATGGAAGAAATCCTGTCCGAGACGCAACATCGCACGGCGGATATCTCCATCGGTCACAATGCCTACAAGTTGGTCTTTATCCAGCACGATACCCACTCCTAACTTTCCATTCGTCACCACCTCGATGGCCTCGGACATTGGCATCTCGGGAGTGAGGAATGGCAGATTGTCGGTAAACATCACTTCCTCCACTTTCGCTAACAATTTGCGTCCGAGATCGCCTCCGGGATGCAACATAGCGAAGTCTGTCGGCTGGAAATGTGCTGCCTCAATCAACGCGCAAGCGAGCGCATCGCCAAGGGCGAGTGTGACGGTTGTAGAGGAGGTCGGGACGAGGTTGAGCGGATCCGCTTCGCGCTCAACGGAGATGTCTAAATGTACATCGGAGTACTTGGCAAGTAACGAAGATGGATTGCCGGACATGCCGATAATCGGGATATGCTTTTCCTGAATCAGCGGTAGAAACCGCAGTAACTCTTCGGTCGCACCGGAATAAGAGATCGCGAGTAACAGATCGCCGTAAGCGAGCATGCCGAGATCACCGTGATACGCATCGAGGGGATTCAAGAAGAAAGCCGGCGTTCCGGTAGAAGCCAGGGTAGCGGCAATCTTAGAGCCTATATGTCCGGACTTACCGACACCGGTAACGACAATCTTTCCTTTGCAGTCCCGGATGAGTTGTACCGCCCTTAGGAAGTTGTCATCGATACGATCTTCCAAAGCCATGATTGCTTTTGCCTCCGTTTGCAGGCAATCAATCGCACGTTTAATAACGTGCTCTTTATTTACCATTTGGTCATTTACCATCTTTTGAAAATATTGTTAGGAACGCGCGGGTGATATTGGACCACGCGTATTTGGTTTTCTCTTTTTTGAGGTACGATGTATAATCTGCTTGCCGATCATTCGTGAAATAATCCAGCAGGTCTGCGGCTATGGCATCTGCGGAAGGTTCGCAGGCATAGCCCATCTGATGGTCATGCACTATCTCTCCCAAGCCGCCGACATTCGTGACGAGCATGGGCTTCTCGAAATGGAAAGCCACCTGTGTCACACCGGATTGGGTGGCAGATTTATAAGGCTGAACGATGAGATCGGCAGCTCCGAAATACTTGCGCAGATCGGCATCCGGGATGAACTCATTACGCAGGATAACCCGGTCGGAAAGCTTATTCGCAACTATTTGAGAGCGATATTTATCTTCGTGTTCGTAAAACTCTCCGGCAATGATGAGTTGGAGCGAAGGCAGTTGGTCTTTGATCTGCGCAAAAGCATCCAACAGGAGATCAAGCCCTTTGTAGGCACGAACCAGCCCGAAGAAGAGCATATATTGCTTGTCGGCAGGTATGTTTAAAGCTTGACACGCTTCGGCTTTCGACATCCGCTCGCCGTAGTGGTCGTAGATGGGATGAGGAGAGACGGAGACCGGAGAAACCCCACCCCGGCCCTCCCCACAAGGGAGGGAGGATTCAATTTTCTCAATATCCTCTTTTACACTCTCCGAGAGGGCGATAAAACCGTCTTGGGAAGCCACAAAATAGGGTGCGAATAGTTTATCGAGGATGGATGGCTCATGCGGCATCATGTTATGCACAAGCGCGATAGTTTTGGTCTTGCCGTTTCTGCGCGCCATGCGAGAGATGAGTCCATACGCGGGGGCAAAGAATGCCATCCAGTAACAACAGACAAGCATGTCCGGAGCGGCTTTGCGAATCTGACGGCCGACACGTAGCCAGTTGAAGGGATTGCAGGAGTTGAGGACTCGACGGATGGCGAGATTTGCAGGTGGTTGCTCGGACGAATACTGCGTCTTCCCGGGGAAGAGGAAAGAGGGATATTGGAGCGTGAAGGTCCACAGTTCCACCTCGTGTCCTTCGTCTTGGAACTGCCGTGCGAGGCGTTCGTTGAAAGTAGCCAGTCCGCCGCGATAAGGATATGTAGTGCCTAAAAGGATGATTTTCATAAGTCTTCGGGGTATGTGATTTTCTTGTTGGTTTCCTCACCGGGGACGATGAAGATGGGGGTGGATGGGCTGAAGGCTTTCAAGACCGCTACATCGTCTGTAACAGAAGTAATATAGCCTTTTTGTATTGCGTCCTCAAATGCCTCAGCGATGGTGGACAGATGGAAAGCCTGCGGGGTCTGCGCACGCATGAAGGTTTTTCTGTCGGGTATCTCCTGCACTTGGTTGTCTTCCGTCCGATAGAGGGTATCTGTGACGGGCACCGCGACCGTGACGGCTTCGTGGGTCTCGAGGGCTTGGCAGACATCGGCGATGATGCGCCGGGAGACAAACGGCCGAGCGGCGTCGTGGAGCAATAACCCCACCCCATCCCTCCCCACAAGGGAGGGAGAACAGAATGCTTTGATAGCATTGTAGCTGCTTTCCCAACGCTCTTTGCCGCCGGGGATGATTTTTGTCAGTTTCTTCCAGCGGTTAGATTGGCATAATTTTTGCAGGGAAAAAATGTGGTCAGGGTGCATGACAACAGCGATCTCGTCGATGCATGGCGAGGCCTCAAAGGCATCGATAGAATGCTCCAAGATAGAGCGCCCGTCGGCAAGAGGCAAGAGTTGTTTCGGGGTCTCTCCTCCCACTCTACTGCCGATTCCTCCGGCTAATATGACCGCTATATTTCGCATTGTTTTTGTACTTTCCTTGGCTTAACGTCGTATGGAGCATCCGATGAGCATCCGATCAGCATCCGATGAGCATCCGATGGAGGACCGTATTTGATCCGCAATCTCGCGGATGGCTCCTTGTCCTCCGGGGGTGACAAGGATCTGTATGTCGTTTTTTGCTCCGGAATCGCGTGTGAGGGCTTTGACTTCGGGGCGGGCATTGGGCGGGCAACAGGGGTAGCCGACGGCGCTGAGGAGGTCGATATCGTTGATGTCGTCTCCGACGTAGCAGACCTCATCGAGGGTGATGCCGAGTTGGGCGCATATCTCCTGAGCGGCAGCGAGTTTGGTCATAGGGGGAAGCTCGGCAGAGCCGATGCCCGAATTTAATTCGGGCGAAACGGACGGAGAGGAACCATGCAAAACAGAAGAACCCGAAAAATCATAGCGGGTGACGGACTTGCCCACCTTGGAGCCGACGCCGAGGTAGAGGTAGCGGAGTTGGAGTTTCTCTGCGCGGGCTTTGACGACGAGCGAGTTCTCGGAAGTGAGGATGCCGCAAGGGATGCCTGCCTGCTGGAGGCAGACCATGCCCATGCCGTCATAGACGCAAAAACGCTTGAGCACTTCGCCTTCGGCGGAGTAATACATGCCGCCGTCCGTGAGGCAACCATCTACGTCGGTCAAAAACAATTTGACCGACGATTTGTGATTTGTGATTTGTGATTTATTATTTGTCATTTTCAAAAGCATTCCATCCTTGTGCCTTGAGGGCGAGTTCTTCGCCGTTTCGGCCGATGAGATTGCAGCCGTATTCGGGTTTGGTAATGTGACCGATGATATAGAGGTCGTCCACGGGGATGAGTTTCTCGTAGTCGTCGAGCGAACAAGTGAAGAGGAGTTCGTAGTCTTCTCCGCCGTTGAGGGCGCACGTGACGATATTGAGGTTCATCTCCTCGGCTAAAGCCGCAGCCTGGTAGTCGATGGGCAGTTTGTCCTCGTAGATGCAGCATCCGACGTTCGATTGCGAGCAGATATGCATGAGTTCGGAGGAGAGGCCGTCGGAGATATCCATCATCGCTGTGGGCTTGACGCCGGCTTTGCGGAGAGATTCCAAGATGTCTCTGCGGGCTTCGGGCTTGAGTTGGCGCTCGAGGAGGTATTCCTTACCGGCAAAGTCAGGCTGCTCGGCGTTCGCCAGACGTTCGCGTTCGAGGAGTTGGAGACCCATATACGCCGTTCCAAGGTTGCCGGAGACGCAAATGAGGTCGTTCAGTTTGGCTCCGTTGCGATAGACGATGTCTTTAGCCGCCGCTGTTCCGAGGCAGGTGATGGAGATCGTGAGACCGGTCATGGAGGCGCAAGTGTCTCCTCCGACGAGATCGACGTTATAGCGCTCGCACGCCAGACGAATGCCCGAATAGAGCGCTTCGATATCTTCGACGGAGAAACGCTTGGAGATACCGAGCGAGACGGTAATCTGGGTCGGCGTACCGTTCATGGCGTAAATGTCCGAGAAATTGACGATAGCCGCCTTGTAACCAAGGTGCTTGAGGGGCACGTACTCGAGGTTGAAATGGATGCCTTCGAGAAGCATGTCGGTTGTCATGAGGACTTTTTTGGAGCCAAAATCCATGACGGCACAATCGTCTCCGACGGATTTCTTCGTCGAAGGCTGGACCGTTTTGAGGTCCTTTGTCAGATGTTTGATGAGTCCAAACTCACCGTATTTAGAAATTTCAGTCATAATACACACATAATGAGCATGCAAAGGTACGAAGAATATTTCAAAATTCAAAATTCAAAATTCAAAATTTAACAAAATGCACACATTTTATAAGAAAAATGCGCGCGTGCTTGCGTATATAAAAAAAAAGTTGTACATTTGCAGGCTTTTTGTGCATAGCCGGATAAAATCCGGCGGAATAAACATACAGGGTTCGCGCAAAAATGCGCGAGAACAGGACAAAGAAAAATAAAGACGATGATCGAATATATCAAAGGAATATTGACTGAATTGAACCCGACGGAGGCGGTTATAGAGGCTGCCGGAGTGGGTTACGGAATTGCTATCACGCTGCCGGGTTACTCGGCGCTGGTGGGAAAAGAAGTCGAAAGTCAAAAGTCGAAAGTCGAAAGCGAAAAGGTGAAGTTGTTCATCACGGAGATTATCCGTGAGGACGTACATGAGGTGTATGGCTTTGTGACGAAGGCGGAAAGGCAGCTGTTTGAGTTGCTGCTGACGGTTAGCGGCGTGGGGGCAGCAACGGCACGGATGATCATGAGTGCTTTCAGCGCAGAGGAACTGCGGATGCTGATCGCTACGGGGAACGCGAAGGCTATGGCGAAAGTGAAGGGCCTGGGTCCGAAGACCGCGCAGAGGATTATTGTAGACCTGAAGGACAAGGCGATTAAGTTAGATCTGGGCGGCGATCCGACGGAACTCTTTAATGGTGACGCTGCGCTAAATGATGAAATGATGAATGGTGTTCGTGCAGAGGCTATCAGCGCGCTGACGATGCTTGGTTTTGCGTCGGCAGCCAGCGGCAAAGCGGTAGATAAGATTCTGAAGGCACAGCCGGATATGAAAGTAGAGGCTGTCATTCGCGAAGCGTTGAAGATGCTGTAGACCGCTGCCAGGTTGACCTCAGAATACAGACCGTGGCAAAGCCGCTGACAGAGTACAGACCGAGTTACAGAAACGAATTGAAAAGACAAATACCATACATATTGCTGATTAGTCTGGTTCTTTGGTTACCGATGGTAGCCGAGGGCGTTTATGCGCAGACGAAGCCGAAGACGCTGAAGGAGTTGGTGGCGGAAGAGAAAGCGAAAAAAGAAGCAGAGAAGAAGGCAAAAGAAAAGAACCCCACCCCGCCCCTCCCCTCAAGGGAGGGAGAGAAGGGTGACGGGTTACCGGTTACGGGTGACGGGAGCCCTGAGAGCGCAGCGGACTATGTGACGGAGACGGACAGCAGTTACTGGGCACCGACGAGAGTGAAACAGTTAGGGGCGCAGAACTACGGAGAGTTGATGCAGCCGACAAGTTCGCTGGATCTGCAGGATCCGAACAATATCTCCACGACCGTAGAATACCAGCCGGAAAGCGGCACGTATATCATCCGGACGAAGATGGGTGACACGGATATCACGACGCCGTACATGCTGACGCAAGAGGAGTATAACCACTTTGCGGAGCGGCAGATCATGCATAAATACTGGCAGCAGAAGATCAGCGAAGTGGAGCACAATAACGAGAAGAAGTTCGACATCACGGATATGAAGTTTAACATCGGTCCGGCGGACAAGGTGTTCGGTCCGGGCGGTGTACAACTGAAGATGCAGGGAAGCGCGGAGTTGCTGTTCGGCTTCAAGCACCAATATATCGCGAATCCGTCTCTTACTTTACGCGCGCGGAACAATAATATCTTCGACTTCGACGAGAAGATCCAGGCGAGCATCCAAGGTAAGGTGGGTCAGAAGTTGAACTTCAACATGAGTTACAACACGGAGGCATCTTTTGCCTTCGACCAGCAGAACCTGAAACTGAATTACAAAGGCGAAGATGATGACATCATCCAGTCGATAGAGGCCGGAAACGTAACGATGGATCTGCCGAGTTCGTTGATTAGGGGCAGCAAGGCGTTGTTCGGTATCAAGACGAATCTGAAGTTCGGCAAGTTGAAAATCCAGGCATTGATTTCTCAGCAGAACAGCGAGGCGCAGACGGTCAGCAGTCAGGGCGGCGCACAGACGACGAAGTTTGACGTCAGCGGCGATAACTACGACGAGAACCGACATTTCTTCCTGAGCCATTTCTTCCGCGATCACTACGAAGAGGCGATGGCTTCTGTGCCGTATATAGCGAGCGGAATCACGATCAATAAGATCGAGGTCTGGATCACGAACAAACGCGGCAACTACGACCAGGCGCGTAACATCGTCGCCTTCACGGATCTTGGAGAGAACAGCAGCCATACCATCACTAACTGGGGTGGCACGCCGACCGGAAGCCCGGATAATAACGGCAACACCCTGTATGAGTTCATCCGCACGACCCCGTTCCGCGACCTGCAACAGACGAGTACCGCGCTGGAAGGTCAGAAGGGCATGGAAGGCGGTTTGGATTTCGAGAAGATCGAGAGTGCGCGCCTGCTGACCAGCAGCGAGTACACGCTGAATAGTGCGCTGGGATATATATCACTCAAGAGCGCTCTGAACCAAGACGAGGTGCTCGCGGTAGCATATGAGTACACGTACAACGGAAGGGTTTATCAGGTGGGCGAGTTCTCGACGGACGGCGGAGAAGAGCTGCGGGCGCCGAACGCGTTAGCGCTGAAGATGTTAAAGAGCAGCGCAAACGCTCCGGGTGTGAAGAACAGAGGTACGTGGGACCTGATGATGAAGAACATCTACTCGCTCGGCGCAACCAGTATTCAACAGGAGAAATTTGAGTTATACGTGACCTACCGGAACGACTCGGTGGGAACGGATATCCAGTATCTGAACGAAGGTCCGATCAGCGGCAAGCAGTTGATCCGTGTGATGAACCTCGACCGTTTGGATCAGAAACATAACGCCAGCCCGGATGGTCGGTTCGACTTCATCGAGGGTCTGACCGTTTATTCGAGCGGCGGTAAGATCATCTTCCCGGTTCTGGAGCCGTTCGGAAGCCATCTGGCGAACGCGTTGGGCAAAGACCCGAGGCTCGTGCAGAAATACTGCTATCAGGAGTTGTACGACTCGACCCTGGTGGTAGCGCAGGAGTTGAGCGAGAAGAATAAATTCCACCTCACCGGTAAATACAAAGGCACCAACGGCAGCGAGATCCGGTTGGGTGCGATGAACGTACCGAGGGGTTCGGTTACCGTGACCGCCGGCGGTGCGACGCTGATTGAGAACGTCGATTATACCGTCGATTACACGATGGGAACTGTGACCATTTTGAACACCTCGATCCTCGAGAGCGGTACGAATGTGGATGTAAAACTGGAGAACCAGAGCACGTTCTCGATGCAGCGGAAGAGCCTTTTCGGGGCGCATCTGGAGTACGAGTTCAACAAAGACCTCGTCCTCGGCGGAACGATCATGCACCTTCGCGAGCGGCCGTTGACGACGAAAGTGAACACGGGTTCAGAACCGTTGGCGAACACCATCTGGGGCATCAACGGAAGTTGGAAGACAGAGATGCAATGGTTGACGAACGCGATCGACAAGATCCCCTGGATCACCGCGACCGCGCCTTCCACCTTCCAGATCAACGCAGAGTTTGCACACCTTATACCGGGTCACACGAACGACGTAGGACGCGTGGGTACAGCATATATCGATGATTTCGAGAACACGACGACGAACATCGACGTACACTACCCAAGTTATTGGTTCCTGGCTTCTACGCCGACTGTTTTCGATGAGTCGAAGGATATCAATCAGACGAGCTATAACAAGAACAGGGCGCATTTGAGTTGGTTTATTGTCGATCCTATTTTCGGTTACCCGCAGACGAACACGCCGGCACATATCCGCGATGACCTGGCGGCACTCAGCGACCACAGGACCCGTATCGTTTATCAGGATGAGATCTACCCGAACCGCCAAGAGGCAAGTAACGTAGATACGAAATTAGCCGTGCTGAACCTTGCATACTACCCTTCCGAGCGCGGACAATACAACGTCTCTGCCAGCGAGATCGGCACCGATGGACGGCTGACGAGCCCGAAGAAGCGGTGGGCAGGTATCATGCGTAAGTTGGACAATACGGATTTCGAGAAAGCGAATATCGAGTATATCCAGTTCTGGCTGATGGATCCGGCGCTGACGAACCCCGACGGGTACGAAGGCGAGTTATATATCAACCTCGGCGATATCAGCGAGGATATTCTGCGTGACGGAAAGAAGGCTTTCGAGCATGGTCTGCCTGTTTCTGCAGCGGACCAGGGGCGTGTGGATAGCACGATCTGGGGTTTGGTACCGCGGACGACGAGTACCGTCGTAGCCTTCAGTAACGAAGAAGGCTCGCGCGCTATGCAGGATGTCGGTCTGAACGGTCTGAGCACGGAGCAGGAGTTGAGTTGGTCTATCTACCGTCAGTACCTGACGGAGTTGGAAGGCAAGGTCTCTGCGGATGTTTGGAGCGCGTGGGGTCGCGACCGTTTTTCGCCGAGGAATGACCCTGCAGGAGATAATTTCCATTACTACAGAGGTTCGGATTATGATGAAGAAGAGGTGTCGATCCTGAACCGTTACAAGCATTTCAACGGTACGGAGGGTAACTCCCCGGCGACAGAGCAACAGACGGAGAGTTACGGAACGGCTTCGACGCTGACGCCGGATATCGAAGATATCAATCTCGACAACACCCTCAACGAGTACGAGAAATACTACCAGTACAAAGTGCTCCTCCGTCCGGATATGATGGAGGTGGGTCGTCAGCATATCACGGAAAAGAAAGTGCGGCAGGTCACCCTGCGTAACGGCGAGACGGCAGATGTAACCTGGTATCAGTTCAAGATTCCTCTGCGAGGCGATAGCGCGACGGTAAAGAAAGTAGGTTCTATCCGCAACTGGAAATCCATCCGCTTCATGCGTATGTACCTGACGGGGTGCGAGAAAGAGACGCACCTGCGTTTCGCGACGTTAGACCTCGTCCGGGGCGATTGGCGGCAGTACACCCGTGACCTTGCGCCGATAGGAACGGCGGTGAACAGCGGCGCGTCGATTGACATACAGACTGTGAATATCGAGGAGAACAGTACCCGTACGCCGGTGAACTACGTGTTACCTCCGGGTGTAAGCCGGCAGACCGATCCGGGTCAGGCGCAACTCATTGCCCAGAACGAGCAAGCGATGGTGATGCGCGTCATGAACCTCAGCCCGCACGATGCCCGGGCGATGTATAAGAACACGGGCTATGACATGCGGCAGTATAAGAACCTGCAGATGTTCGTCCACGCGGAGCAGATGAGTACCATCGATCCGGAGTTGAAGGACGGCGATCTGAGCTGTTTCATCCGTTTGGGTTCGGACCTGAGGAACAACTACTACGAATACGAGATCCCGCTGCATCTGACGGCGCCGGGTCAGTATAACAATAACAATGCAGCCGACCGCGAGAAAGTTTGGCCTACGGCGAACATGTTCGACTTCCCGCTCAAGGTCCTCACGGACGCCAAGGTAGCCCGCAACCAAGCCAAACGCTCCGGCAACGAAGGTGTGAGCAACACTATCCCGTACGTCATCTACGACGACGCTAACGACAAGCCGCAGAACAAGATCACCGTGCTCGGAAACCCGACCTTGGAGGAAGTGAGTACCATCATGATCGGTGTTCGTAATAACGGTCAGCACGACGCTTCCGGAGAGGTGTGGGTCAATGAGTTGCGACTCAGCCAGTTCAACGAGCAAGGCGGCGTAGCAGCTATGGCAAACGCAGTGCTCGCCATCAGCGACATCGCACAAGTGAATGTAGCCGGACGGTTAGAGACTGCCGGATACGGATCGATCGAGTCGAATGTGCTGGATCGCAACATGGATAATTTCTATCAGATCTCCGTCAGCGCCGCCCTCGAGGCCGGACGTTTGTTCCCGGAGAAGGCGAAGATCCAGATGCCGCTCTACGTCTCCTACAGCAACGAGACGACCAGCCCGGATTACGACCCGTTGGATACGGATGTAAAACTCAGCGAGACCCTCGACACGTACGACACGAAGGCGGAGAAAGACTCCATCAAAAAGATGACGAACACCGTCCATGAGTCCACCTCGTTCTCCGTCAGCAACCTGAAGGTCAATATCCACTCGAAGAAGCGGGATATGTTCTACGACCCGGCGAACTTCTCTATCTCCGCGTCGTACAACAAGCAGACCGAGCACTCTCCGGAGATGGAGAAGAATATCACGACGGATCATAAGGGTTCGTTCCAATACGCCTATAACTTCAACCCCAAGCCGTGGGAGCCGTTCAGCAAGGTGGAGAAAGTGCAGAAAGTGAAGTTCCTCAAGGAGATGAATTTCTACTACCTGCCGCAGTCGTGGTCGTTCAACACGAACATGCACCGTACCTTCAGCCACATGAAGATGCGTGACCTGACGGGCAGTTCAGCCGAAGCGATGGACCTGACCTTCAGCAAGGACTTCACTTGGGACCGTAATGTAGATATCAAATACGACCTGACGAAGAACATGAAGTTCTCGTTCCAAAGCGCCATGAACGCCATTATCGACGAGGGTAAGTACACGCCGGAGATCCTCAAGGGCGGCTATTTCGACGAGGAGTTCAACCACGATCAGTACGAGGCATGGAAGGACACTATTCAGCGGTCTCTGGCTAAATGGGGTAAGCCATATACCTACCAACAGGTCTTCACCGCTTCTTGGAACGTGCCGTTTAACCGCATTCCGGGTCTGGACGCCCTGACGGCGAACGCTTCGTATAACGCGAACTACAACTGGACCCGTACCGCCTCGACGACAAATGGCGTGGATCGAGGAAACACAGTCAGCAGCATGCAGAGCTGGCAGGTCGATGGAGGTATCAATTTTGAGGCCTGGTACGGGCAATCCAAATACTGGAAGGCGACGACGCAACGTTGGAGCGGTCGGGGTAGCCGGCGGAATTTCAAGCCCAAGACCTACACCCAGACCATTGCCTTGAAGAAAGGTGAGGCGACGGAGATCACCCACAGGCTGAACAGCGAGATGGTCAAAGTAGCGGTAGCAGACTCGACGGGTAAGGCCGTGCCGGTTAGTTTCAAGCCGTCGGGTAACACGAAAGTCTCTATCACGCCGAAGGCGGATTGCGCCGCAGCGACGATCACCGTAAGCACGAAGGATCCGAATGAACGCACGCCGGCGCAGATAGCGGGAGAGATATTCACGTATGTCGGCACGATGGTTCGGAGACTGCAGGTGACCTACCGCGAGACGAACTCCCTGACCTTGCCGGGCTTTGAGCCGGAGGCAGGATTTATGGGTCAGCGCAGGGTGAATAACCGCTATGCACCGGGCTTCGATTATGCCTTTGGTTTCATCCCGAATGACATGGTGGAACGCGCGCAGAGAGAAGGCTGGTTATCCGGCGACACCTCTGTGGTACAGCCGGCAACCAGAGCCCACACCTCCGATCTGGATATCAAGTTGACTTTAGAGCCTCTGCCGGGTCTGAAGGTACAGTTGAACGGTAAACGATATATGGCTCAGAACACCTCGATCATCTACTCCTACGGGGATCTGCAGGAGAATATGACCGGTTCGTTCAACATCACCCAATGCGCTATCGGAACGCTCTTCAGCCGCATCGGCAGTCAGGAGGAGAACTTCGCGAACTCTGCTTTCGACCAGTTCCTCGCGAACCGTGACATTATTCAATCGCGCGTGCAAGCGCAATATGCCGGAGTCCAACTCCCCGATGGCGGTTTCATCAGCGGCACGCCGTTTGCCGGCACGACGTACGACCCCTCCAAGCACGGCAAGGTGAACAACAACTCTGCGGATGTCTTGGTACCGGCGTTCCTAGCAGCCTACACAGGTCGCGATGCGCACAAAGTGAGCATGAATCCGTTCCTCGGGTTCCTGAAGATCCTACCGAACTGGTCTGTGACGTACGACGGTTTGGGCAAGTTGCCATGGATGAAGGATCACTTCAAATCCGTGACGCTGACGCATGCATATACCTGCAAGTACGCGATCGGCTCGTACAGCAGTTACTCCACCTGGGTCGGAGCCAACAGCAGCGACAAGTCCGTGGGCTTCGTGCGCGACGTAACGACCGACACTCCGCGTCCGTCATCGGCGTACGACATCAGTAACGTCACCCTGACGGAGGCCTTCTCGCCGCTCATCGGTCTGAACTTGACGATGAAGAACTCCCTGAGCGTCAAGGCGGAATATCGCAAGCAGCGTAACCTAGCGCTCAACGTGACCTCCGTACAACTGACCGAAGGACACACGAATGAGTTCGTCATCGGCGCCGGATACACGATCAAGAACCTCAACTTCATCGCCAAGAAGAAAGACGGCGGTCAGAAGAAAGTCAGCAATGACCTGAAGCTGCAGGTCGATGTATCGTATAAGGACGTAAAGATGTTGCTGCGCAAGGTAGAGGAAGGTATCACCCAGGCCTCCAGCGGCAATAAGGTCTTTGCTATCAAGATCTCCGCAGACTACGTCCTAAGCCAGAAGATCAACCTCCAGCTCTTCTACGACCACCAGGGCACGACTCCGCTTATCTCGTCCTCCTACCCTGTCAAGGCGGATAACGTAGGTCTGAATATCAAACTGATGTTGACGCGATAGTGTAAGGTGTACAAAGTAGGAATCATAGGGCCGGAGAGTACGGGGAAAAGCACGTTAGCAAGGGAGCTGGCGGAGCAGTTCAAGGGTACGTATGTACCGGAGTACGCACGGGAATATGTGGAGCGGAAAGGATCAACGGAGGTCACCTACGACGAACTATGCGGGATAGCAAGACACCAGATAGAAGAGATAACCTCTCTTCCCTTTAGGGAGGAGCCGGAGGTAGGCTTGTACTTCTTCGATACAGAGCTGATCGTGACGAAAGTTTGGTTTGAGTACGCGTTTGGAGAAGTGCCGGAGTGGTTGACCGAGGCCATCAAGACCTACCCGATGGACCTCTATCTGCTGACCTATCCGGATATACCATGGGTACCCGATCCGGCGAGATATAATGGTTCGCAAGCCATGCGGGAGGAGTTGTTCGACCGCTATGAGGAAGAAGTGAAGGCGACCGGAGTGCCCTACTACGTGATTAGGCATGATTTATGATTAATACTGATGCGATAACTTTAAGAAAAAAACAGACAAAACACTTTTGAATGAT
>CALZRN010000034.1 GCA_945828585.1 uncultured Bacteroidales bacterium | reverse complement strand
TTCTTCGTAGGGAAGTTGGAGTATTTTTCTTTTTCCATCTTCATCAACGGTAATAGATGTAAATGAGTCTGCATAATACTCCGCCAAAACAGTATCTTTTAGATACTTGCTTTTTTCACAATGCGAAAAATTATGCTTTCTCGCCATTTGGTTAACGGCTTCAAGGGAATAAAAAAATTTATTCCGAAAGAGAGTGTTTTGCTGCTCTATACGTTTCAAAATGTACGGTGTTGCTATTGCCACAAGCAACCCAGCAAAAATTGTAATAAATAGATTTGTCAACATATTTGTATCATTTATAATTTTATAATCTCATCATCACCACATCGTATTGGGCGAAGAAGGGGTAGCGTTTTGTAGTAGTATCGTTTTTATTGGGTTGGACATACTTGAGGCGGACGAGGGTCTGCTCGTTGAGGAGATGACCACTGAACACCATCGACGTAATTATCCTTCATAAAGACCTGGATTCCGGCCTCGTGAAGGCGTATCAGAAAATCTTCACGGGGCGCCTCGTCAATCCAAAAGACTACTATATTGCGTGGTATAACACTCATTGGAATCCGATGCGGTTGGGTTTGGTGATCAATAGCGACGAGGGATGGTTCTTAATGACGTTCGTCAGATGAGTCTGGGTGACAGGCTGGTCGGCGATGGCGGCAAAAAGCGCTGCTTCGTTCACCACAAACGGGATGTCCGAGGAGGCATATCCCTCCGTCAGTTCTGCCAACTCGGTGATATTCAGATCCTCCGCCAGAGGGCGATTGGCGAGATACATCTCAAAGAGCCGCTTGCGCATCTCCAGGTCAGGGGCTTTGATCTCAATGAGCAGATCGAAACGCCCGGTACGAAGCGCCGCGGGGTCGATGATATCTTTGCGGTTGGTCGTACCGATTACCAGGATACCCCGTTTATGACACTCGTTCATCTGCACGAGGAACTCATTGACCTCGTCGTTATGGCTGGAATTGCCTGATACTTCTTTCCTGCCGGATAGAATTCCGTCGATTTCATCGATACAAAGCACGCAATGACCATGCTTCTCCGCCCTCAGAAAAATCTTCTGGATATTCTCCTGCGTCTCATGCTGGTAGGCACTGCCAAGCGATGCGGTACTGATAAACTCCATCTCCCATTTCAGCTCTTCTGCCAGTTTGGAAGCGAAATAGGTCTTGCCGCATCCCGGAGGTCCGTAGAAAAGGATGCCGTTGGGCAAGTGCAGGCGATACTGCATGGCTTTCTCCGGATGCTTCAACGGCCAAAGAACCCGCTGTCCGAGGTTCTGCTTGAGTTCATCCATGCCGGCTATCTCTGCAAATCCCATCTTCTTCTCTTTGCTGAGCGCTTGTACATCTACATTGATGCGCGATTTCCGGCCTACCTCACTCAACTGCGCCTCCAATAACCGCTCCAGCTCCTCGTTCGTGATCCTACCGTCCATCGTTCGCGCCATTGCTTCGTACATAGGCGGATGAACGGAAACGAGGGTTTTCAGAAGCGAGTCCACCGGATGATCCTTCCGCCATCGTACCATGTTGATATGCTGCTCCACGAACGGCATATCGGGCGTGATGGGGCAGTCATCCCAAGGCCTTTTGCCCGTCAGCATCGTATAGAGGATAGCTCCAATGGAAAAAAGATCATCGGATTCGTTCACTTTCTGGGACGATAACAGATCGGTGTGAGAATAGTAGGGATCGACTTTCTCAAAACGCTTTGCCTTATAGGCTACCTCCCCGGCCGGTCGGCGCTCGCAGGCATACTCCAGATCGAACAGTTTCGGCGTATAGGTGCCGTCACTATTGATCTCCATAAGGACGTTTTGCGGCGTTATATCCAGATGGTACACCCCGTGACTATGGAGATGCTGGATAGCTTTGACCAACGCCAGGGCTATCGCCTGCGCTTCACCCTGCGTCAGCTGACCGTTCTCCTCTATATACTGCGAGAGGAGTTTGCCGCTGAAATACTTGGTGACTAAATATACAATATCGGCATTCCCTTCTTTTTCCCGTCCGGAACACATAAGGTGCGGCAGATAGTCGCAGAGACCCAAGTGGTTATACGCCCAAAGCTCCTGCGGATCCTCGCCGTTCCGTAAGAAATCGGGTATATGATTCATGTCATACACCTTCATAAAAAATTGAAAATGATCTTTATCCGCCACACAATAGGTCTGCGTATATTCCTTACGGGTCAAGGGATAAAGAACCACATAGTTCCCGATGCCTGTTCCTTTTTTAAACTCGTTCATAGACACTCCTTATTAGTCTTCCGTATAGTACTCCAATATTGCTTTGCAAGCGATGTATATATCTTGGTAGGCAGCCTCGAAATTACGGGTGTACCAAGGATCCGATACATCCCGCCTATCACCGGCCCATTGCATCATGAGCGAGGTCTTCTCATCCGTATCGAAATACTCCATAATATCGTCGTACTCCACATGAGCAATATGAGGAATATACGTCAGATTATTGAAATCTGCACAAATGACTTTGTCGTTGTACTCATATTCCTCCCTGGTCAGTTGGTGGGCTCTATGCGGACCGAAAGGAATGCCGTGCTCCCGCAGTTTGAGTTTAGCAGGCGGGTAGATGTCATTGCCGATTTCTTCCGTTGAAACCGCAGCAGATGACACTTCAAAGCGATCTTCTACGCCTGCTTCCTTCGCCAGATATTTGAAGATATATTCCGCCATCGGGGAACGGCATATATTCCCATGGCAGACGAAGACAATACGTATTTTGTTATCCTTTCTCATATCTGTCCTTAAAAACCGATTTTAGGATTATGCACTTCCTTCCACTTGACGGAAGAGAGGTCGTCAATAGTGATCTCTACCGGTTCGTTTTTATCCGTTGAAATCGATGATTTCTGCGCATCGAGCAGGCGTAACTGTGCTTCCGCCGTGAGCGCCGTACAGATATGCTTGATCGTACGGGCATTGGAGAGAGCGGGACGGTTCTGCGAGAGAAGCAGGATACGTTGGTATATCTCCTGAGCCGCCTCGATAGAGAGCTTGAAGCCCTGGTTCGCGAGCCGTTGGGTTAAGATCTCCATCAGTTCATCGACCGTATAGTCCGGGAAATGGAGCACAGAGGTAGATAGCGGCATATCGATCGGTTGCGTCTGAAGACGCTTGTCATCCACAGCAATCACAAAGGCATACGAGCCCGGCATCTCTGCGGTCAGCGAGGTCAGTTTGCATCGCAGCCACTGGATGTCGATATGCGTTCCGGCGATATCATCCAGATCAATGAAGAGCAGACCGTGCCCCGCTCGCTTCATCGTATCGCGCAAGAGCAGATCGATATCATAGGAAGACCATGTGTTCTGCGCCGTCTGAGGCATACGGAGTTGGGTCATGCGATCCGATGAAATCAGATGGAAAGCATACAGCAACTGCGCCAAGAGCCGAGCTACCGAACTCTTGCCGGTACCGGTAGCCCCGGTGAAGGTCCAGTGAAGCGGGATGGAATAAGCCTGTTCATCACCGGATTGCTGCCGGGTACGAGCCAAGGCAACGAGGTCATGGATAGTACGTTTGATCTCCTCGCGACCGGTCAGTGCATCCAGTTCGGAAAGGGTACGCGCAACCAGCGTTTCATCAATCGTATAGTCGGTTTCTGCCGATTTCATCGGTATATCTGCTGCCTCTATACGCGACAGGACAAGCGGCGAAGCATCGGCGTCCACCGAAGATAGCACACGACGACTCATATTCGGGATGATACGCGTAGAGATCAGGCGTGTGATATAGCGGGCGTTACCGAAATGCTTGTCCTCCTTATTAGGCCGCTGCGTCACCTCCCGGTGAACCAACTCGCGGAGACGTTCGTAGGCCTCGTCGGAGAAGGTATAACCGCTATCCTCTGCCGTCCTGACGGCAATCTCTAACAGCTCAGCCTCCGTATAGTCCTCGAAATGGAAGGTATAGGGGAAACGGGACTGAAGACCTTTATTGGATTTGAGCAACTGCTCCATTTCATCGGGGTATCCGGCGAGAATGATGATCATATCCGTATTCTCTTTTCCCAACTCATCGAGGAGACAATCAAGCGCTTTCGGACCAAAATCGCGTTTGTCATCCGGATCGCCGACCAGGGTATATGCCTCATCCACAAAGAGGATGTTCCCATGCGCCTGTTGCAACGCACGCTTGGTATTTTCCTCGGTGTCACCGATATATTGGCCGACGAGTTTCTTACGATCGACCTTGACTACGTGTCCGGTCTTGAGGATGCCCAGAGAAGCGTATATCTCGCCCAAGAGCCCTGCCACAGTCGTCTTACCCGTTCCCGGGTTACCGGTAAAAATCATGTGCAGCGGCGGGATAGAGACCTGCAGGCCGTGTTGCTGGCGCAGATGCGAGAAACGCACAAGGTTCAAATGGGTCTCGATATTGTATTTGAGGTTCTTAAGCCCCACGAGTTTATTGAGCTTCGACATCGACTCCTCAAATCCTCCTACATGCGGTTGCGGTACGTCTTCGGGCAAAATCGTAGTCAGTTTCTCCTTCGTCAGGAAGAGATCGGACATATCATTCACCACGCGGTAGGACATGTGAGAGATCATCTTGTCGATAAGCGTGTTCACGTCCTCCGAAGTAGGGTTAGGAAGCGAAGAAAGATACGATTTCATCGACTTTTTCGTATCCTCCGTAAGGACAAACTTACGCGCTGTACACTCTCTCTCGGCGATGGACATGATATGATCGATCGTCAGCTCCGGGAGTTTGTATATCTGATCGATATACGACCTAAGATCCGCGATAGAGAGCAGTTCGGTAATACGATCCGGTGTATCGGCGAGCACAACGGCTACATGGTCGGCGTTTTCCTTCAAGCGGCTGACCAGGGTATGGACGGCACGGTTCTTATTGCCACGCGTATCCGTAGTTATCAGCGAGCCGGCATTCTCTATGTAGAGCATTCCTCCTGAAGCAAAGGACATACAATCCGTCAACATCGAGTCATCTTCCCGAAGGGAAGGAGACCACGTACTCGCATCCACGACATCCAGACGGTCCTTCTCTATCAAGCCGTTACGGAGATAGAAATCAAATAAGACTTGAGCAAAAGCGGACTTACCGGACCCTTTCGTTCCCATCACGGCTGCATTGAGATTGATAGGCATCGGCAGGAGGTTCATCGCGCGGCGCTGGTCGTTGAATAGTTTCTGTTGCGCCAAGACCCCCATCTGGTCGTAAATCGCCTCCATTCCCACCATCTCAGTGGAGCGCGGAGGCGTATAATGGGGCTTGGAGGGAGCGATATTCAAATATTGCACGATCGGCTTGCCTATCTGCTTTTTTTTCTTGTCGCGCAGGAGGAAGGCAAAATAGTAACGTCCCAGACCGAGGTTCTCTTCCGCTCCGCGGGTGACCACAATAGTGATATAAGCACCGGCCGTATCTCTCGCGGGAATCATCAGCGGATAAGAGAGATTATCCTTATGGATGCGGCGGATATCCCCGTCCTGATCCCGGTAAAACATATAGAACTCAATAAAGCATTCGACCGCTTTTTTCTGGGAATCGAGATATATTCTCCATTCCAACTGCTTTCCGACAGCCTGCTCTACGACCGGGTGTTCATATACTCTCTCCTCATCCGGCAGACGATACTGGATGCCCGTGGCATACGTTATACCTATGTCCTCAAATTCACCGGAAGGAGAGAATACCTGCTCGGGAGTCTGCTCATATTCCATGCGGGAGACAATAGCGATAATCTCCTCGTCTTTGGTCGAGTCATAAAGCATTGTCGCATATTCGTCCACTTCACTGACTTCCCTGGGATAATCATGCAGGAAGAACTCCAGTTCCTTATCGTACATCTCATCCTTGCGGACAGTAATTTTTGTGTATATCTCTTTCATGGCGGGTGATGGATTCGGGGTTATTCATTGAGCTTGATGTCTTGTGCGTTCATCTGGAGGGTGGTGCGGCCTCGGTAACTGTTCTCCTCGAGATAGAAGCATACATCGACGGCGTTGCCGTTCTGCAGGTGGTCGGCCTTATCGCCGTGTCCGAAGGCTATGCCGTCCATCGCAACGACGGTGTCCGTGAGGTCCAGATGGAGGTGCCTGCCTTCGCTGACAGCGCGGGTGTTGCGGTTATTGATGAGATGACGGCAGAGGAATAGCGGACGCTCGTTGCCCGGACCGAAAGGCTCCAGACACTGAAGGATCTTGTACATCTTCCAGTTCATATCGCTCAGTTCGACCTCCGCCTCTATATCTAAGGTCGGCACTCGTTGCACCGAGGTGATATGCTTAGCGACGTACTCCTCGAACCGGCGTTGGAACTCCGGCAGGTCTTTGCGGTGCATACTCAGTCCGGCGGCGAACTTATGACCGCCGAAATTGGTGAGCAGATCGCGGCAGGAGTCGATCGCCGTATATATATCGAAATCCGATACTGAACGTGCACTTCCGCTGATGATATCATCGTCGCCGGCGGTCAGGACGATCGTAGGCCGATAGAAAGTCTCCGTTAGGCGGCTGGCGGCAATGCCCACTACCCCTTTATGCCACTCGGGAGAGAAGACGACGGTAGTAAATTTAGCCGAATTCATCGGGTCTTTTTGCAGTTGCGCAAGAGCCTCATCGGTCGTCTTGGTATCATAATCCCGTCGGTTCTGGTTATAGGAATCGATCTCCTTGGCGAACCGCAAAGCCGCCTCTGCATCATGGCTGATGAGCAGCCGCACCGCCTCTGCGCCGCTCTTGATACGTCCGGCGGCATTGATACGCGGACCTATCTTATAGACCAGGTCGCTGATGGTGATGGTCTTACCCTCAATGCCCGCTACCTGCATGATCGCGCGGATACCCTCGGACGGCATCGCGTTCAGCGCACGCAGGCCGTAGAAAGCCAGTATACGGTTCTCGCCCGTCACGGGCACTATATCCGAAGCGATGGACATCGCCAAGAGCGGCAGGAGCCGATAGACCTCCTGCATGTCCATGCCGCGCCGCATCGCGTACGCTTGCGCCAGTTTGAACCCCACGCCGCAGCCACTCAGCTCCTTGAAGGGATAGAGACAGTCGGAGCGCTTCATATTCAGTACCGCGACGGCACCGGGGAGGGTGTCGCCCGGGGTATGATGGTCACAGATGATGAAATCCACACCGATGGAACGGGCATAAGCCATCTTCTCCACCGCCTTGATACCACAATCCAAGGCGATGACGAGTGTGCAGCCTTTTTCTTTGGCGGTGTCAATACCTTTAGTAGAGATACCGTAGCCCTCGGTATAGCGGTCGGGGATATAATAGATGAGGTTATCCGTCTGGGTACGAAGGAAAGAATACATGAGCGCCACCGCCGTCGTGCCATCCACATCATAATCGCCATAGACCATGATGCGCTCCTTATTATCTATAGCGCGGCAGAGCCGGTCCACAGCCGCACTCATATCCCGCATCAGGAAGGGGTCATGCAGGCTGTCCAGCGACGGACGGATATACGCGCGTGCCTCAGCCGCCGTACGGATGCCTCGTCCCGCCAAGAGACGCCCCGCCACGGGGCTGATGTCCAACTCGGTACTCAGACGTTGAGCCGTTGCGGTCTCCTCCTGAGAGAGTTGTTTTATGTTCCAGTTGATTTGCATTCAGCTGTCAGTGTTCAGTAGTCAGTATTCAGATGGTAGTCATCTGCCTCCTGCCATTGCGGCAGTACTTCGCGGAAATGGCGCAGTTTCTCAATAGAGAGATCGACGATACGCGTCGCGCCTTCATAATCCTCAAAGCCGGCTATGTCTTTGAGCCAAGTGTCGTAGGCCGCGGAATGGCCGTTATAGTCGAGTTGCATCCCATCCGTACCGACCATGTTCACGCCGATGGCGTAGCAGTGGTTCTCCGCTCCGCGGGCAGGCAGGAGCGCGTCCCAATACTGGATACGTATCGTAGGCCAGCAGGCCACGCAAACGAGGATGTCGTACATGTCGTTCTTGTCCTGCCTGAGCCATACGGGAAAACGAAGGTCATAACAAACCGCCAGACGGATCTTCACTCCGCGATACTCAAAGAGCGTACGCCGGTTACCGGGCGTGAAGAAATCCGCCTCTCCGCCGGAACGGTAGAGATGATGCTTGTCGTAATACTGGGGAGTATCGTCGGGGCGGAAGATGAACCCGCGGTTATAGAGCTTGCCATGGTCGGTGACCATCATCGAGCCGATGATCGCTATGTGATACGTGTCCGCCATGTGCTGCAGCGCCACGGAGCTCTCGCCTGTCCCCCACTCGTCTGCCAGACCGGGACGATCGGTACAGAAACCGGTGGAGAACATCTCCGGTACAACAGCTATATCCGCCTGGCCGGCTATCGCCCGCAAGCGCTCGTCCAAGAGCCGAAGGTTCGCCTTGGGATTTGCCCATTCTATCGGGTATTGCATTAATGCTATACGCATTCCTTATCCAGCCCCCTCTATCCTCCGATTACTTCTTCGTCTTTTTTTCTCCTCCTCCGGCGATATTCTCACGCATAGCCGTGTCTGCCTGCATGTTCTGCATGCGATAGTAATCCATGATACCGAGGTTACCATTACGGAAGGCATCTGCCATCGCTTGCGGCACGAGCGCCTCCGCCTCAATCACTTTGGCGCGTGCCTCTTGGGCTTTGGCTTTCATCTCCTGCTCGTTGGCAATCGCCATGGCGCGACGCTCCTCGGCTTTCGCCTGGGCGATATTCTTATCCGCGTTCGCTTGGTCCATCTGGAGCTGCGCACCGATATTCTTACCTACATCGATGTCCGCTATATCAATAGAGAGAATCTCGAAAGCCGTTCCGTCGTCAAGGCCCTTGGAGAGCACGAGTTTACTGATGGAATCGGGGTTTTCGAGCACTTGTTTGTGGCTCTCCGCCGAACCGATAGAGCTGACGATACCTTCGCCTACGCGGGCTAAGATAGTGTCCTCTCCGGCACCACCGACAAGTTGGCGGATGTTCGCACGGACAGTCACACGGGCTTTTGCAATCAGCTGGATACCGTCTTTGGCTACAGCCGTTACCGGCGGCGTATCAATGACTTTGGGGTTCACACTCATCTGCACGGCTTCGAAGACGTCACGTCCGGCAAGATCAATCGCCGTAGCCATCTGGAAAGGCAGAGCGATACCTGCTTTGCTCGCAGAGACGAGGGCGTGTACGACGCGCTCTATATGTCCGCCGGCGAGGTAATGCGCCTCCAGACCGTCACGCTTGACATCCGTCAGACCGGCCTTGTGCGCCTCAATCATACAGTTCACAATCTTCGTAGGCGGTACCTTACGGATACGCATCAAGAAGAGTTGTACGAGACTAATGTGCACACCGCTCACTGCGGCATTGATCCACAGCATGAAAGGCACATAATAGAAGAAAATGATCAACCCGATAAAGACCAGGGTCATCACGACGATAGTTAATACATCCATAATTATTCCTCCTTAGAGTTTTGTGATTTATTTTGGTTTTCCTTGTTCAGTTTGTTGTGCGCCATCTCGACATGGCTGTCGATTTTGGTATCGAGCGCCATTTTATCCAACGCACGACTACGCAGGAATCCCCAGATAGCCAGCGCCGAGAGGACGAGGCCTGCCGCCAGGGTGATATACCCCGCCATGCGACCAATCCAGACATACGCCACTACGATCGCTGCCAAGAGGCAACCGAAACCGCTCACGCCCGCGATACCAAAACCCGGTAATAGGAACATCTCCACTAATAAAAGCGCGACGCCCGCGAGCACTAATAATACGACTAAAAAAACGTTCATGCAAATATTTTTTAAAAAATTTTACAACTATTTTTTTCAATTCGGGTGCAAAGATACTAAATATCTTTGATATATGCAAGGATAAGAAAAAAAATTTGCATATTTCAATTAATTATACTACTTTTGCGGCGATTTTTTGAGGGTACACCTTATTTATTAGTGAACGTATGAGCAAAAATCTGGTTATAGTAGAGTCTCCGCACAAGGCGGACACAATTGGTAAATTCTTAGGTAAAGAATACCACGTACTGAGCAGTCAGGGTCACGTGCGCGACATCGAGGCAGTGGGTAAGAACTCACTGGGTATCGATTTTGAGCACGGGTATATGCCGCATTATGCCATTGACCCGCATAAAGAGCGTTTGATCGAGGAGTTGCAACACGAGGCGAAGAAGGCGGATACCGTTTGGCTGGCTTCCGATGAGGACCGTGAGGGAGAGGCGATAGCGTGGCATCTGAAGGAAGTGCTGGGGCTGGATACGAAAGACACGAAGCGTATCGTCTTCCATGAGATCACCAAGTCGGCGATCTTAGAGGCGATTGAGCACCCGCGGGATATCGACTATAACCTCGTGAACGCGCAACAGGCACGACGGGTACTGGACCGTATTGTCGGTTTTGAGCTCTCTCCTATCCTTTGGAAGAAAGTGACGACGGGTCTTTCGGCCGGTCGTGTACAATCCGTAGCGGTGCGTCTGATTGTAGAGAAAGAGCGCGAGATAGCATCCTTCCGTGCATCCTCCGCATATCGAATTTCTGCCGATTTCATCGGGGTAAATCCGGGTGACGCGTCGGTGTTGAGATGCGAACTGAACCATCGTTTTTCGCATAAGAAAGATGCGATTGAGTTCTTGGAGAGTCTGAGTACGGCGCAGTTCATCGTACGCGACGTACAACGCAAACCGGTGACACACATGCCCGCGCCGCCGTTCACCACTTCGTCGCTCCAACAGGAGGCTGCGCGAAAACTCAAATACAATGTCTCCAAGACGATGCGACTGGCGCAATCGTTGTACGAGAGCGGAAAAATCACCTATATGCGTACGGATTCCGTCAATTTATCGACCTTGGCATTGGCCAGCTCAAAAGAGGTCATTACCGAGCAATACGGTAAGGAATACGTGCACACGCGCCAGTTCCGAACCAAATCCAAGGGCGCACAGGAGGCTCACGAGGCGATCCGTCCGACGTATATGAATGCCCTTACCGCCGGAGCCAATCGCGACGAGCAGCGGTTATATGAGTTGATCTGGAAACGCACTATCGCCAGCCAGATGGCGGAGGCTCAGAGCGAGAAGACCACCATCGAGGTCTCTATCCACGGCTGCAAATATGCGTTTGTCGCCACCGGTGAAGTAGTGACTTTCGACGGTTTCACCCGCGTCTATGTCCAATCGACGGATGAGGAGTCGGAGGAGCGTCGCATACTACCGGCTATGTCCAAACGCGAGCGACTGAAGATGATCGGCGCAGAGGCGGTACAGACCTATACCAAACCGCCGTTCCGATACAACGACGCCACCCTCGTCAAACGTATGGAGGAGCTCGGCATCGGCCGTCCGTCCACGTATGCCACGATCATCGAGACCATCCAGAAGGTCAAATATGTGGAGAAAGGTTCGGTAGCCGGTCAGAAACGCGATACAGCCATTCTGACGCTGAAGAACGGCATGGTGACCGAGAAGCAGAAGAGTGAGTTATACGGCGCAGAGAGCCAGCGGTTCATGCCGACCGATCTGGGATATATCACCAATGATTTTCTGGTGGCTCATTTCCCGAGCATCCTCAGTTATAACTTCACGGCGCACGAGGAAGAGCAGTTCGATAAGATCGCCGTCGGTCGCGCCGATTGGCAAGAGACAGTAGATAAGTTCTACAAGACCTTAAAACCCTTACTTTCCTCGATTCCATCGGGAAAAGTAGAAGGTCGGCTGTTAGGAAACGACCCTGCCACCGGCGAGCCGGTAATAGCCAAAATCAGCAAGATCGGTCCGTGCGTGCAGATAGGCGATGCGACGAACGAGAAGCCGCGTTTCGCCAGTCTGAAGAAAGGTCAGTCGATTTACTCGATTACCTTATCGGAGGCACTGGAGTTATTCAAGAACGCGTTGCCTATTTCTCTCGGTGAATACGAAGGAAATGAGGTGATCATCGGTGAAGGTAAGTATGGTCCGTACGTACATTATGACAAACTGTTCATCTCTATTCCGAAGGGCAAAGACCCGCTGACGGTGAAGATGGAGGAGGCGATTGCTCTCATTCACGAGAAACAGGAAGCCTCCACACCTATTCATCAATGGGGAGAGGTACAGGTGCTGCGCAGCAAATACGGCGCATATATCCATACGCCGGAGGGCAATTACCGGATTCCGAAGGGTACCAATGCCGAAGCGATGACGGAGGCCGATGTACGACAAATAATGGCACAATCGGAGCCTTTAAAACCCGGAAAACGCACTTTTAAGCGAAAAAGTGCAAAATAATTGCAAAAAAATTTGCGTATTCCAGAAAAAAGCAGTACCTTTGCACCCGCTTTTGAAAAATGCGACGAGAAAATTTGCGCCAGCAAATAATCGAAGCGAGCAAAGCGACGAGAAAATTTGCACCAGCAAATAATCGAAGCGAGCAAAGCGAGCGAGAAGTAGCGCAGTTGGTAGCGCACTACGTTCGGGACGTAGGGGTCGGGCGTTCGAGTCGCCTCTTCTCGACAAAAGGACAGCCACGCGGCTGTCCTTTTGATTTTCCTACAGGCAATTTTCTTCACGCCTAATGAGCGGACATCAATCAATCTTGATGTCCGTGTTGACGTTCTTCGATCCCCAGAGAGCGTAATAGAGGATGAACGCCACGCCGATGATCGGAACGATATAACTCAACAGGCAGTTATGAGCTGCTATCAGACTCTGGAGATACGGAACGACACCGCCACCAACGACCATCATCATGAAGATACCCGAAGCTTTGGCAGTATATTTGCCGAGTCCTTCAGTGGACATATTGAAGATACCTGCCCACATCACCGAAGTACAGAGACCGCAGAGAACCAAGAGCGTCGAAGCCAAGGGCACGTCGATTACTGCGCCTTGAACGATAGTCTTCGCCATGATCGAGTCGCCGATCAGCATGGCGGCTACCATCAGGGCGATAGCTACCGTAGCTACGCAGATGACCATCGTGCGGCTGGATACCTTACCGCCGATCGTCGAACCTACGAAACGGCCGATGAGCATGAGGATCCAGTAACGACCGGCAATCAGGCCTGCAGCCGCAAAACCTACTTTCGGCGTCAGATAACTGATCAACGTAGCAGGGATACCGACCTCCACGCCGACGTAGAAGAAGATTGCGATCACACCTAAGGTCAGGTGCCGGAAAGCCCAGGGCGTACGCTCGTAGGTCACTTGCTGACCTGCGCCGGCGGGTTCCTCTATCGGCGTGAAACGGATGATGAGGTAGATCAACGCAAAGACAGCCATCGCGATATAAAGCACGACGTTCACATCATCGATCTGCTTGCCCGCAAGGCTCTCACCGATTATCGCACCTACCAGCATCGGCGTCAACGCACCCGAGAGAGAGTTCAGCGTACCGCCGACCATATTCAACTGATTACCACGGTTACCACCGCCGCCCAAAAGGTTCAGCATCGGGTTCACTACCGTGTTCAGCATACATACGCAGAAGCCGCCGAGCAGCGCACCGCCCAGATAGACCGCAAAACTATCGAAGACACCGCTCATCCATTGTACGGCGATGCCGATGAAGCCCAAGAAGATCGCCGTGAGGGCGGTTTTCTTGTAGCCGTACTTAGAGAGGTAGTTACCTGCCGGAATACCCATGATGAGGTACGCCAGGAAATTGAATAGGTTACCGAGCATACCCATGCGCTCCGCCTGGGCAGGGTCGTCAAACGATGCGCCCCAGATCTTACCTACAGGCGCAGCAAGGTTCGTCACAAACGAGATCATCGCGTACAAAAACATCATCGCGACAATCGTAATGATCTTCAGAGAAGAGGATTGTTTTGCATTCATGGTTGAAAAAAATTTAATAAGCGGCTGCAAAGGTACGACTTTTTTTTGATATATGCAAGGAAAATCGAAGATTTTTAGTCGAAAGTAGAAAGTCGAAAGTAGAAAGACAAAAAATCCGCTCCTTTTACGGGTGATGGAGCCCTCCGCCTTCATCCGTGCAACGATCCGGGCGATGGCGGCGAAACGTTTCTGGTTAGCGGCTTCAGCAGGTGTTTTGAACAGTACGTAGAGGTCGCGGTCACGTCGCGGTTTTGAGGCGTAAATAGGCCTCAAATAGGCAGTAATTAGGCAGTTATAGGGTGGATGTCGGGCGGATGTCGGGCGGATGTCGGATAATATCCGACCTAATGGACAATGTTTTTTGAGGGGATGTCCGAATAAGATTCGGACGCAATGGACGAAGTTTTTAGGCGGACGGGTAGACCGGCGGACACCCTTGTTTATAAATCTCACACACACGCGCGGGTGTGTATAGTTTAAGAAAACAACTGCTCATCTGCTCTAGGACCGACCTTCGATGTTTCTGTTGGCATTCACCTCCTCCATGCCTCTTTCGCGTACCAGCCATCCGCGCGATTGGATGGATGCTTTTTTGCATTGGAGCAGACTATTACCCCTCGATTAGAAGGGGGAAAGAGGCAAGTTATTTTCATTGACGAACAATCATGTATGGACGTACCTTGTGAATAGCGAATTTTTGCTATATCATCGAGTACGTCGGAAGAAAATCGGGAAGTATGGCATACAACCAACCTTTATTACCACTTATGGTTTAGCACGTGAAGCCTACGTCTCCTCCATCCAAAATCCTATGGTGAGAGTCTTGTTTTGGGGTTATTTAAGGTAACGAAACGTTGTGGAGTATAGCGGACTCGAAAATTGCGCTTGCCGCAATAATCGTGCCCCCTCGTGGGGCTAAGAACCGCTGTCTCCTATGTGGAGCATGGGAGACTCGAACTCCCCACCTCAACACTGCCAGTGTTGCGCTCTAGCCAGATGAGCTAATACCCCATGATTAAGCTTTGCGGGTGCAAAGGTACACAAAAAAAATGACACTTGCAAATTTAAGTGTCATTTTTTTGGATTTTTTAAGAAACTATCGAATATAGTTTTCCCACTTGGTGTTACGCATGTCTCCGGACTTCATGAACTCCTCGTGCATTGCGAAGGCGCATGAGAGGTTATGCTGGGTCTGGCCGTGTTTGGAGATCTTGAGGTAGTCACGGAGCATCTCACGATACTCGGGAGCGACGCAGTTATTGATAATCTCCTCGGCGCGCTGACGCGGACTCTTACCACGCAGATCGGCTACACCTTGCTCGGTGACGATGACCTTCACAGAGTGCTCGGAGTGATCGAGGTGGGTTACCATCGGTACGATGGACGAGATAGCGCCGTTCTTGGCGGTGGAAGCCGTCGTAAAAATAGAAAGGTACGCGTTGCGCGCGAAGTCAGCCGATCCGCCGATACCGTTCATCATCTTCGTTCCGCACACATGCGTCGAGTTGACATTACCGTAGATATCCGCCTCGAGAGCGGTGTTGATAGCGATGATGCCGAGACGACGAGCGATCTCCGGGCTGTTGGAGGTCTCCTGCGGACGAAGCAAGAGCTTGTCGCGGTAGAAATCCAAGTCAGCAAGGACTTCCGCCATCTTGCTCTCCACGAGACGCAGGGAACAACCGGAAGCGAACTTACAGTGTCCGGCTTTGATGAGATCCACGACGGAGTCCTGAATCACTTCGGAGTACATCTCAAACGGCGGGATATGCGGGTTCTTACCGAGCTCGCCGAGGACGGCGTTGGCTACGTTGCCCACACCCGATTGGATCGGCAGGAAGGACGCAGGGATACGTCCGGCTTTCATCTCTGCCTCCAGGAAGGCAGCTACGTTCGCACCGATCTTGGCGGTTGTCTCATCCACCGGTGTGAAAGCAGCAATCTCGTTCGGACGGTTGGTCTTCACAACGGCAGCAATCTTAGCCGGGTCTACTTTGATATGATCCGAGCCGCAGCGGTCGGAGGGTTTGTAGATGGGTATCTCACGGCGGCAAGGAGGATCAAGCGGCTCATAGAGATCGTGCATACCCCGCATGGAAGCCGGGAACATCTCATTGAGTTCGACGATGATCTTATCCGCCATGCGGCAGACGGTCGGCATGATTCCTACACCGGCAGCCGGCACGATGGTACCATCTTCTCCGACATACGAAGCCTCGATGATTGCCCAGTTGGGTTTGGGCAGGAAGCCGTAACGCAGATCTTGCGCCATGTGGCTCAAGTGCATGTCGAAATAGTGGGTACCCTCGGCATTGATCTCCTCCCGCATGGATTTATTGGACTGATAGGGGGTACGGAACTCGACAGCGTGCGCACGTGCCAAAGCGCCATCACAGCTGTCACCCATGGACGCACCTGTCTCCAGTCCCACGCGGAAGGGGATGCCTTGTGCGTGCAGTTTCTCTGCACGCTGAGCAAGGGCAAAAGGAACGGCCTTGGGCACTCCGGTAGCCGTGAAACCACCCATGCCCAAGACGTCACCATGTTGAATCAATTCAGCCGCTTCTTCAGCGGTCATAAATGGTAAAGCCATTTTATGATTTCAGATTTATGATTTCAAATTTATGATTTACTCTGCTTTGCCGTCGGAACCGAGGACGTTGATGATCTTATGCTTGTAGAGCTCGGTCATCAGGTCACGTGCCGGACCGCAGTACTTACGCGGATCGAACTCACCCGGTTTCTCAGCGAATACCTTACGAACTGCAGCGGTGAAAGCCAGACGGGAGTCAGAGTCGATGTTGATCTTGCAAACAGCAGACTTGGCAGCCTTGCGGAGTTGCTCCTCAGGAATACCTACTGCATCAGGCAGCTTGCCGCCGTACTGGTTGATCATATCCACATACTCCTGCGGAACAGAAGACGAGCCGTGGAGAACGATCGGGAATCCCGGAAGCTGCTCCATAATAGCGTCGAGCACGTCGAAAGCCAATGGCGGCGGAACGAGACGGCCGGTCTTCGGGTCACGGGTACATTGCTCCGGAGTGAACTTGTATGCACCGTGGCTGGTACCGATAGAGATAGCCAAGCTGTCGCAGCCCGTACGGGTAGCGAAATCAACAACCTCTTCGGGTTTGGTGTAATGGCTTACTTCCGAAGCCACCTCATCCTCCACACCTGCGAGCACGCCGAGCTCAGCCTCTACAGTTACGTCGAACTGGTGAGCGTAGTCAACGACTTTCTTGGTGAGGGCGATGTTCTCCTCGTAAGGCAGCGACGAAGCGTCGATCATGACGCTGGAGAAACCGAAGTCCACGCAGGATTTGCAGAGCTCGAAGCTGTCTCCGTGGTCGAGGTGCAAGCAGATCTGCGGGTGCTCCCAACCAA